>JAZNUD010000058.1:0-77220 GCA_045592085.1 Acutalibacteraceae bacterium | reverse complement strand
TTTTATAAGGTCGCCGAAGGTTCCGTATTCAACGATTTTACCTTCATTGATAACGGCAAGATAGTCCGCATCGCGAAGAGTCGAAAGACGGTGGGCAATTGCAATTGTTGTTCTGCCCGATTTGAGTTTTGTGAGCGAATGCTGAATATTACGCTCCGTTTCGGTATCCATTGCAGCGGTTGCTTCATCGAGAATAAGAATTTTGGGGTTCTGAATAATCGTTCTTGCGATTGAAATTCTCTGCCTTTCACCGCCCGAAAGCTTCTGGCCGCCTGCACCTACTCTTGTTTCGTAGGCATCGGGCAGTTTCATTATAAAATCGTGTGCGGATGCCGCTTTTGCCGCCGCTATGACCTCATCCATTGTGGCATCAGGCTTTGCATACCTGATGTTATCGGCTATTGAGCCGATGAAAAGGTAGATATCCTGCGAAACAAGGCCGATGTTGCGGCGAAGCTCGGTGAGCTTCAAATCACGCACATCAATACCGTCAATTTTAACGCAGCCCTCTTTTGCATCGTAAAGCCTTGCAATAAGGTTTGCGATTGTTGTTTTGCCTGCGCCCGTTTTGCCGACGATGCCGAGCATATCCCCTGCCTTGACCTTAAGGCTGAGCTTTCTGATAACGGGTCTTGCGGCTTCATATTCAAACTCAAGCTCGTTGATTTCGATATCGCCGCTCAGGTTTTCAAAACTGACGGCATCCTCTTTTTCAACGATATCGGGCTCTGCGTCACAGATTTCAAAAACTCTCTGCGCCGAATCCGCACATCTTGACCACCAGTTTGAAACCCAGGAAAGAAAATCGAAGGGTCCGCGGAGCATTTCGAGATAAACTATATAGGTAAGCAGAGTGCCGACGGTCATTTCGCCCTTTGCGACAAGAACACTGCCGACACCGAGGACAACCGTTGAAAGAAGAACGATAATCACCTCAAGAATCGGATAAAGCGTTGCCTCGGAAACGGTGAGCTTTATTTCGGAATCCATAAGGTCTCCGCTTGCATCGCTGAATCGGCCGTATTCATCATCCTCTTTGGCAAACGCCTTGATGACACGCTGACCGTTGATATTATCACTGACCATCGAAGAAACTCTTGCGCCGAAAAGCCAGTTTCTGTGGTGAAGCCGTCTGAAGAATTTATCGCCGAGAACAAGCATTACCACGATGACGGGCATTGCCAGAATAACTATCAGCGACAGCTTCCAGCTCATAATGAACATCAGCGTGAGAACACCGATAATCGTTGCCGTATCAATGATTATGCTCGGAACGCCGTCAACGAAAAACCAATAGATATTGTTTGAATCGCGCACAACTCTTTCCATCAGCGAGCCCGTCTGCTTTGACGAATAAAAGCCGACGGAGAGACGCTGCATCGCATTGAAAATCCTGACCTTGATATCGTAGATTACCTTCGGCATAATTCCGCCCGTCAGATATTGCTGGATGACGGTAAACACGGTATTCATGAGCTTGATTACGAAAATTGAAAGCACCAGCACTCCCAGAGCCTTCAGAAGCTCTGCTACAGGCAGTCCGTCGGGATTTGCAAGCACGTCGTCAAACAGTGCACGGGTGCTGACCTGCGGAATGAACACCGAAACCGCCGAGCCGAGCAGCATAATGGCGATGATTGCCACGATTTGCGGCACGTATCCGCCGAAAAACTTGAAAAGACGCACCGCAACGGCTGAATTCCTGCCGCATTTTTTGCAGAAATCCTTTCCATCGGGGCAGGGCTTGCCGCATTTTTTGCACTTCTTTTCTTCAGGCTCGGCAGAGGTCGGGATTTCCGCCTCTCCCTTTTCTTTGAATGAATTGAACGCTTTGGTCAGATTATCAAACTGACCGATTTTTCCAACGGAAAAACGCACGAGGCTCATCTGCCCGCCGTCCTTGACAGCAACGAGTCTGCCCGTTGAAACATATCTTTCGGTTTCCAGCGAATCAATATCGTCAATCGGTATTGAGACGATTTCTTCAACCGTGAATTTCGGCTCAACGTGCTTCTTTCCCTTGATTTTTGTCAGCTCCTCTGTGCCGTATGCGATATACAGACCTTTTTCGTCGAAGCTGAGCCACGCACTGCGGTAACACGCATCGTTATCCATATCGCCCGAGCAGCAGAAAATCAGATTCTCCGTGAAAAGACCTGCTTTTTCAAGCTCTCTGAGCAAGCCATCGGAAAACCTGTGCTTGTTTTTCGGAGCGTGAGGGGATTTGCTTTTTTTCTCTTTCCTTGCCATTTTTTCACCTCTTTAAACAAAAAACTGCGCTCCCGTCCTCGGAAAGCGCAGTGAAACTTATTATATCCGCAAAAATAATCAGACAGAGTACGGACACAACACTTTACCCGAGAAAATGAGCTTTGAGATATTCATTCTGTTTGTCATTGAGTCCGCCTCCTTTCATATTTTTCTGTTTTAGAGTATAAACCCCGATATGAGGTTTGTCAAGGGATTTTATTCCGATAAACAAAATTTTTTCGGCAAGACTAACAAAAAAATATACTTTTTTTAGTTCAAAATGTTGTCTTTAAAATCCATATCAAAGATGATATAATAACTGTGCATACGGAATTCCGTGTGCAGAATCTGCAAAGATATACCATCTTTTAAGGAGAAAAAACTATGGAAAACACCTTCTTCTGCGCAAGAGAGAACGGTAAGCTCCACCGCCCGAGAACGATTCTTACGGGCTTCGGCTTTATGGCTTCCTCAATTGCGTGGGCAATTTACGACCCCTACATCACAAAAATTCTTGAAAGACTGCTCAACGCTTCCGCTACCGTTACCGAGTGGAGCATCAAGCTTAACGAAATGTTCCCCGTTCTTGCAAAATTTGCTGAATCGCAGGGTGAAAACGTTACCACCTCAACCGGCGGAATCACGCTTGTTCCGCTTTTCATCGGTATCATAATGACCTTCGATAACATTTTCGGCGTTATCTTCCAGCCCACCTTCGGCAAGCTCTCGGATAACTGCCACTCAAAGCTCGGCAAGCGCCGTCCCTTCATCGTTTTCGGTGCGCCCGTATCGGCTTTCCTTTTTGCCGTTATTCCGTGGGTTGCCCTTAACGGCTCGCTTCCGCTGACAATGCTCTTCATCATCCTCTTCGTTTTCTCGATGTCGCTCTGGAGAGCACCCGTAGTTGCGCTTATGCCTGCCCTCACACCTCCCTCACTCCGCAGTGAAGGCAACGCAATCATCAACCTTATGGGCGGTATCGGCTCGGCAATCGGTATGTTTGCAGGCACAATCGTCGGCGCTATCTATTCGGCAATCACCAAGGTTGAGATTTCAAACGCCAACGAAAATCTCACCTTCCCCTACGTTTTCCTTACCGGCGCAATCGTTATGGTTATCGGTATGCTTGTTCTTCTCTTCTTCGTTAAGGAGCCTTCCAGCAAGCTCGAAGCAATTGCCGCTCAGAATCAGGCAATGGATACCGCCGCAAAGGCTGCTGCCGAAAAAGAAGCCAGGAAAGCTGAAAAGGCTGCAAGAAAAGCTCAGAAGCTCTCAAAGGGCGAAAGAACAAGCCTTATCTTTATGCTTGCAGGTCTCTTCTTCCTTTTCTGCGGCACAAACGCAATCACAACCTTCTTTGCACTTTTCGCAGCAGAGGTTCTCAACAAGACAACCGCAGAAGCAACCATTATGACAACTCTCTTCGCAGTTTGCTCCGCAGTTGCCGCTATCCCTGCTGGCTATATGGGCAAGAAGCTCGGCAGAAAGAAGACCATTCTCATCGGTCTTGCGCTGTTTATGGCAGTTTTCGGAATCTACGTTGTTACAAGAAATATGGCTCTTATCTGGGTTGCTCTTGTATTCGGCGGCTTCGCAAATATGCTTATCACCGTTAATACTCTTCCCCTCGTTCTCGAAATCGGCGGCAACGATAAGGTCGGTACCTTCACGGGCTACTACTACACCGCCACTTTCTCGGCTCAGATTGCTTCCCCCATCGTTTACGGTATCGTCCGTATGCTTTCGGGCACATATATGTCACTGTTTGTTTATAGCCCGATTATGTTTGCTCTCAGCCTTCTCTGCATCCTCGTTGTCAAGCACGGCGAGGCTGTCTCCGATGAGGTCATCAAGGCTGCAAAGGAAGCTAACGAGGATTAATCAGCTCTCTTCCGCCGAATCCGTTTGCGGCAATTCCGCAGTCCCGCGGACGGTTTTGGCACAATCATACATCCTTCTATAAAAGCTAAGGGCATCGGGAGACCGGTGTCCTTAGCTTTTTGTTGCATATAGGGTAAATATGGTGTATAATGTCGGCAGAAATCCTTAAGGAGAATTCAGATGAAAATACTTTTTCTCGGGACGGGCGCATCCGACTGGCCGATGGAGAAACCCAGAATCGGAGACCACCGCCGCTATTCCTCGGTGCTGATAGACGGCGAGCTGCTCATAGACCCCGGTCCCTGTGTGCCCGATGCACTGAAAGAATATAAAGTTGATATAAGAAAAATCAGATACGTTATTGTCACCCACAGACACAGCGACCATTTCAGCGAGGAAACGCTCCGTCTGCTGACCGCTTCGGGTGCAAAATTCGTTGAGTTTGCGGCAGGCGAAACAAAGAAAATCGGCAGATACACCGTCAGGGCAACTGAGGCAAACCACCCGACCTGCAATCCGACGGTCCATTTTCTGATCGACGACGGAGAAAAACGCATCTTCTACGGTCTCGACGGTGCGTGGCTGCTTTATTCCGAGGTTGCGGCAATCAAGGAAAAGCACGTTGACCTTGCGGTTTTTGATGCAACAATCGGCTACAAAAAGGGCGATTACCGCATTTTCGAGCATAACAATCTGAAAATGATTATCGAGCAGAAAGAGGCTCTTGAAAAGCATATCGGCAGATTCGTTATCAGCCATATGGCGGAGTCGCTGCACGATTCGCACGATACCCTTGCAAGGCAGATGAAAAAAGAGGATATCGAAACCGCATATGACGGTTTGATGATTAATCTGTAAACAATCGGGGGTTGTTTGAGCAGGAAAAGCATATAATTGCGGTATACACAACACAAATCCGATAACAAGACAGGAGAATTAATATGAAAAAGTTTATTTCTGCTATGCTGTGTTTTGTTTTTATCTTTTTATGTTCGTGCAACGGCAATCAAAACACAGATACCACAACTTCAACTCAAAATACTTCATTAACAAACGTCACTCTGCAAAACACAACAGAATCTTCTGACAAATCCACAGAAGAAATTCCAACCGTTGAAATCCCAACAAATCCTGATGATCCGTACTCAATATTCATAAAAAAACGGTATGAGGATATATATGAGGCTCAAAAAATTGAAGGTGCCGAATACTTTGCAGAATTCGATAAGCACTCATTGGATTGTTTTTATTTCATTTATGATATTGACGGAAACGGTGTTGATGAGTTAATACTGGGAGATTGGAAGGCTATCACAAACGACATTGAAGATTATTTCGCTCCAAAGAAGATTGTCATTTCAAGTGTATATACACTTGAAAACGGAGAATTAGTAAAGCAAGAAACTCATCCTTGGTGGAACGATGAAGTTCTTTGGGATCGGGTAATTCTATCCAATGGTTTAATAAGAACCAGTATAGGTATCGAAGATTGTCCCAGTCATTCATACTTAGAATTTAAAAACGGTAGTCTTAAGTTAAAATATGCAATTTACTATAAGGGAGACGGTTACGGAAACAGATACTATGAAATAATATATCCCGATAATAACGATAATTATATTCAAGAAAAAATCACCAAAGAAGAATTTGAGCGTTTGCGCGACGAGGCAAACGGCGATGCAGAGGTTGTAGAAATCAACTGGAAACGCATTGATGAATACGGCAGATAAATAAAGCAAAAAGCGACTTGCAAAGGAATTTCTTCCGATGCAGGTCGCTTAAACGTTTTATTGAGTTTCTTTTTTTCTTCGCTTGCTGAAACAAGCCTCATCATTCTTCAAATGCGTATCTTTCAATCAGGTTACAGACGTACATATCCGTCTCAATATAAACCTTTCTGCCGAGGTCGGAAAACCATTCGTCGCCCACTCTTTCGCAGAGCATTGCGTAGTTTTTGCCGATTTCCTCCTCGATATTCTCCTGCTTGCGCAGACTCAGATAATAGAAAGTGAACGATGAGCCGTCGGAAATGTTGGCGAAAATACCGGGTGAAGTCTCGCTCAGCCTTGCAAACATTGCGTTGACCGCCTGCGTTGCAAGCATCGAATGAGGCATATATTTCTGCAGGGCAATCTGCGCCGAAAAGCTCATCAGCGCACGAAGCTGCATCAGCTCGTTGCTTTTAAGCCTTACGGTATCCTCGGGAAACGCTTCCTCGGGGACAATTCCCGCAAGCTTTTCGCCGAGCGCCGTTGCCTTATCCATATTTCCGTTTCGTCTGTAAGTATCGGTCAGGGCGGCAAGGTGCATCAGTTCGCCGCCTGCGCCTCCCGTTTTGCGGGGATGGAAAATCTTGATATCGTCATCGTTTCTTCTCATTGCCCTTCCCCCTTATTTTATGTATTATTTTTCTGCTTCGGCAGCTTTTTTCTTTTTCATCTTTGCCTTGTATGTAGTCAGCGCTTTGACAGCCGCATCGGGTGCGGTATATTCGCCGAGAGAAACGGATTTTTTGGAATACATACCCATAAATTCCGTGCCGCCTACTGAAAGAAGATTGAATTCACGGGCAACCTCGGCAAGAATGTCCTTCTGCGCATCGTCAATCGACGGATGCCATACCTCGATGCCGTCAAGTCCTTTTTCAGCAAGCTCTCTGATTGCCTCAACGTCCTTTTCGGTTGACGGATGTGAGTAAACCGCAATTCCGCCTGCCTCGTGAATCGCCTCGATAACCTCTGCAGGCTCGGGATAATTCGCTTTAACGAGAACGTTTTCAGGGCTTTCGGGTGAGAAAAGCTCATAGTAAAGGTCGCCGTAGATTTTGTCGGTCAGACCGCATTCCATAAGAGCGTGCATGATATGCTGCTCGAAAACCGCCGTTGAACCCGTTGCACACTTGAGGACAAGCTCGGGTGTGATGGGATATTTGCGTGCGATTTTGAGAGTCATAAGCTGGCTCGCCTTTTTGCGCGCAACAATATTTCTGTGGCACAGACCCTCAAGTCTGTCGGGGCTGTCACTCAGATAGCAAAGAATTTCGGCATATTTCTCCCTTTTTGAATCGTAGCAGGAAATCTCAACGCCGGGGATAACCGTAATCCCTCTGCGTTCACCGATAATCTTGCCTCTGACCGTACCTGCCTGGCAGTCACGGTCCGTTATAGCGATTACTTCAATTCCTCTTTTCTGCGCAAGTACAATAAGGTCATCAATGCCCATTGAGCTGTCAGAAAGTTTTGTGTGACAATGCAGATCTCCGCCCATACTCAATTAACCTCTTTCAAAAATTTAGACAAATTCCTACACCGAAATAAGTCGGTTTCCGTTTTTTGTGCTTTTGAGTGCACATTACCTCAATATACACTAATTATATATCAAACCGAAAAAATCTTCAAGTCTTTTTTGATTTTTTTGCCTTGAAATTGCATAAATATGCTTTTTTCCGTCTTATTTTACTTATTTGAAATTATAGTTTAATATAAAATATATTCTGTTACTATTGGAAAGCGCAGTAAAATGTGATATAATAATTATTCAGTCAGATGAATTTCGGAAAGGATGTGATTTTTTGAAAAAAACGGCAATCGGATTAAGCGGCGGCGTTGACAGCGCGGCGGCGGCATATCTTCTTCAGCAGCAGGGCTTCGACGTGACAGGCATCATCCTGCGTCTCAAGCCCGAATCGGCGGCGGATTCCGACATTGCGGATGCTCAGAGAATCGCAGACAAGCTCGGAATAGAGCTGAAAATCCTTGACCGCAGAGAAATATTTGAGCAAAAGGTCATCTCGCCTTTTATCGGCGAATATCTTGCAGGCAGGACTCCCAACCCCTGCATTGAATGCAACGCCGAAATCAAATTCGGAGTTATGCTCGATTATGCACTTTCAATCGGATGCGACTGCATCGCAACGGGGCATTATGCCAGAATCGAAGAAAACGGCGGAAGATACCTTCTCAGACGCTCGCAAAGTCCCAAAGACCAGAGCTATTTTCTTTTCAGGCTCAATCAGAAGCAGCTCGGCTCAACGGTTTTTCCTCTTGAGGGACTTTCAAAGGACGAAATCCGTGAAATTGCAAGAAAAGCGGAGCTTCCCGTTGCCGAAAAGGGTGACAGCCAGGAAATCTGCTTCGTGCCCGATGACGATTATATTGCTTTTCTTTCATCGAGAGGAATTTCCTCTCCGAAAGGCAATTTCACCGACAAAAAAGGCAATATTCTCGGCATTCATAACGGTATAATCAACTATACCGTCGGTCAGCGCAAGGGTCTGGGCGCATTCGGAAAGCCGATGTTCGTCAACAGCATCAACGCTTCGGACAACACCGTTATCATCGGTGAAAACGGCACGCAGTACTGCCGGGGTCTGATAGCGGACAAACTCAATTTCATTCCGTTTGATACCCTGACCGAGCCTTTAAGGGCAAACGTAAAAATCCGTTTCAGGGCAAAAGAACAGCCTGCCACCGTAACTCCGCTTGACGGCGGAAGGATATCGGTAATTTTTGACGAGCCCCAACGGTCAATAACTCCGGGACAAAGTGCGGTTATCTATGACGGCGACCTCGTTATCGGCGGCGGCAGAATCATTGCCCAGCTTGATTAAAACACCGTTTCAATCTGCTTATCGCTCTCCTCGGGAGAATACACCCAACGGTCGATATGTCCGCTGTCGATAAAATATTTCATCGGCTGTGACGGATAATCAGCATCGAATGAATCAACGATTATCAGCTTTACCTTCATTTTTGAGGGAATGATGCTCTTGATATAAACGCTTGCGTGGCTTCCTGCCTCAACGCCGTCGGAAAACTCTGCAAGACCTGCAAGATTCGGCGCAAGCTCGACGAAAATTCCGTATTTTTCAACCGAACGCACAATTCCGGGAACGGTTTCACCCACGGTCAGATTCTCTGCATTCTGCTCCCAGGTGCCGAGAAGCTCCTTGTGGCTCAAAGTAATTCTTCCCGATTCATCAATGCTTTTAACGGCGGCGAAAATACGGTTTCCCGCCGCAAATCTCGCACTCGGATGAGGAATTCTTGAAACGGAAATGCTGTCAATCGGCATAAGTGCGCTGATTCCGCAGCCGATATCGCAGAATACTCCGAAGCCCTCCATATGGGAGACGGTTGCGGGAATAACGTCGCCTGCTGAAAGCTGCGAAATATATTCTCTCACACAGTCCTCCTGCACCCTACGTCTGCTCAGCAGAGCATAGGTTTCGCCGTTTTTATCGGATTCAAAGCCCGTAATGACAAAAGCAACGGGCTTGTTGACCCTTGAAATCAGAGCGATATCCCTCACGGAGCCGTCCTCAATGCCGATTGCTCCTTCGTTTCTCGGAATAATTCCCATCATACATCCGAGGTCAACGTGCAGATTATGCTCCGCATCGCAGCGCATAACCCTTGCTTCAAGGATGACCCTGCTGTGAAAGGCATCACGAAGCGCACAGGCTCCCGAAAGATATTTCTTGTTTTCTTCGGTCGAAATAATCCGACCCTCAGGTTTATAATTTTTCATTTCTTGTGACCACCGTTCCGTCCGATGCGGTGTTACCGCAAATCGGCATTTTTTAATAAACTATATGCACGGACACTGCCGCATATATCAAATTTTTTACTTCTCTATACATTTGCTTTTATATATGGTATAATTTATCGGAATAATCTCTTTTAATCGGAGTGATATTATGGATGTCAGAGTCGGCGATAAGCTTCAGATGAAAAAAAGCCACCCCTGCGGAGGCAATATTTTTGACGTGCTGCGAATAGGCGCGGATTTCAGAATCCGCTGCTCAAAATGCGGCAGAGAGGTTATGCTCGAAAGAGTCAAGGTTGAAAAAAATATCAAAAAAATCATCCGTGAGGAAGAGGAATAATCTATGCTCGATAAACTCAAAAAGGTTGAAGAACGATTTGAATATATAAATAAAAAGCTCTGCGAAAGCGACGTTGTGGCAGACCTTGCCCAATATAAAAAGCTTATGCAGGAGCTCAAGGTTTTAACCCCGATTGTTGAAAAATACCGTCAGCTCAAAGCCGCGGAGGAAGCAATGACCGAGGCAAAAGCCATGCTCGATGCAGGCGGTCTTGACCCCGAATTCCGTGAGCTCTGTCAGGAAGAATTTGAAGAATCCAGGGAAAAGGTTGCCGTTTACGGCGAGGAGCTGAAGATTCTGCTTCTGCCCCGTGACCCCAACGACGATAAAAACGTTATTGTGGAAATCCGAGGCGGTGCAGGCGGCGAAGAGGCTTCGCTTTTTGCAGGCGTACTCTACAGAATGTACTCAATGTACGGCGAATCAAAGGGCTGGAAGGCCGAGATTCTGAACGCAAACGCAACCGAGCTCGGAGGCTACAAGGAAATCAGCTTTATGATTGAGGGCGAGGGTGCATACTCCCGACTCAAGTTTGAAAGCGGCGTGCACCGTGTGCAGAGAGTGCCCGAAACCGAAAGTCAGGGCAGAATCCACACCTCAACCGTCACCGTTGCCGTCCTTCCCGAAGCGGAGGAGGTTGACGTTGAAATCAATCCTGCCGATTTGCAGATTGATACCTACCGCTCGGGCGGTGCAGGCGGTCAGCACGTAAACAAGACCGAAAGCGCAATCCGAATCACACATATCCCGACGGGTACCGTTGTAGAATGCCAGGACGAAAGAAGCCAGCATAAAAACAAGGACAGAGCGATGAAGATTCTGCGCTCAAAGATTCTTGAGGCTGAAAGAGAAAAACAGCACGAAGCCATTGCAGGCGAGCGCAAAGCGCAGGTCGGCACGGGCGACAGAAGCGAAAGAATAAGGACATATAACTATCCGCAGGGCAGAGTCAGCGACCACAGAATCAATCTCACCCTTTACAAAATCGAGGCTATCCTCAACGGCGACCTTGATGAGATTATTGACGCACTTATCACCGCTGATACGGCAGAAAAATTAAAAAGCGAAGAATAAATTATGAATACACTCAGACTTAACACAAATAATCCTGATGATATAAATACCGCCGCAGACATCCTGCGAAACGGCGGTCTTGTTGCCATACCCACCGAAACGGTCTACGGTCTGGCGGCAAACGCACTCAACGGAGAAGCGGTGAGCAAAATTTTTGTTGCAAAGGGCAGACCGAATGACAATCCTCTGATTGTCCACGTTGCTTCGCTTGAGGAGATTACCCCTCTCGTTGAGCAGGTTGACCCGAGGCTTTACGACCTTGCCGATAAATACTGGCCGGGTCCGTTGACTGTTATTATGAAAAAATCCGACGCGATTCCCGACGAAGTCAGCGCAGGTCTTGATACGGTTGCAATCCGTATGCCCTCCCACCCCGATGCAAGGGAAATCATCCGCCTTTCGGGAGTGCCGCTTGCCGCACCGAGTGCACACGCTTCGGGCAGACCGAGCCCCACAAGTGCAGACCACGTTATCACTGACCTTGACGGCAGAATTGATGCCGTTATCGACGGCGGAATCTGCTCCGTAGGCGTTGAATCAACGGTTGTGACACTTGCAACCGAGCCTCCCACCCTGCTTCGTCCCGGCGGAATCACCGTTGAGCAGCTTGAAGCGGTGCTCGGAAGAATTTCGGTTTCTCCTGCAGTGCTTGAGCAGCTCAAAGAGGGCGAAAAAGCAGAATCCCCCGGTATGAAATATAAGCATTATGCTCCGAAGGCACGGGTTACCGTTGTTAAAGGCAGCTTTGAAAAATATAAAAAATTTCTCCTTGCTCAGAAGGTCTCCGCCTGTGCGGTCTGCTTTGACGGCGAGGGGCAGTATTTTGAAAATTCCATTGAATACGGCTCCGAAAACGACGGTGCTTCGCAGGCACACGGTCTTTTTGAGGCACTGCGCAAGGTTGACGAAAGCGGCTGTGAAACCGCATTTGTCCGCTGCCCGATAATCGACGGCGTAGGTCTTGCGGTCTATAACAGACTCATCCGCTCCGCCGCATTCAGAATCATCGACCTTGATATTTCAATTCCTGTTATCGGCCTTACGGGTCAGACGGGTGCAGGCAAATCAACGGTTTCGGGACTTCTTGCAGAAAACGGTGTATACTGCATCGATGCCGATTATCTCGCAAGAAAAGCGGTTGAAAATCCCGAGGTCATATCTGCCCTTGCCGAATACTTCGGCGGCGACATCATTGTTGACGGTGCACTTGACCGCCGTGAGCTCGCACGCAGAGCATTCTCCGACCCCGTAAAACAAAAAAAGCTCAACGCAACCGTACACCCCGAGGTGACGCGTCTTGCAGTTGAGGAAATACATAAGGCTGAAAATTCGGGCGCAAAAGCGGCTCTTATCGATGCAGCACTCCTTTTTGAGAGTGACCTGACGTCAATCTGCTCGTTTACGGTGACGGTTGTTGCCGATGTGGAAACAAGGCTTGAAAGAATTATGAAACGCGATTCAATCAGCCGTGAGGATGCAATCATACGTATGTATGCGCAGAAGGATGAAAAATATTACACCGAAAATGCGGATATCGTAATCCGCAACAACGGTGAGGATTTATCCGAAGAATTACAGAAAATAATCGGAAAATTATGATTTAATTGCATATAACTATATTAAAACCCGAAAGGATGGTTTAAATGTGTGACAAAACTCCTGCAGAGGCATTGAAGGAAGAGCTTTTCTATTCTCCCGAGCACGCCTCATATACCTGCTCCGACGAGGAAATAAGACTTGCCGATAATTTCTGCATCGGCTATGCGGAATTTCTTGACAGATGCAAAACCGAGCGTGAGGCGGTTGCCTTCACAAAGGCTCTTGCCGAGGAAAAAGGCTTCGTGCCCTTCGACCCCACAGCTTCTTATAAAGCAGGCGATAAGGTATATTATGAAAACCGCAAAAAGGCTCTTATCCTCTGCGTTTTCGGCACCGAAAGCCTTGCAAAGGGCGCAAAAATCGTTGCATCCCACGTTGATTCTCCCCGACTTGACCTCAAGCCCAATCCGCTTTATGAGGATTCAGAGCTTGCTTTGCTCAAAACACATTATTACGGCGGAATCAAGAAATATCAGTGGACCGCAATTCCCCTTGCGCTTCACGGCGTTATCTGCAAGAAAAACGGCGAAACAGTTGAAGTCTGCCTCGGTGAGGATGACGGCGACCCCAGATTCGTTGTAACCGACCTTCTCCCCCATCTCGACAAAAAGCAGGCTTCAAAGCCTCTTGAGGATGCTATTCTCGGTGAAAATCTCAACGTGCTTATCGGCAGCCGTCCCTTCGGCAAGGACAAAGGCAGTGAGCTTGTGAAGCTCAACGTGCTTCGTCTACTCAATGAAAAATACGGCATTGTTGAAGCAGATTTTCTTTCCGCAGAGCTTGAGGTTGTGCCTGCATTCAAATCCTGCGATATCGGTCTTGACCGCAGTATGATAGGCTCTTACGGTCACGACGACAGAGTTTGCGCTTATCCTTCGATTATGGCTGCTTTTGCCGTTGAAAACCCCACGTACACAACCGTTTCAGTCATCACCGACAAGGAAGAAACGGGCTCTGACGGCAACACGGGTCTCAACTCCGCATATCTTGAGCAGTTCATCGCAGATATTGCAAAGCTTCAGGGACTTGAAGGCAGAGACGTTCTCCGTGCATCGGAATGCCTCTCCGCAGACGTCAACGCAGGCTTCGACCCGATTTATCCCTCCGTTCACGATAAGCTCAATGCCGCTTTTCTCAATAAAGGCATTGTTGTTACGAAATATACGGGCTCAAGAGGCAAGGGCAGCACAAACGATGCCCACGCCGAATTTATGGCAAAAATCCGCAACATCTTCGATTCCGCCGACGTTGCCTGGCAGACGGGCGAGCTCGGCAAGGTTGATGAAGGCGGCGGCGGAACGGTTGCAAAATACGTTGCAAACCTCGGCGTTGAGGTTGTTGACGTTGGCGTTCCCGTTCTTTCAATGCACGCTCCCTTTGAGCTTGTTGCAAAGCTCGACGTATATATGGCATTCAAAGGCTTCAAGGCTTTCCTTGACCAAAAATAAAAACAGCTTCGGATTTTAATTTTTTCAAAGCAAAACAATCGTTTTTTCTGTAAAGTTTACAATTTGTTCATATTTCAACAACAAGAACCGCACAAATATGCAATATTATACAAACAGAAAGTAAATTGTTTTGTTTTGACATCTTCTTTTTTCATTTTTATTTTCTCTTTCCCCAACGCACTGCCGAATGCTGCACACATTCGGCAGTGTCTTTTTTTTACGGAATTTCAGGAGGTGTTAACGGTGAATATTCATCTTCTTCAGCAGACTCTTTCCTCGGGCGAAGCATATCTTGTTTCGTCACCCGAAAACCGACGCTATCTGACAGAATTCAGCTCAACTGACGGTTTTCTGATTGTTACAAAAAACGAGGCGGTCTTTGTTACAGACAGCCGATATATCGAGGCGGCGCAGAATCAGGTCAAGGGCTGCTCGGAAATATCGCAGCTCAATTCGCTGTCTGCACAGCTTCCCGAATATCTCAAAAAGCTCGGCATTGAAAAACTCTTTACCGAATGCGCAAGAATAACGGTTGAGGAATTCAACCGCATTTCAAAAATTGCGCCCTGCCCCGTTTCGGCTGAAAAAACAGACGTCGAAATAAATATTCTCCGCAGAAAAAAATCGGAAGAAGAAAAAAATTGCATTATCAGAGCGCAAAGAATTGCAGAAAAAGCATTTGAACATATTCTCGGATTCATTTCAACAGAAAAAACCGAAAAGGATATTGCTCTTGAGCTTGATTTCTTTATGCTCAGAAACGGTGCTGAGGCTGTTTCGTTTGAAACGATTGCCGTCAGCGGTGCAAATTCTTCGATGCCTCACGGCGTGCCGTCAGATAAGAAAATCGAAAACGGTGATTTCATCACAATGGATTTCGGTGCGGTAATCAACGGCTATCACAGCGATATGACACGCACCGTTGCAGTCGGCTCTGTCAGCACAAAACAAGCGAAAATCTATGAAACCGTACTCAATGCCCAGCTTGCTTCTCTTGCAGTTCTGAAAGACGGAATCAGCGGCTATGATGCGGATAAGGCGGCAAGGGATATTATTTCAGATGCAGGTTACGGTAATTATTTCGGTCACGGCACGGGACACGGCGTCGGAATTGAAATTCACGAAGAGCCGCGTCTTTCACCGAAAGCCGACAAAATTCTTTGCGAAGGAGACATCGTTACGGTTGAGCCGGGAATTTATCTTCCCGGAGAATTCGGCGTCAGAATCGAAGATATGGCATTTATTACCAAAAACGGTGCCGAAAATCTAACCAAATCCCCGAAAAATCTTATAATTATTTAGTATATATATTTAATTAATAAAAAAGACTTGAAAATTCGCAGGGAATAGTATAAAATAACTGTGAAATCATATAAACATAATAAGGAGTAATATTTTATGGTATCAGCAGGCGATTTCAGAAACGGCGTAACCTTCGAAATGGAAGGCCAGGTTTATCAGATTATCGAATTTCAGCACGTTAAGCCCGGTAAAGGCGCTGCTTTCGTAAGAACAAAGATCAGAAACGTTATCGGCGGTGCCGTTGTTGAACGTACCTTCAACCCCACCGATAAGTTCCCCACCGCTTACATCGAGCGCAAGGAAATGGAATATTCATATGAGGACGGCGGTCTCTACTACTTCATGGACCCCGAAACCTATGATATGGTTCCCATCGGTCAGGATACTCTTCCCGAAAACTTCAAGTTTGTTAAGGAAAACGAGACCTGCCGCGTTCTTTCCTATAAGGGCAGCGTTTTCGGCGTTGAACCTCCCACAACAGTTACTCTCCAGGTAACAAAGACCGATCCCGGCTTCGCAGGCAACACTGCTACAAACGCAACAAAGCCCGCAACTCTTGAAACCGGCGCTGAGGTTAAGGTTCCCCTCTTCATCGACGAGGGTGAAATGATTATGATCGATACCCGCACAGGCGAATATCTCAGCCGTGCATAAATAATTTTTTTGGAGGACAAAGAAATGACTCTGACTGAAAAAGTTGCTTATCTCAAAGGTCTTGCAGAAGGTCTTGCTCTTGATGAAAGCAAGCCCGAAATCAAAGTTATCAAGGCTATGATGGACATTCTTGATGACCTTGCACTCACAGTTGCCGACCTCGAAGACGGTATGGACCTCATCTCCGAACAGCTTGACGCTGTTGACGAGGACCTTGACGAGCTTGAAGGCTTCGTTTATGAGGAGCTCGACGATGACGACGATTGCTTCTGCGACGATTGCTGCGAGGACGAAGAATTCTACGACGTAGAATGCCCCGCTTGCCACGAGGTTATCGGCATCGATATCGACACACTTGAAGAAGGAAGCATTGAATGCCCTAATTGCGGCGAGCTTCTTGAATTTGAATGTGACTGCGATTGCGATTGCGACGATTGCTGCGAATAATCAAAAAAAATTAACGGGTGGATTCGTTCCACCCGTTTTTTTATACCTATTATTAAATTATTAAAGATTGCTGATGCTGTCAACGTAGCCCGTTCTTTTTTGGAGGGTTGTTGACGAAATCTGTGCAATATATACCTTATCCTCGCCCTCTTTATTGCGGCAGACGATAAAGGATTTCGGCAAATCGTAGCAAACGTTTTCAACGATTCCCGCCTTTTCTGCCTTTGAAAGATAATTTCTTGTGTTTTTTGAAACGGTTGTTGTGTCAAGGTCGAAAATTCCGATGATATCATCAAAAATTATAACCTTATCCATACCGAGATGAAGATACATAATTTACCCCATTTCGCTGATTTTTCCGTCTTTCACCTCAAATGCCTTGCCTTTTTTGGAGCGGAGAAGCGTTGACGGGTCACAGCAGGTTATAAATACCTGCCAATTATCAAGATAATTGAGAATGAAGGTCTGCCTGCCTTCATCAAGCTCGCTCATAACGTCATCAAGAAGCACAACGGGACACTCTCCCGTTATTTTTTCGATTATTGAAGCCTCGCCGAGCTTCAGAGCAAGGGCACAGGACCTCTGTTGACCCTGTGAGCCGTAGATTCTGGCATCCCTGCCGTTGAGAGTCAAAACAATATCGTCGGTATGCGGACCTGCATTCGTATAAAGCCTTTTGAAATCCGATTCTCTCGATTTAACGATATTTTCTTTGAGTTTTTCTTTTATTTCGCTTTCAGAAATATTTTCTTTTGAAAAATCGTAATAAAACGAAAATTCTTCTCTGCCCGAGCTGATGCCTTTATATATTTCGGCGGAAAGCTCACGCAGCTTTTCAATATAATCAAGGCGGTATTTGATGATTTTTGCACCCAGAGAAGCCAATTCCTCGTCCCACGGCTCAAAATACATCAAATCAAATTTTTTCTCGGCATATTTCTTGAGCAGAGCATTTCTCTGGTCAAGCACACGCAGATAGCGTGACATAATGACGGCATAATTCGGCTTGATTAGGCTCAATGCGATATCGAGAAGCTTTCGTCTTTCGGACGGTCCGTCCTGCACAATACCGAGGGTATTCGGAGAAAAAACAACCGCAAAAAATTTGCCCATCATAACTCTCGGAGAATCCTCTTTGACCCCGTTGAGCTCGATTTCCTTGCGTCTGCCGATTTTCATAACGGCATTTTGTTCACGCTGTTGTGAATAAAACAAAGTTTCAATTTCTGCTTCATCGCTGCCCTGCTGAATAAGCTGGGCATTTTTTCTTGCCCTGAAGCTGTAAAAACCCGTCATCATCCAGATGCTTTCGATGAGATTTGTTTTTCCCTGACCGTTTTCGCCGTAAATGACGTTCATTTCGGGATGCGGAGTAAATTCAACAAGATCTATATTCCTAAATTTCTTTGCGGAATGGAAGCTTATTATCAAATTTTACCATTCCTTTCAAAAAAATTTAAAAATCAGGGCGATTTTTTCAAACCGCCCTACAATTTTTCAGTCTACGATATAAATAACTCTCTCAAATTCGGCGGTGTCGCCCTTGCGAAGCTTTTTGCCCCTCATCGTGCAAACCTCGCCGTTTACCTTGACCTCGCCCTCCTGAATGACGATTTTTGCGTGACCGCCCGACTGTACGGCATCATTCATTTTAAGGAAAGCATCAAGCCTTATAAAATCGGTATCAATTTTTTTGATAACCTTCTGTTTTTCTGCAACTTTAACTTTAATTTTCATTTTTCAGCCTCACGGGAAGAATAAGGAAGATGAAGTTATCACCCTCGGGAGGAAGAATAAGAATGGGAGAAACTGCGCCGTTGAGCATAATTCTGACTTCATCCGTGTCACAAACCTTGAGAGCATCAAGCATATACTTATTATTAAATCCGATTGTGCAGCCGTCACCGTCGATTCTGGCAGGAATCTTGTCGTTTGCAGTGCCGAGAGATGTGATGCTGGAAATCTTTATCATATTATCACCGAATACGCATTTAACGGGGCTCTTGATTTTATCTGTGATGATAAGAGACGTTCTGTCAATGCTGTCGATAAGGCTTCTTGTATCAACGTTGATAACGGTTTTTGTTGTTGAAGGAATAGCTGCTTTATAATTAAGGAATTCGCCGTCAAGCAGACGGGAAATAACGCTGTATCCGTTTACGCTGAAAATAATGTGTCTCTTGCCGACTTCAATTGTTACGGGTTCTTCTTCAAAATTCATCAGCTTGACAACCTCTGAGAGTGTCTTTGCAGGAACAACGAATGAAAGATTTTCGCCCGAATATTCGATTGCTTCGTTTCTGATTGCAAGACGCACACCGTCAACGGCAATAAGGCGGATATGATTCTCTTCAATCTCAAACTTGATACCTGTATGAACAATCTTGCTGTCCTTGATAGCGGCAGAGAAAATAGTCTTTCTGACCATATCCTTAAGTATATTTTCATCAATATCAATATGATAACCGCCGCTTACTGAAGGAAGCTCGGGATATTCCTCTGAAGAAATACCGATGAGAGTTGATGCAAATTCACCGCTTGTGATTGAAGCGATATGTCTTGAATCGCTGTCGATGCTGACGGTGCTTTCAGGAAGCTTGCGAAGGGTTTCGCTGAACATATGAGCATTGATTACAAGCTCGCCTTCCTCTTCAACTCTTGCATCAATAACGGTTTTGATACCCATTTCAAGGTCATAGCCCGTAAGGGTAAGAGTTCCGTTCTTTGCAACCATAAGAATACCCTCGATTGCAGGGATAGCCGTTTTGGTTGAAGCGGCTCTTGAAACGTTCTGACAAGCCTCGGAAAGCTCAAGAGAATTACAAATTACTTTCATATTCTGCCTCCTAAAAGTTATGCACGTCAATCAACAGAAAAACGGGTCTGTTTCTTCTTCGGTGCAAACGTTTTTCTATTATATAATGTGTATCTTATCTTAATTAATAGTAGTAATAGTAGTGTGGGTTAAAATATGGTAAAACTTCCGAATCCGTTGATTTCAAACGGTTACGGGCGATGAATTATTATCACACGCAGGTGGAAAACTTTCGGTTATCAACATGTCAATTTTTGACAAAGTTAATATGTGGAAAACTCATGTGTGGAAAAGTATAAAAATGTGGAAAACTTGTCTTAGTGAAAAGCTAATAGTGAAGAGTGAATAATTGAGGGTGGGCTATGCCCACACCCGAATTATAATTCTTTTCTGCCTTCCATTGCCCTGATGAGCGTGAATTCATCAGCATATTCGAGGTCTGCGCCGACGGGTACGCCGTAAGCAAGTCTGCTGACTCTGACTCCGAGGGGTTTTATCAGCTTTGAAATATACATCGAGGTTGCTTCGCCCTCAACCGTCGGATTGGTTGCCATAATAACTTCCTTAACCTCATCCGACCCGAGTCTCATAATCAGCTCTTTTATGCAGATATCTTCGGGATTTATGTCGTTCATCGGAGAAATTGCGCCGTGAAGCACGTGATAAAGACCGTTGAATTCGTGGGTACGCTCGATTGCGATAACGTCTCTGGGGTCCTCAACAACGCAGATGACCGATTTATCTCTTGACTGTGACGAGCAGACGGTGCACACCTTACTGTCGGTCAGATTGCAGCATATTTCGCAGCGCTTGATGGAGCTTCTTGCCTTGTCGATTGTTTCGGTGAAGGCTTTTGCTTCGGCATCACTCATTGAAAGAATATGAAAAGCGAGCCTTTGAGCGCTTTTTTTACCGACGGAAGGCAGCTTTGCAAACTGCTCGATGAGTCTGTCAAGAGAAGGAGTAAAGCTATCCATTAAAACAGACCGGGAATGGAGAGACCGCCCTTAGCGCTTTCCATACCTTTTTCCATTGCTTCGTTTGCCTTGCGGATGCTTTCATTGAAAGCGGAAATAATAAGGTCCTGAAGCATTTCGATATCTTCGGGGTCAACGATTTCGGGCTTGAGGTTAACTGCAACAACCTCGTGAGCACCGTTTACGATAACTTCAACTGCGCCGCCGCCAACGGTGGAAGAAAATTCAGAAGCTTCAACTTCCTGCTGGATTCTCTGCATATTTTCCTGCATTTCCTGGATTTTTTTCATCATATTGCCGCCCTGGGGTGCGCCGGGAATTCTTGCTTTCATAATTTTATCCTCCGTTAATTGTTATTAAAATTACCTATTTTATTTTTTAAATCTTCAAGAGGGCTTGTTGCCGCCTTGGCTTTTTCGGTATTTGAAACTGCGATTTTCATTTTCTGACCGAGGACCTCATAGATTGCCCTTGAGAGCTCTCTGGAATGAGTATCGGTGCAGATGAAATCGAAAAGTGTCGGATTTTCGGAATTGATGATTACTCTGCCGTTTTTGATAACTGCTGTCGAAGTTGCGAGAATTCCGAAAAGCGGAATATCGTATTTTTTTAGAGCTTCGAGCACGTCTGACCAGTTATAGAAGGGACCGTCGTCGATAATCTGCTTTTGCTCCGTTGTTTCGGCAGGTTTTTCTTCTGCAGGCTCGGATTTCGGAGCTTCCGCAGGTTTTTCGGAAGCAACGGGAGGTGCCTCGACAACAGGTGCAGAGGGTTTCGGAGCTTCATCGGGTTTTGCGGGAGTATATGCAACAGGTCTGCCTGCGGAAAGAGCATTTATTTTTTCTTCAAGAGCAGAAATTCTGCTTTCAAGCTCTTCACCGATACCGACAGTTGCTGCAGGAGCACACATTTTGATAACTGCGGCTTCAAGCTGAATTTTTTTATTGACGGCGTTTTTGATGTTTGCCGCCGCTTTTTCAAGAATCTCAATGCAGGAGAGAATTTTTGATAATTTCAGCTCCGATGCACGGATTTTGATTTTTTCAAGCTCATCCTTTGAGCAGACAATCAGTCCGTCACATTCCTTGACGGTTTTTGCAACCATAAGGTTTCTGAAATGCAGAGTAAGCTCGGTGCAGAGAGAATCAATGTCGCACGATTCGTTATGGAGCTTTGAAACAAGCTTGAGTGCGGAAGTAAAATCGCCTTTTGCAACGTATTCTGAAAATGAGAAAAGGTGAATTGTGCCTGCGATACCTGCCGCAGAGCTGACTGCGTTTTCGTCTATGTTGTTGCCCATTGCAAAGCAGCGGTCAAGCAGAGAAAGAGCATCTCTCATACCGCCGTCGGCAATTCTTGCGATAAGTGCTGCGGCATTTTCCGTCAGGGTTACGTTTTCTTTTTCGGAAACGTAAATAAGTCTTGCGGTGATATCCTCGGGAGAAATTCTCTTGAAATCAAATCTCTGGCAACGGGAAAGAATGGTTGCGGGGAGTTTATGAATTTCTGTTGTTGCAAGGATAAAAATAACGTGTGACGGCGGCTCTTCAAGCGTTTTGAGAAGCGCATTGAAAGCTCCGATTGAGAGCATATGAACCTCGTCAATGATATAAACTCTGTATTTTGCGCTGACGGGAGTGAAATTTGCCTCTTCACGAAGGTCGCGGATATTATCAACGCCGTTGTTACTTGCGGCGTCTATTTCAATAACGTCAAGGATTGCACCGCTGTCGATTCCCTTGCAGATTTCG
Source organism: Acutalibacteraceae bacterium (assembly GCA_045592085.1). Lineage (GTDB taxonomy): Bacteria > Bacillota > Clostridia > Oscillospirales > Acutalibacteraceae > CAG-177. Next base: position 55,135 of record JAZNUD010000058.1, on the reverse strand, counting down.
CATTCGTTGCAGGGATTGCCGTCAACGGGATTGAGGCAGTTGACCGCTTTTGAAAGAATCTTTGCGCAGGTTGTTTTTCCCGTACCTCTTGAGCCGGTGAAAAGATATGCGTGAGAAATTCTTCCGCTTTCAAGCTGACTCTGCAGGGTTCTTGTAACGTGCGGCTGACCGTAAACGTCGTTAAAGCTTTTCGGTCTCCATTTTCTGTAAAGAGCCTGATACAATCCGATTCACTCCTTTAAATAAAAGAGAGCTTTGCCTTGGTCATATGGCGGCAGGCAGACTGTGGCGCACAAAATTGTCCGCTTAATGCTGCTCGGTTCACCCGCCTGACATGGTTCACGGTATCCTGTCGCACAGGACCCACACGCCACATGACCAAAATAAAGCTCTGCTTAGATATATTATATATTATAAATATAATAATATCAAGTGAAATTTTTACTTTTAGAGGGATATTTTTAAAAATTCAATGTTAAAAATGAGGTTTTCTTTCACAATTTCATTATTTTCCGAATATCCTGCTAATAACGGCACCAAAGGAGGCTACATTATGAAACCTGCATATTTTCTTGGGTCAAGCGGAAAAAACGGATTTTTTTCGCTTTTTGATGCACTTGCACCGAAAATTGAGGGACAGTATACGTTTTATATCAAAGGCGGACCGGGTACGGGAAAATCGTCTTTTATGAAAATTATTGCAGAGGAAATTGAAAGTAAAGATATTGCCTGCGAAAGAATTTATTGCTCGTCAGATCCGAATTCTCTTGACGGCATCATTATTCCGTCATTGAGAGTGAGCATTGCCGATGCAACCTCTCCCCACACGATGGACCCCGATTATCCTGCGGCTTCGGGCGAAATAATCAACCTCGGTGAATGCTGGGATAAGGAAAAACTGCGTGGAAAAAGTGAAGAAATCATTGAACTGACCGATAAAAACAAGGCCTGCCACAAAAGATGCAGAAGATTTGTTGATTCAGCGTTTTCGGTTTACGGTGACGGAGAAAAAATCTGCCGTGAAAACCTTGATAAACGCAGGATTGAAAGGTATGCGGCGAGGATTGCGGCAAGAAGCTTCAAAAGACCGTCGGTCAGAATCGGTCTTGAAAAATTGCGTCTGCTTGATGCGATAACACCCGAAGGCTATCTTTTCCTTAATCACACGGTTGAAGAAATGTGTGTCAAAAAGACCGTTTTTGAGGATGATTTCGGTGTTGCGGCGGCAGTGATAATCGGAGAAATCAGGACCTATGCCATTGCATCGGGCTTCGACGTTATTTCAAGCCCGTTTATCGGCAATGAAAAGAAAATCCGTCATATCATTATTCCGCAGCTCGGTCTCGGATTCTTTACGAAGGATAAATTCTGCTCACCTGCACCTGAAGGAGCAAAATACGTTTCCCTCCGCAGATTTTACGATTCCGACGGGATGAGATACAGCAGAGCAAAGCTGAATTTTGCTAAAAAAGCATCAAAAGAGCTGATTGACGAGGCATTTTCGGCGTTGAGAAGTGCAAAAGAGATTCACGATGAGCTTGAAAGTATTTATATTGATGCGATGGATTTCGGAAAAGTTGAAGAAATCCGAAAAGGTATTCAAAAGCGAATCTGGGCAAGCGACTGGTGGCCCGAAGAATAAATATATCCCGTGTACTTTGGCGGTACACGGGATTTTTTATCCGAGATTTTTCTTATCTAAATTGAATGCTGCACTCACGGCTATGAGTCCGACAACGGTGATTACCGTTTCAATCAGCATATACGAGCCGTTATAGACAAGTGAATAAACGCCGACAAGCATATTTTCGGGTGTATATCCCGACCAGATTGTGACGCCGCTGATAAAATGACAGAGAAATCTGATGAAACAGACAACGATTCCGCCGGTTATAAGCTCTGCGGTTTGATTTTTCATTTTTCCCTTGAAAATTCCGCCGAGACCGAGGCAGCCGAATGCAATCAGATAATCCGAGAATGCGACGATGAGCCAGGCAGCGATTCCGTTTACGTAGCTGAAATTTTTAAAGCCCATCAGCATTTCAAAAAGAGCAAGTGCCGTTGATGCAATAAGTCCGTTTTTAAGTCCGTGGCGGTAGGAAACAATGATTATCGGCACCTGACCGAAAAGAGTGAAGCCTCCGCCGTAAAGAAACGGCCAGGGAATCGCATCGGATATCGCAAATAAAGCGATTGAAAGAGCAATCATAACTGCGCTTTCGGCGAGTGAGTGGGTTTTAGTGAATTTTTTTGACATAATATAATTCCTTTCCCGTGAAGCAAACAAAAACGCCCAACGAAAAAACGATGGGCGCAAAAACTGCAATTATGCATTTTCCTACGCCCGCATTACCGGGATCAGGTCTGAGGGTATATTCTCAGCCGACGTTATGTCAGCACCCCTTTGTTTTTTGTTATTGAAGCACCGTCAATCCTTTTTTTCCAGAGCCGCTTTTCCCTCGGGAGTGTCGCGGTAAAACTGTGTTTTGGGGTTGGGATGCTTGGTTGAATTCCAGAGCTCATCGGCAACGGGCTGCCAGGCAGCGGCAAACTTATCGCATCTTGAGCAGAGAGTTTCAACACTTTCGGGAGAAATCAGGTCTGTGGATTCTGCCCCCGTTTCTGCGATGATCTTGCGCAGACAATCGGGATTCTCAAGCATCGGGCAGGGTCTGAGATGGTTATCGTTGAACGGCTGACCGTGGTAATATGCCTGGAAAAGAGGTCTTTTGAGAGCCTCAAGCAGAGTGTGAGTTCTGATATTTGAATCGGAATAATGAATGAATACGCAGGGCTCCATATCGCCTTCGGAATTGATATGGAAATAGTTTCTGCCGCCTGCGATGCATCCGCCGACGTATTCGGCATCGTTCTGGAAATCCATAACGAAAATAGGTTTGCCCGTTTTGCTGTTTCTGACCTGACGGAGCCATTTATACATATGAATTCTGTCATCAGGCTGGGGAATCAGCTCGGGTACTGCATCGTGACCGACGGGCATATATGCGAAATAAAGAGCGTACTTTGCACCCTTTTCAACCATAAGGTCCATAAATTCGTCGCTTGTGACAGAGGGTACGTTTTTGCTTGTATAGCAAACGGAAATGCCGAAGAAAAGACCGTTTTTCTTAAGAAGATCCATTGCAGCGATTGTTTTTGCATATGAGCCGCCGCCTCTGCGGAAATCGTTGCTTTCTTCATTGCCCTCAATGCTTAAAGCAAGAGAAAGGTTGCCGACCTCTTTCATTTTATCGCAGAATTCCTGGTCAACGAGGGTTGCGTTTGTATAAGCAAGAAAAGCGCAGTCGGGATTTTCACGGCAGAGAGTTATAATCTCATCCTTTTTGATGAGGGGCTCACCGCCTGTGAGCATATAAAAATGGGTGCCAAGCTCAGTACCCTGGCTGACAATGCTTCTCATTTCGTCAAGAGAAAGATTGGATTTGTGACCGTATTCGGCAGACCAGCAGCCCTTGCAGCGAAGGTTGCAGGCACTTGTCGGGTCAAAAAGAAGAATAAAAGGAATGTTGCACTTATATTTTTCTCTGTTTTCACGCACAGCCTTTGTGCCGTTGACGCCTGCACCGAGACCGAGAGCAAGAAGCATATTTTTGATAACGTCCTTGTCAAGGTCATTGATAATGCTCAGAGCAAACTGATTCCAAACGTTGTCGGGGTCCTGAACGGCATTGCGGAATGCCTCGAAATTTTTGGCAGGGAAAGCACCGCCCATCAGTTTTTCGGAAAGATTGATAAGCTTTATCAGATTTTCTGCAGGATTCTTTTTGACGTACTTATAAATTCCGTCAAATGCGACTGCCGCCGATGCACGCTGAATCTTATCCTTTGCGCTCATCATAATCAATCCCTCCTTTTCTTTTATTCTTACATACTCAACAAGTATAACACACTAAAAGGTTTGTGTCTATAAAAAAATTGTTAATAATTTTTATTTTTCTTGCTTTAATCGTGTAATTGGGGTATGATTAATTAATAAATTTGTCTTGGAGGCAGGTATTTTGAAGGAAAATAATATCAAAATTAAAAATATACTCGGTCTTGCTGCGAGAATTGCGGTTTCGTTTGTTATTATTGCCGTTATATTCTGGAAATATGAAGAACTGAAAAATATTGACGTGAGAGCAATCGTTGATGCCTCGGGTACGCTTGCGGTTGCAATTATCAGCATTCTCGGCGTTTATCTTCTCAAATCGATAACCTTCGTCGTGCCTGCTTCGATAGTTTATATCGCCGTCGGTATGGCATTTGACTGGTGGGTTGCTCTGCTTATCAATGCGGCGGGAATTGCACTTGAGATTACCGCAACCTATTTCTTCGGCAGAGTTATGGGTGGCAAGAAGGTTGTGGAAAAGGTGGAAAAAACCAAATACGGCGAAAAGCTTCTGAAAATGCAGAGCAAAAACAAGGTTTCCGCCCTGCTTGCAATCAGATTTCTTCCCGTATTCCCGATTGATATTGTCAGCCTGCTTCTCGGAGCAATGAGAACGCCTTTCGGACAGTATATTGCAGTTTCTCTCGGAGGAATTCTGCCGAGAGTTATCCTTTTCACGATTCTCGGTGACGGACTTTATAAATATATCCCGATGCAGAAGCTTGTTATTTTTGCGGTTATACTGATTCCCGTTGCGCTTGCGGTCTGGATTGTCAGATACGCCGTTAAAACGATGAAAAACAAGAAATCGGAAGAAGAAATTCAGGAGGAAAAGGAATGAAAAGAATAATTTCTGTTATCCTCGTGATAGCAACGGTTTTATCTTTTGCCGCCTGCACAAAGCCTGACATAACTGAAGAACCCACAGAATCAACAACCGCACAGATAACGGAATATGCGTCCGATTTGCCTTTGCCCGTTGACCCTCCCGTAAAGTTCAAGCCGATTTCCGATATTGCCGATGCCTCCTCCGTCAAGGAGCTTATCAAGGGCTGGGCAACCAACGGCGGCGACAAAATGAGCAACAGGAATATAATGAATATTCTTCTCATCGGTGAGGATTACGTTGACGGCTCAAGCCGCTCTGATGCAACAATACTTATCAGCATCGACAGAAAAGCAAAAAAAATAACCCTGACCTCAATTTTGCGTGATTCATATTCATATATGAATATCAAGGGTCAGGACAGATTTGACAAAACGAATCACGCCTATGCCTGGGGCGGTGCGGAAAAGCTTGTTGAGGTTGTTTCCGATAACTATAAAATCAGAATTGACCACTATGCGGTCATTGATTTTGAATCGTTCGTTACGGCTGTTGACGAAATCGGAGGAGTCCACGTCAACGTAACGCAGGCTGAAGCCGATTATATGAACAGGACAAGCGGCGTTGATACCTATAAAAGCGGTTCAAACGTTAAACTGAGCGGCAAAGAGGCTCTCTATTTTGCAAGAATCCGCAAGCTCGACGGTGAGCCTGAAAGGACGGAGAGACAGAGAAGGCTCATCAAGGCATATATGAATGAGGTCGGCAAGCTTTCACTTGAAGAAGCACAGAATGCCTTGCTTTCAATTATGCCCTACGTTTCTACGGATTGCGATGAGCTTGAGCTTATTACCCTTGCATCGGATGCTATGGCGGAGAATTGGATAGGATTCGAGATTGTCAGTCAGGTTGCGCCCGATACTGCAAACAGAAAAAGCTTCAGCGGTTACAAGACCTACACGGGCAATCTCGACGTATGGATTGTTGACTACGTCAAGGCGGCGCAGGAGCTTCAGAATTCGGTTTACGGCAATTCTAATATTACACTTGAAAGTAAAAGAAGCTCGGCAATTGACCTTGCAAATCACTCAAAATACTGATAAATACAGAAAGCGGACTGCGATGCTTGAAACATCTGCAATCCGCTTTTTATTATGTTTTTATTTCTTATTTGTTTCCTTTTCGTCGCCGAGGTCAACGAGAATAAATGCGCCGGTCCAGACGATGATGCAAACGAATGCAATGATGAAACCGAAATGGAATCCGCCGAGCATCAGTGTATCCACGCCGACAAATCCGCCGATAAGGTCTGTGAGAAGTCCCTGCTGGGAAATAAGGGACATCAGGGAAATTGCACCGCTTGTGAGCTCGCCTGCTGCAGAGTTGAAGCAGCAAATCATAATGATTGTTGAAAGGATTCCGCCTGCCGCTGCGATGATAACGGGGAGTCTCTTATCGCTGCAGATTGACCATATAAGGATGAAAAGAGCAACAAGAAGAGTCAGCACGAAGAAAACAGCGAAGGCAATCAGTCTGCCGTTGATGGGAGCAAGAGCTTCGGGCCACATAAAAGGTCCTGAGGAATTTTTAAACATTCCCGAGAGATAGTGGTCACCGTTTGCAATCTGAATAAAATTATAGATTGAAAGTGATTCTTCAACACCGACGCCGGGAAAATCCGTGCCGAGCATCTCGAAAAGAGGCTTTGCGCTGTCAGAGGTGCCTATCTGCACGAAAATGAAGTTAAGAAAAATTGCAATGGGGAAAATTGCCGCCGCAATCAGTGCATTAACGACTTTCATTAAATATTTCATTGTAAAATTCCTTTCCGAAGGTTATTTCCATGAGGAATTGAGGGCAACAGTGCGGTTGAAAACGAGCTTGTCCTTTGTTGAGGTCGTATCAACGCAGTAATAACCCTGTCTCATAAACTGGAAGGTGTCGCCGGGCTTTGCGTTGCCGATGCCGCCTTCAACAAGGCAGTTTTCAAGAACAACGAGAGAATCGGGATTGAGGTGGTTGAGATAATTTTCCTTGCCGTCAACAAAGGGATTTTCCGCACCGAAGAGACGGTCGTAAAGACGGATTTCGCAGGGAGTGCTGTCAACGCCGCTGACCCAGTGAATTGTGCCCTTGACCTTTCTGCCGTCGGGAGCGTTGCCGCCCTTTGATTCGGGGTCGTAGGTGCAATGAAGGCAGGTGATTTCGCCGTTTTCATCGGTTTCCCAGCTGTTGCAGGTTACGAGATATGCACTCTTGAGACGAACCTCGTTGCCGGGGAAGAGTCTGAAATATTTCTTGGGAGGCTCAACCATAAAGTCGTCTCTCTCAACAAAGATTTCTTTTGAGAAATGAACCGTTCTTGTGCCGAGCTCGGGCTTGAGAGGATTGATTTCAACCTCGATTGCCTCTGTCTGACCCTCGGGATAGTTATCAATGATAACCTTGAGGGGACGGAGCACCGCCATTGCTCTGGGAGCGTTTTCGTTAAGATTATCTCTTACGCAGGCTTCAAGCAGACCGTAGTCAACAATGCTGTCAGCCTTTGAAACGCCGATGCGGTTGATGAATTCGCGGATAGCTGCTGAGGGATAGCCTCTTCTTCTCATACCGCAAAGGGTAATCATTCTGGGGTCATCCCAGCCGTCAACGATGCCTTTCTGTACCATTTCAAGGCAGTATCTCTTGCTTGTTACGCAATAGTTGAGGTTAAGGCGGGCAAACTCAATCTGTCTGGGAGGCTCTTCAAAGCCGATTTCCTTGACAAACCAATCGTAAAGGGGTCTGTGATTTTCGAATTCAAGGGAGCAGAGTGAATAGGTTACGCCTTCCCTTGCATCCGAAAGAGGATGAGCAAAGTCATACATCGGATAAACGCACCACTTATCACCCGTCTGATGATGGGTTACGTGAGCAATTCTGTAGATAACGGGGTCACGCATATTGATGTTGGGCGATGCCATATCAATTTTTGCACGGAGAGTTCTTTCGCCGTCGGCAAACTCGCCCTTTGTCATTCTCTCAAAAAGCTCAAGGTTTTCTTCGATTGAGCGGTCTCTGTAGGGGCTGTTTTTGCCGGGCTCGGTGAGAGTTCCTCTGTATTCTCTGATTTCATCGGCTGAAAGGTCGCAGACGTATGCCTTGCCCTTCTTGATGAGCTTGATTGCGCATTCATAAATGAAATCGAAATAGCTTGATGCGTAAAGCACCTTGTTCCACTTGAAGCCGAGCCATTCGATATCTGCTTTGATTGCTTCAACGTATTCAACGTCCTCTTTTGAGGGGTTTGTATCGTCAAGACGCAGGTTGCAAAGACCGCCGTATTTTTCGGCTGTTGCAAAGTCAATGCAGATAGCCTTTGCGTGACCTATATGAAGATAGCCGTTGGGCTCGGGAGGAAAACGGGTCTGGATTCTTGTGTTGACACCGTTTGCAAGGTCCTCGTCAATAAAATCATAAATAAAATTTGAGCTTGTGATGATTTCGTCCATTATAGTACGTCCTTTCTGCGGAGCAATTATCTGAAGCTCTCAATTGCTTCGGCAAGTCTTGCTTTGATTTCGTCCTCACCGAGAAGCTGCATAATTGAGAAAAGGTCAGGCGTGTTTCTTCTTGAGGTAAGGGCAATGCGGATAACGGTTGAAACGTCGCCGACGTGGCCCTTGAAGGCTTCGGGATTCTTTTTGAATTCCTTTACGTTGGGTGTGAAGCCGAGAGGCTCGCACATATCCTTGATTCTTGCAAACCATTGGTCCTTGTCGTCTGAAAGGTCAAACTCTGCAAGATATTTTTCTGCGATTGCAACCGCATCTGCCTTTGAAATGTTTTCGGGCAGAGTGTAATCGGGCTGATAGAGAGGCTTGAAGAAATACGCAACGTAGTCTTTAACCTCGCTCCATCTTGCAATATCCTTACGGGGCTTGGGATTTTCACGGTCGATATTCATAACCGCTGTTGAAAATTCGGGGTCAGCGGTGAAAATCTCATAGAATTCGGGGTCATATACCTTTGCCCAGGCAGCAACGTTTTCGTAAACATCCTTTGCACTCATAACGGAGATAACATTTTTGCTTACGTCGTTAAGCTTCACAAGGTCAAACAGACAGCCGCTGGAGCTCATCTTCTTGAGATTGAAGGGGAATTTTGAAATATCCTCCTTCGGATTTGCTCTGCGCCAATCCTCAAAATTGGAGTTGATGAGGGTGAGCAGATATTCGAGCACGCTCTCCTTCGGGAAGCCGCCTTCAACAAAATAGCCGACAGCCGCTTCGGGGTCCTTTCTCTTGGAGAGCTTACGCTTGTCGCCCGTTTCCTCGTCGGTCTTGAGCACCTGAGGAGTATGAGCGTATTTGGGAACTTTATATCCGCAGGCCTTGAAAAGCTCGATATGCTTGGGTACGGAAGAAATCCATTCCTCGCCGCGGATAACGTGAGTTGTTCTCATAAAATGGTCATCGCAGGCGTGAGCAAAATGATAGGTGGGGATTCCGTCCGACTTGAGGAGAACCTCGTCGATTATGTTTGCGGGCATTTCAATTTTGCCTCTGATAACGTCATCAAAGATTATCTTCTTGCTTTCGTCGCCTTCGGAGCGCAGACGGAGCACCCAGGGCTTACCCTCTGCAAGATTCTTTTCAATCTCTTCGATTGTCAGGTCACGGCACTTTGCCCATTTGCCGAAATAGCCTCGGATAAGAGCGCCGTCCTTTTCCTGCTGCTCACGGATTTCGGAAATCTCGTCGGCAGTGCAGAAGCAGGGATATGCAAGACCCTTTTCAACAAGACTCTTTGCAATTGTCTGATAGATTTCGGCACGTTGGCTCTGGGTATAGGGACCGTAAGCACCCTTCTCGGTGCCGAAGCCCGTAACGCCTTCGTTGAATTCAACTCCGAAATAATCGAAGCCGTTGATAATGGCGGAAACGCCATCGTCTATTTCACGCTTTTTATCCGTATCCTCGATTCTGAGGTAGGCAACGCCGCCCGTTGACTGCGCGGTAAGCACGTCAACAAGAGCACCGAAAAGTCCGCCGATATGGAGATAGCCTGTGGGCGAGGGTGCGAATCTTGTTACTCTTGCGCCCTCTGCAAGACCTCTTTCGGGATAAAGCTCCTCGTAGTAATCGGGAGTTTTGTCAATATGTGGAAACAAAAGCTGTGCAAGTTTTATGTTATCCAAAAGAACACACTTCCAGTCTATATAATTATACTCTATTATTATGACAGAAAAAGTAAAAAGTATCAAGTATATAAATAAAAAAATACGCACAAATAATGAAAATTATTTTGGGTTTGTTTTGGAATAAAAACATCGAATCCGTCCAAAATATCCTTGCAAAACTTTTTGGAGGAGCAGATGAAATGAAAAGAAAATTCAGATACGGAAATATATACCTTGCGCTCGGAATCTGCGTTGTTGCCGTTGCGGTTGCGGCGGTTATCAGCCTTACGCCGAGTAAAGGCGGCACGCTTGAAGAGGACGGTTTTTCGAGAGTCAGCATCAGTTGGAATGAGAGCATTTTTTATGAAACAGTGCCCGAAACCGATGCCGTTGATATTGACGTAACGGGTGTGCCCGACCTGCGTGTGACGGCTGAAATTGAAGAAACCGAAGCAAAGCGTGAAAAGAGCTTCGCCTTGCCTATGGGCAACCACGTAATCAAGGATTACAGCAACGGCGAAATGGTTTTCAGCAAAACGATGGGTGACTGGAGAATTCACAACGGCGTTGATTTCGGCGGTGCATCGGGTAACAGCGTCGGTGCGGTTGAGGACGGAATTATCACGTCGGTTTACGATGACAGCTTCTGGGGTACGGTGGTTGAGATTGACCACGGTGACGGTATGCTTGTGAGATATTGCGGACTCAAAAAAGGCAGCACCCTGCCCGACGGAGCAAGGGTCACAAGGGGCGAAAAAATCGGTACGCTCGGCAGTATTCCCGTTGAATCGGGCGACGGCGACCATCTGCATATTGAAATCAGCATTGACGGCAAAACCGTTGACCCGCTTGAAGCTCTCGGCAAAATCAGAGAGGAATAAATGAAAACGGATTACAGAGATTTTTTCTCCGTAATCCGTTATTTTATGCCTTATTAACGTGAAATGCGCTGGATACAAAATCCTCAGCCGTTTTAGCTTTGGATTGAATGTAAAGAAGCTCTATTGCGTGGACGGAAGCTATTGAGCAGATGACCGACATCCAGATATAGCCATCCATAAACTGCATTGCAATCGGTAAAACGAAAACCGAGCCGCCGAAGATTTTTCCAAGCCAGGTGTGAGGCAGATAAAGTTTGCCGAGCCTGACTTTTGAAATAACTGCGTCAATACCGAAAAATACTCCTGCGCTGAGAATCCAGCAGAGAATCCAGCCGGGTACAAGCTTCTGCATTGCAAGGACTTTTGTCAGGGCGAGGTAGGTTGCCACGTCACCTACGGTATCAAGAGTTGCACCGAGGGGACTTGTGCTGTTGGTTTTTCTCGCAACGGGACCGTCAATGAGGTCGGTGAAACCGCAGAAAACGTAGATTGCAAGGAAAGCCTTTGTGATGCTGCTGAAGAAAAACAGAGCAATTGCTCCCGCAACTCTGCTCAGGCTTATTATATTTGCAAGATGTTTTTTCATAACATTACCTCGTGTATGGTTGTTGCGTTACATTATATCATATATTGTAACACAATGTCAAGAAAACACGAAATATTGAACACAATGTGTCAAATTTGTCTTATTCCAATGCGGAAAGAATTCTTGCGATTCTTGCAAGGTCGTCTTTATCGAAAAATGCGATTTCAAGAGTGCCGCATTCCTTGCCCTCTTTTGTGATGACCTTTGCTTTTCTGCCGAGAGAGTTATTGAGCGAAAGCTCGACCTCGTCAAAGAAGGTGTGCCTTGACTTTGAAGGCTTTTTCGCTTTTTTCTCTGCGGTGAGAGCTTTGACCATTTTTTCGGTTTCTCTTACGGAAAGCCCTTTTTCAATAACCGTATCTGCGGCAAAGAGAGCTGTCTTTTCATCCTCGATTGCGGCGATTGCCCTTGCGTGACCTGCGGAGAGCTTGTTTTCACGCACGTAGTCAAGCACCTTTTCTGGAAGCTTGAGCAGACGGAGCGCATTCGCAACAGCAGGACGGGATTTGCCGACCTTCTTTGCGGCTTCCTCCTGGGTGAGGCTGAAATCGCTGATAAGGCTTGCGAATCCGAGAGCTTCTTCAACAGGGTTGAGGTCCTCACGCTGTAAATTTTCTATTAAAGAAATTACAGCCGCTTCTTCATCTGAAAGCTCTTTGATGATTGCAGGCACCTGAGTGAGCCCTGCAATGCGGCTTGCACGCCATCTTCTTTCGCCTGCGATGAGCTGATATCCGCCGCCGAAAATCGGGCGGACAAGCAACGGCTGCAAAACGCCGTGCTGAGCAATTGAATCTGCAAGCTCGGAAAGAGCCGCATCGTCAAAATGCTTTCTTGCCTGCTCCTTGTTGGGCTCGATATCAAGAAGGCTGAGCATTACAGCCTGCGACGAGCTGTTTTCTTCTATGGAATTATCAATAAGCAGAGAGTCAATTCCTCTGCCGAGACCGCCTTTTTTGGGTGCCATAATATTTCTCCTTATTATCTGTTGAGTTTAATGAATTCGTCCGCTAAATCGAGATATGCGTGAGCGCCCTTTGATGTTTTGTCATAATACATTACGGGCTGGCCGAAGCTCGGTGCTTCGGAAAGACGCACGTTTCTGGGGATGACGGTTGAATAAACCTTCTTCGGGAAGCATTTTTTAACCTCTTCAACAACCTGCTGGGTGAGGTTGAGTCTGCCGTCATACATTGTGAGAAGTACGCCTTCAATTTCGATATACGGATTATAGAGACGCTTGACCGTCCTGACGGTTGCGATAAGCTGGGTCAGACCTTCAAGGGCATAGAATTCGCACTGAATCGGTACCATCAGCGTATCAGCGGCGCAAAGACCGTTGAGGGTTATCAGACCGAGCGACGGGGGGCAGTCAAGGAAGATGAAATCGAAGCTGTCCTTGACGGTTGCGAGTGCATTGCGCAAACGTGATTCTCTTTTCTGAAGCTCAACAAGCTCAAGCTCTGCGCCTGCAAGGTCCATACTCGAAGGCATAACCGAAACGTTTTTATACGGAGTCTGAACAATTGCATCCTTTGCAGGGCACGAGCCGATAATCACGCTGTAGGATGAACGCTCAAGACCTTTTTTGTTGATTCCGAGACCGCTTGTTGAGTTACCCTGAGGGTCGATATCAACGAGCAGAACTTTATATCCCTTACTGCCGAGTGCGGCGGTAAGATTAACGGCAGACGTTGTTTTGCCAACGCCGCCCTTCTGGTTAACTATAGCAACGGTTTTTCCCAAAACTATCTCTCCTATATTTATTACATTATATAAACCGATAATATATTCAGTATAGCATATCGGGAATGAAAATGAAACATATTTTAAAAATTTTTTCTGTTTCACGTGAAACAATGCGTTTATCGTAAAAAAGCGAAAAGGACAGACCGAAAAGCCTGTCCTCTCCGCTTTGGATGTGGGTGTGAAAGAGAAAGATATGGTAATTGGTGGAACTTAAAATAATTATGCGGAATTTTTCTTCGCCTTGATGACACAGCCCTTGCTTTTGGGAATGCGGACTATGTATTCGATATATTCATCGGTTTCGCTTTTTGCGGAATCCGCCTCGATTCCTGCCCGACGCATTGTGTCAACTGCGTGGTTGAGCGTGTTGACGAAGATACGCACGTCCTTGAAAAGCTTGACGGGCGGCTGCTTTTTGCCCGAATCGTTTGCAAGTATCTGCGTGATTAGCTTCTCGCTTTCGGCAACGGTCAGACGTTTTTCGGCAATGATTGAGATAGCACGCTCCATTTGGCTGAAATTCGTCAGCCGAAGAAGGGCCCTTGCGTGTCGCTCCGTAAGGTTTTCGTGCGTTATTCTGTGGCGGATATCCTCGGGAATACGAAGAAGCCGCAGCTTGTTTGATATTGTTGTCGGAGCTTTGCCGAGCTTTTTGCAGATTTCTTCACGGGTCATTCCGTAATCTGTAAGCAGCTTTTCAATTGCACACGCTTCTTCAAAAAACTCAAGGTCGCATCGCTGCACGTTTTCTATCAGTGCAAATAAAGCGGATTTCTCATCGTTTGCCTCCATTATTATACAGGGAAGTCGGGTGAGACCGACAAGTCTTGATGCACGAAGCCGTCTTTCTCCCGAAATCAGCTCGTATTTCCCCTGCCCGTTTATTCGTACGGCAATCGGCTGAATAATGCCGTTTTGCCTGATGCTTTGTGCAAGTCCTTCAAGCTCGTCAAAATCAAACCGCTTTCTCGGCTGATTGGGATTCGGATATATGTCTTCCTGCGGAATCAGTATTATCTGACCGCCGATTTTGTATTTGCCGTTCTTCAAAAAATCCCCCCGTCCGGTGCTTCGTTGCTTAAAGCATAGCACCAAACGGAGGGTTTGTCCAATCATTTCGGTCGATAAAAAACTCGTTAAACCGACAATAAATATTGAATTAAAGAGGCTTTTTTGAAATTTGCGCGGAAACACGGGGATATTTTGCCGAAGTCTGCGATATCTTTTTAATGATTATCAGTGTTCTTTCGCCGCCGTCGGATAAGGTAAAGGTCTTTTTATCAATGATTTTGCCGCCGAGAATGCCGATTGCCTTCTTTGCATCTGCAATTTCTTCCTCTGCCTTTGCGCCTTTCATTGCAACAAATACGCCGCCGACCTTTACAAACGGCAGACAGTACTCGCTCAGAACGTTCAGAGCTGCAACTGCACGGGAACATACTATATCATACTTTTCTCTGTATTCGGGATTTTTGCCTGCTTCTTCGGCTCTTGCGTGAAGCACTTCTGCTTCAAGACCGAGCTTTTCAACCGTATCGGCAACGTAGCGAAGCTTCTTTGCCGTGCTGTCAACCATTGTCAGACGGATATCGGGTCTCGCAATGAGAAGCGGTATTCCCGGAAAGCCCGCACCCGTTCCGAGGTCAAGTATTTTTGCATTTTCTTCGGGAATAACCGCAGAAAACAGCGAAACGCTGTCTGCAAAATGCTTGATAACCACCTCATCGGGGTCTGTTATGGCAGTAAGATTCATTGTTTTGTTCTGTTCAATAAGGAGCTGAGCAAGCGTATCGAATTTTTCGAGCGCAATATCATTCAGCTCAACGCCGAGAGAAGCGGCGTTTGATTTGAGCAATTCTTTATTAATTATCATTAATACCGTTCCTCTCAAGATAAATCAGTAAAACGGAGATATCCGCTGGCGAAACTCCCGAAATACGGGAAGCCTGACCGACGGTTTCGGGTCGGATTTTTGAGAGCTTTTCAATCGCTTCAAGGCGCAGACCCGTTATTTCTTTATAATCAAGACTGTCGGGCAGCCGCTTGACCTCAAGGCGGTGAAGCTCGTTTATCTGTTGCTGCTGACGTCTGATATAGCCTTCATATTTAATATCAATCTCAACCTGCTCAAAAACCTCAAACGGCAGGTCGGGTCGGGTCTTGTCAAAGGGTGCAAGTGCATCGTAGTTTATCTGCGGTCTGCGCAGAAGCTCTATCATTTTAACGCCCTTTTCAAGCGGAGATGTTTCACGTGAAACAAGCATTGCGTCGATTTCGGGAGTTTTCGGCACTGAAAGAGCTGCAATTCTCTCCCTCTCCTGCTCGATAAGGCGGAGCTTTTCGCAGAATCGGTCATATCTTTCCTGCGAAACAAGACCTGCTCTGTAGCCGATTTCGGTCAGCCTGCGGTCTGCGTTATCCTGACGGAGAATCAGACGGTATTCGGAGCGTGAGGTCATCATTCTGTAAGGGTCGGAGCAGCCTTTTGTTACGAGGTCATCGATGAGTGTGCCGATATAAGAGGTTGTGCGGTCAAGAATAACGGGGTCTTTACCCTGAATTTTAAGAGCCGCATTAAGACCTGCAACAAGTCCCTGCGCTGCAGCCTCCTCGTATCCGCTTGAGCCGTTGAACTGACCTGCACCGTAAAGTCCGCCGAAATCCTTGAATTCAAGGGTCTGCTTGAGTGAAAGCGGGTCAACACAGTCATATTCAATGGCATAAGCAGTGCGCAGAAATTCAGCTTTTTCAAGACCGGGTATGCTTCTTACAATTCGGAGCTGGACGTCCTCGGGCAAAGATGACGAAAGTCCCTGAAGGTACATTTCATCCGTATTTGCGCCGCAGGGCTCAACGAATATCTGATGCCTTTCCTTTTCGGAGAAACGCACGATTTTGTCCTCAATGCTCGGGCAGTAACGGGGACCCACGCCGTCAATTTTACCTGAATAGAGCGGCGAGCGGTGAAGATTATCAAGGATAACCTGCTTCGTTTCTGCGCCCGTATAGGTTATGTAGCAGGGCTCGGTGTTGCGCACTTCGCAATCGCTGACGTAGGAAAATCTGACGATTCTTTCGTCTCCGTATTGCGGCTCAAGCGATTCAATATCCACGCTTCTGCGGTTGATTCTGGGCGGAGTACCCGTTTTGAAGCGTCTTGTTTTAACGCCGAGATTTTTAAGCGAAACGGCAAGCTCGTTTGCAGGAAACATACCGTCGGGACCGCTGTCGTAAACGATATCGCCGATATAAACCTTGCCTGCAAGGAAAGTGCCCGTTGCGATGATAACAGCCTTTGCTCTGTGGAGAGCCTCAAGCCTTGTTTTGAGAATCCATTCATCGCCATCCTTGCGGATATCAATGATTTCCGCCTGACGGAGATAGAGATTATCCTGCTTTTCCATAACCGATTTCATATAATCGGAATAGAGGCGGCGGTCAATCTGGGCACGCAGAGAATGCACCGCAGGACCTTTGCCGAGATTCAGCATACGGCTCTGCAGGGTGTTGCGGTCTGCGGCAATACCCATCTCACCGCCGAGCGCATCGATTTCACGCACGAGGTGGCCTTTCGACGTGCCGCCGATTGACGGGTTGCAGGGCATATTGCCGACCCAGTCAAGGTTAATTGTAAAAACTGCCGTTTTGCATCCGAGCCTTGCGGCGGCAAGACCTGCCTCAATGCCTGCATGACCCGCGCCGATAACGGCAACGTCATAATTTTCGGAAATGTACTCCATATTGTCACCAAAGAAAAATAAAGTCTTAAAATATGCGATTATTATTCTATAAAAGAATCAAAAACGCTAATTCCCGTTTACAGCCGATAGAAATTTTCAAAACGATGCAGAGTTAAATCGGAGCAACGCAATCGGCTGGAATCGAGAGGTCGAAAATTGACAAAAACTGTAAAAAATGGGTGTGGGCAAAGCCAGCCCATAACTTTTCATTTTTCACTTATCAATAAGTGTGGTCGCAGATTTCTTTTATCTTGCGTTCAAGGGCAAGAAAATCTTCGAGAGCATCGGGTTTCTGGTTGGGGTTGCGAAGAAGTGCGGCAGGATGGAACGTGCCCATAAAAAGTATGCCGCCCTTTTCGATAAACTGACCGTGCTGTTTCGTGACCCTGAAATCCTTGTCGATAAGTCTCTGCGCCGAAATTCTGCCGAGGCAGACGATAATTTTCGGACGGATGAGTCTTGTCTGTTCACGCAGCCACTGAATGCACGCCTCCTGCTCCTCGGGTTTCGGGTCTCTGTTCTGCGGAGGACGGCACTTGACCATATTTGCAATGTAGATATTCTTTTTGCGATCAAGGTTTACGGCTTCAAGAAATTTATCAAGCAGCTTTCCGCCTCTGCCGACAAAGGGCTCGCCCTGCAGGTCCTCGTTTTCGCCGGGTCCCTCACCTATGAAAAGGACCTCTGCATTTTCGTTACCTACGCCGAAAACAAGATTGGTTCGTGTTTCGCAAAGACCGCATTTGCGGCACTGCATACAGTCATTCTTAAGCTGTTCCCAATTATCATACATCGCCGTTTCCGCCTCTTTTCCCGAATATTTCTTTTGATGCTTCGGCATCACGCCTAATCTGTGTGCCGAGAGCATCCATTGAATCAAATTTCATTTCACCGCGGAGATACTGCATAAGCCTGACCTCAATTTCCTGACCGTAAAGGTCGCCGCTGAAGCCGAGAATGCAGGTTTCGCTGCGCAAATCCTCATTTTCAAACGAGGGTCGCAGACCGATATTGGTAACCGACGGATATTCCTTGCCGCCGACAACGGTGACGGAGGCATAAACGCCGATTTTCGGAATTACAAAATTATTTGAAAAATGCTGATTTATTGTCGGAGCACCCATAAGTCTGCCTCTGCGGTCACCGCTGACAACCGTATATTTATAGCGGAATTCCCTGCCGAGCATAGCGTTTGCAAGGGGAATATCGCCGCATTCGATTGCCTGACGGATGCGTGTTGAGCTGACGGGTGATCCGTCAAACGTAATTTCGGGGCTGATTTTCAGCTCCACACCGAATTCATCGCAAAGAGCCTTCAATTCATCCGTACCGCCTGCGCCGTTTTTGCCGAAACGGTAGTTGTTACCGCAGCAGAGTGCGCCTGCGTTGAGCTTTGCGAGAAGAATATCGGTGAAAAATTCACGGGGAGAAAGGTCTTTTATTTCCTCAAAAGAAATAACAACCGTTCCGACTCCCCTGCTGTCAAGGATTTCGTTTCGCAGAGAGGGCTGAAGAATCTCGGACGGGGCTTTGCCCGAAAGCGATTTGAGCGGATGGGAATCAAAGAGCATAACAAGCGGATTCAACCCGCACTCTTTGAATGAAAGAGCGCAGGTAATGACCGACATATGACCTGTATGCAAACCGTCGAAGCTGCCGAGAGCGACAGCCGATTTATTATTGATTTCCATTGAAAAATCCTTGCTGAAAATATATTTTATCTTACTTTTTCTTGAACTGCTGCTTCATACGAAGCTCCTTTGAAAGGATGCGCTTGCGCAGACGCAGGGAGGTCGGGGTGACCTCAAGAAGCTCGTCATCCTTGATGAATTCCATACACTGCTCAAGGCTGAGCACGCTGTGGGGCACGAGGCGCAGAGCATCGTCGGAGCCTGATGCACGGGTGTTTGTCAGATGCTTCGTTTTGCAGACATTACATACGATATCTTCATTCTTGGCGCATTCGCCGACAATCATACCTTCATAAACCTCAACGCCTGCAGGGATAAAGAGCCTGCCTCTGTCCTGAGTGTTGAAAAGACCGTAGGCTGTGCTGACACCTGTTTCGTGCACAACGATTGAGCCTCTTTCACGGGTCTGGATATCGCCCTTATAGGGAGCGTAGCCGTCGAAAAGCTGATTCATAATGCCGTTACCGTTGGTATCGGTAAGGAATTCGGCTCTGTAACCGATGAGACCTCTTGAAGGAATGCGGAATTCGAGATGGGTCGATCCGCCTTCGCGGGCACCCATATTTTCAAGCTCACCCTTGCGTGAGCCGAGCTTTTCAATAACTGCACCGACGTATTGCTCGGGCACTTCGACAATCAGAATTTCCATAGGCTCAAGAAGCTGACCGTCCTGCTCCTTGAAGATTACCTTGGGTCTGGAAACCTGGAATTCATAGCCCTGGCGGCGCATTGTTTCAATGAGAATCGAAAGGTGAAGCTCACCTCTGCCCGAAACCTTGAAGGTATCGGTGCTTTCGGTTTCTTCAACTCTCATACTAACGTTGGTTTCAACCTCTTTGAAAAGGCGGTCACGCACGTTTCTGGAGGTAACGAATTTGCCTTCCTTACCTGCAAACGGGCTGTCGTTAACGATGAAATTCATTGAAATCGTGGGCTCGTCTATCTTGATGAAGGGAAGCGGCTCAACGTTTTCGGGGTCGCAGGCAGTTTCGCCGATATTGATGCCTTCAATACCCGAAACGCAGATGATATCGCCTGCTTCGGCCTCCTCGCATTCAACTCTTGCAAGACCCTCGAACTGATAAAGACGGGAAACCTTGACGTTCTGGCGGCTTCCGTCATCCTTGCAGAGAACAATTGACTGATTTTTTCTGATGCGTCCCCTCTCGACTCTGCCGACACCGATTCTGCCTACGTAATCGTCATAATCAAGGCTTGAGAAAAGCACCTGAAGAGGACCGTCGGCATCGCCTGTGGGAGGATCGATGTTTTCAAGAATAGCATCGAAAAGGGGCTGCATATTGCCGCTTCTTGCGTTGGGGTCGAGGCTTGAATAGCCGTCTCTGCCGCTGGCATAGACAACGGGGAATTCAAGCTGATCCTCGTCTGCACCGAGGTCGATGAAAAGGTCGAGCACTTCGTCAACAACCTCGTAGGGTCTGGCGTTGGGTCTGTCAACCTTGTTGATAACAACAAGCACCTTTTTCTTAAGACCGAGAGCCTTCTTGAGAACGAATCTCGTCTGAGGCATACAGCCTTCAAATGCATCGACGAGAAGAAGTACGCCGTCGACCATCATAAGGATACGTTCAACCTCACCGCCGAAATCCGCGTGACCGGGAGTATCGACGATGTTGATTTTGGTGTTTTTATAGTGAACTGAAGTGTTTTTTGAAAGAATTGTGATGCCTCTTTCACGCTCAAGGTCGTTCGAGTCCATAACTCGGTCTGCAACAACCTCGTTATCGCGGAAAATGCCGCTCTGCTTGAGTAATTCGTCAACAAGCGTGGTCTTGCCGTGGTCAACGTGAGCGATGATGGCAATGTTTCTCAAATCTTTTTTCTGGGACAAGGGAATCGCCTCCGTGGTAGTTTATTTATGTAAAATGATATTGTTTTCAGCTTAATAAACGGCGTTTGTTACCCGAATATCGGGGTGGATGCCGTATCCACCCCGACGGACAGATGTTATTCTGAAACGGTGAAGCCTTCCTTTTCACGCTTCGCCTTGAGGTCTGCAAGCATTTTTTCCTTTTCCTTGCCTGCAATCTTATAGAAGAACATGGGAAGTGAGCAGAGCATCATGCTGATGCCGGGAATAAGTGAAACGAGGGTAAACATTGCGAATCTCTGACCGAAATCAACCTCAAAAGCAGGCATAATTGCATCTTTTGAGAGCATTGCGGCGGGGTCCATATCGATTGCCATATAAAGAATGATTATACCGCAGGTTGCGAAAGCGTTGCCGATTTTGTTGATGAAGCCCTGGCAGGCGGAGCCGAGACCGTTTTCTCTGTGGCCTGTCGTAAGCTCCATATAGTCGAGGCTGTCGCAAATCATTGCGTAGGAAACAACGTTGATAACGCCGAGCGGAATGGACTGGATAACGATAAAGGGAGCAAGAATATAGATGCTAGAAAGCTCTGTGAAATAGCCGATAACCGTTGTAAGAACGCTTGCTGCAAAGCCTGCAAGGCAGGTTGTGATAACGAGCTTCTTATAATCGAATTTTCTCATAAGAGCAGGCATAACAAGGGTTGTGCCGAACAT
This sequence comes from Acutalibacteraceae bacterium, assembly GCA_045592085.1. Taxonomy (GTDB): domain Bacteria; phylum Bacillota; class Clostridia; order Oscillospirales; family Acutalibacteraceae; genus CAG-177. The sequence goes on along the minus strand of JAZNUD010000058.1, from coordinate 34,059 downwards.
ACCTACGATTGTGCAGACCTGGAAAATCGTTTTGACAAGGCTGATGCTTGCCTGAATATCTGCGGTTGTGGGATTCTCAAGGGGTCCTATGTAGAAGGCATAGCGTGCAACGTGAACTGCCGCTGCCTGAACAAGATATCTGCCGCTTGAAAGAACGCCCATAATAACAACGAGCATAAGAGGCTTGCACTTGAAAATTCTTGAAAGGCTGCCGGGCTGACCGGGAATCTTTTTCTTGTTGGGGAGAGTAACTCTTTCCTTGACGTGGAAATAGCAGTTAACGTACATTGCGCCGCCGATAACTACTGCGAAAAGAGCAATGAGGAAATATTTTTTCTTTTCGAAATCAAGCGGATTGGGCTCGTTGCCTGAGCTTGCATAGAATGCGTTGAGAATCAGCGGAATTGCAAGGAAAAGAATCTCGGGCAGTGCCGAGCCGATGCTGTTGATAATCTTTGTGAAGGAGATAACGTCGCTTCTTTCCTTTGAGTTGGGAGAGAGAACGTTGGGCAGGGTCCAGAAGGGAACGTCCGCCATTGTGTAAGCCATACCCCAGAGAATGTAAACAACGGTGGAGAAAATCATAAGAGGAGTTTTCTCCATATCGGGGCTGAGATACATAAGAAGGGTGAGAACGGAAATGATAGGTGTAGCCATAATGATATAGGGCTTCATTCTGCCGTTTTTCATCGTTCTTCTGTCAACGATCATACCCATCAGCGGGTCATTGATTGCGTCCCAAACTCTTGCGGCGAGCATAAGGACAAGGACAAACATAAGAGGAAGCTGAAGGACGTTGACGTAATAGTCGCTGATGTAGCTGGACATCATGGCATAAATCATACCCTGACCGCCTGCACCCAGAGCAAACATCCACAGCTCTTTTTTGCTTACATATTTTTTATCCTGCATAATCAGATTCCTTTCTCAATTATTTATTTGCTAATTTTTCAAGGAAAGTTTTCTTGTGATATTCGTAAACCTCTTCAGGGATTTCGGGGTTGCCCTTTGAATAACCGGGAATGAGCATATCGCCTGCAACCTCGGGGTCGGTGCAGCGGGTATCGTTGCGCCATTTTTCACGTTCTTCGGGATTGCGCAGGTCGGGCACTTCCATAGGTATACCGCCTTCAAGCACTGAGAAATAGGCGAACATACCGGGCAGGAACATATCGAGAGCTTCGTAAAGGTCGATAACGTCTGCATTTTCGTTTCCTCTGAGGCTTTCGCAGATGTGATGCATTACGTAATAGTCCGCACCGCCGTGACCCGCCATTTCAGCAAGCTTTGTAAGATGGTCGGAGGTTGAAACCTTTTCGGGAGCGTTTTTGTTATCGCCCTCGTTTTCGTCGCAGTTGACGATAAGGTTATGGAATGCGCCGTTTTCTTCGTCTTCTCTGGAGCTTTCCATTCTGCCCTTCGAGCCGTAAAGCGAATACCAGATGGAGTTTCTGGCAGGGCCGACGCCGTGAATGCTCTTGAGGATTGCGCCGTTTTCAAGAGTAATCATTTCGATGCCGATGGGACCTGCCTTTGCACCCATTCTCTTCATTCTTGCGTTGAAGGGAACTTCGAATCCGCTGACCTTGACAGGCTTGAGACCTGTGATATGGATAAGGGGACCGATTGAATGTGTGCAGTAGTAGCAGGCGTGCATAAGATTGCGCCAGTGATTGGGGTCGCCGAAGGTGAGGTTTGACCAATCAGGCTCGCAGTTATGCATATATTCGCCTTCGCCGTATTCGAATTCACCCAGAACGCCTTCTTCGTAAAGACGCTTCATCGTTCTGGTTGAAGCCATATAGCAGTAGTTTTCTGCATAGAAATATTTTTTGCCTGATTTCTCAACCGCCTCGGCAAGCTCAACGGCTTCCTTCATCGTCTGGACGGGAAGCACCTCGCTGATAACGTTGATGCCCTTTTCGAGAGCCTTGATTGCAAGAGGCGTATGACGGGTTGCGAAGTTTGCAAGAACAACCGCATCCATACCGTGGTTGAGGAATTCGTCATAATCGTCATAGAAGGTGATATCTCCGTCGGCAAAATCTCTCTTTGCCTTTTCAAGGAGAGGAGCATAGCTGTCGCAGATTGCAACAAGCTCGGCGCCCTTGACGGAGCGGCAGTATCTTATCATATCTCTGCCTCTGCCTACGCCGACAACGCCGATGCGGATCGTTTTTGCTTTATAAAGCTTTCTGCAGAAGCTGCGGTCCTCGTAGACCATATCAAGCTCGTCAACGCCGAGCTGAGCCATCATCCATTCCCAGCGTTCTTTCATACCCTCATCGTATTCAACGGGGATGAAGCCTGCCGTAAGATAGCTTTTGACAGCTCCCATACGCCATTCATCGGTTGTGAGATACATATATTCCGCGCCCTGAGCGGCAAGCTTCTTGACGGCAATGTTGTTGATATATTTGCCCAGACCCTTGCCTCTGTAATCGGTACGGATGCCTACCATATGCACCTGACCCTCTTTTTCTTCGGGGTGGTAGATGGCGGCGATTGTGCCGATATGCTCACCGTTGTGGTCAAGGAAGAAAACGTCGGTTTCGGGAACGCAGTCATCAACGTCGGCAACACAATCGTCGAAGAATTCGGGAGCGCAGTCGTCGCCTACAAGACCGTTTTTGCAGCATTCAACCCATGCCGCCTTGTCTTCAATGCACTCCTTGTAGTTTACAAGCGTATAGCCCTCGGGAAGAGTCAGGTCCGCAATGGGAGTGCCCTTGAGCCAGTACATTTTAAGCTGTGCCATAATAAATCACCTTCAAGTAGAAAACAAATTTCTTTAAACTAAATATACGTTTATAAAAACGGAAAAAGGGAGCTGTTAAAAACAGCTCCTTTTTGATTGTTGATTATTCGCCCTTCATACCAAGGAGCTTTGCAGAGCCGTCATAAACAGCCTGGCTGACCTTGATTGAATCTGTGATTGCGGAAACGATATCGTCCTCTGTTGCACCGAGCTCAACTGAATATTTCTTGTCGATGAAGAGGTTGCGTGCCATGATATCTGCAAGTCCGTCAACGTCAATACCGCTTTCGATGCCCTTTTCAGCATATTCCTTCTTGACCTTGCCGAGACCCATTCTCATCATCCAAGCGGGAATGCTGAGAATCTTTCTGTTGTCGCCCATACCTCTTGCGGCATAGACAATCTTGAGGAATTCCTTCCAGGTCTGGTTATACATTGAGATGGGCCATGCTGTTGCGCCCTTTGATTTTTCGGCTGCACCAACGATAACCTCACCAACCTGACGGACTGTGAGCATTGCTGTGCCGCCGCCGGCATACATTGTGAGGGGAAGCTTATCCATCATCTTGATCTGCTCAATGAGGATAACCCAAACGGGCTTTCTGCCGGGCTGAGTACCGAAAATATAGGGAAGCTCAAGAACGGCAACGTCAAAGTTATCGTCAGCAAAAGAGAAAGCAACGTTTTCCTGGTCAACACGGCTTCTGATATAGGGATGCTTCTTTGTGAGTTCCATTTCAGGCCAGATTTTGTCTGCGTATGCAAAGTATGAGCCGAGGATAACAGCGTTCTTCATGCCGATTTCCTTGCAAAGGGGAAGGATTCTTTTAAGAGGAGCGATGTTGTACTTGTAATATGCGTCGTAAACGGGTGCGGGGAATTCAACTCTTTCATCAACGCCTGCAGCGAAAACGAAGCAATCATAACCCTGCATCATAGCCTTGATTTCGTCGTCTGACTTGTCATAGATATTGCAGAATTCGAGCTCCATAGCCTCGGGGATGGGTGCGCCTTCGGGAAGAGGGGGAAGAGCAACGCTCTTGACCTGATGGCCTCTTTCGAGGAAGATGCGTGCAGCTTCACAGCCGAGAAGACCTGTGCCGCCAATCATAAAAACTTTCATTTATATATTCCTCCTTGAATATTTTACTTTTATAATATAAATCTTTTATCCTAAATAGTCAAGATTTTTTTGTAACATACAAATCAAGTTATACAAATTTCGGCATTTTTTCTTGTTTTTGGGGAAATTAAAGAAAAATTAAACGTTTTGTAATTCTTTTGTAATTGCTAAACGGAAAATGTTGTGATATAATCCAGATAATGAAAATAAAAATGGATTATTATACATATTTTTGCGGAGGTAAAATATGGGAACAAAAAATATACAGTTCAAGAGAAAATCAAAAGTCCCGAAGGCACCGATTATTGTTCTGAGCGTTGTTGCTGCGGCAGTTATCGTTGCGGTGGCGGTGCTTCTGATTGTGCATTTCAAAAAGGATAAAACACCCGAAATCGACTTCGGCGTATGCACCTATTCGACCGAAGGCTTTGAAAAGGTCTCGGATGCGAAGATTCTCGGTGAATCGCTGATAATTTATACCGATGCCGAAACGGGCAAAAAGGGTGTTATGAAGCTTGACGGCACAGTTACCGAAGAGGCGATTCACGATGAATTCACCGTTGCGAGCGATGCCTGGAGAAGCACAAAACTCCTTGCAAAAAGCGCAACTCTTTCAGAATATTATCTGCTTGTCGATGCAAAAACCGGTACGGTTACAACCAGACAGTATCACGGACTTATGAAGCCCGAAAGCACCCCTTATTGGGAAGAAGAATACAAGCAGTTTTCCTGGCACGATGCGAAGGGATATACGGGCAAGGTCAAGACCTCTGACGTATCTCTCGGCGGCGGACTTTATCCCGTCTCCTGCCCCCCTTCCGACGGCTCAAGATGGGGCTATATCAACAATCAGTTAAAGCTTGAAATTATTCTTGCATATGAAAAAGCACGCGATTTCAGCGAAGGCTATGCCGCAGTCAGCAAGGGCGGAAAATGGGGCTATATTAACACAAGCGGCGTGACCGCAATCGGTTTCGATTTCGGCTCCGTCGGTGAGCTTGACGTTATGGGCGAAAATATGGCGTTTTCATTCCGCAACTCTCTTGCTCCCGTTAAAAAAGGCGATAAATACGGCGTTATTTCCACCTCGGGAGAGGCTGTTGTAAACTTTGTTTTTGATGCAATTCTTCAGGGCGAAAACGGCAAATATCTCGCGAAAAGAGAAGGCAAGTGGGGCGTTATAACCGTTGATACACAAGCGGTTGCGGAATTGACGTCACACAATGACGCACCTTCGTCAACAAAAGCCGCGACAAATGTTTCGGTCGGTTATTACGTTGTCAAAACCTCGGGCAGCCACCTGAATATGAGAGCCGAAGCAAACACCGGAGCAACCAAGCTCGGCCAGATTCCCAACGGCGCAGGTGTTACCGTCACGAAGGCTGTCGGCGGTTGGGCATACGTCAAATATAATAATCTGCAGGGCTGGGTAAGCGCAGATTTTCTTGAAAAATCAACTCCCCCCGTCACACAGGCACCAACTCAGGCTCCCACTGTAAGCCAACCCGTTATTGTACCTTCGGCAACGGTGCAGGCACAGTAATATGTTTAAAAACCTACAGATTCAAAAAAATTAATCGGATTTTTCAAATAAGCTATTGACCTTTTCGAAAAAAACGGATATACTCTTATTGTATGGAGTCAAATCCATATATCTGCATTAGTGAGCAACAATGTCAGAGCCATCCGATAAAAGACGGAGAACGAATCTCGTTCTCCGTCTTTTATCATTTATTTGACTGCCGATAAAGGCGCTGAAACATAAACAAAACGGGACGTTTCTGAAAAAGAAACGTCCCGTTGCTTTTATTTTATTTATTCATATAATCAAACAGACCGTGCCAGTCGTCGCGGCTGAAATAGTGAGTGCCCTCACGGGTGCATAGTCCTACCCTGCCCTCGTGTAAATATTTCGGTTTCAGAAGGTCGGAATCCTCGTAAACAAAGCCTTTTTCGCCGTAAAGCTCATAAATTTCCGAAGCTGCGGCACAGCAGAGAAACTGCCTTGACGGACCTGCCCAGGTATCGCCGAGTGCAGATGAAATATGTACCCTTCTCGGGGCAATCAGGGCGTGCAGGAAATGCTGGTCAAAGGGTGTTTCATTATCCTTATCAACAAAGCTCTTATAGTTTTCGCAGAACCAGAACGGGAAGTTCTTTGTGATGTGTCCGATGAACTCGTTTCCGTCGGTTTTTCCTCGGTTGAGAGAGTCTCCGCTGCAGCCTGCGCAGTTCGAATGAGCCATTGAAAAACGTGTGTCAACCGCTGCTGTGAGAAGTGCGGTTTTGCCGAGTCTGGAGTGGCCTGCAACGCAGATATTTTCCTTGTCGACCTCTCCCCTCGTCTGCAGGAAATCCATAATTCTCATCGCTGCCCACGCCCACATTGCAATCTTTCCGCAGGAATAAGCAGAACGCTCGGAATCCTTATATATCAAGCCTGCCAGCCCGTCGGAGAAGTCGCCGTCATCGCTTGTTACGTCCTTGTAGCAGAAGGATGCGCAGGCGAAACCGTTATCGATAATTTCCTCCGTCGGGATGTATCTGTCGGGCACGTCGGGTCTGAAATTTATAACGACAAATGTCTTGAATTTGTCGCCTTTAGTCGGATAAACGTATGAAAAAGGAAAAACAAATTCCTCGCCGCAAACGGTGCATACCGCCTCCATTTTCAGGAATTCCGCCTTGCCTGCGCAGAAGCGTCCTTTTTCCGAATCAACGATGCGGAATTCGGTTTTTTCGGGTGCCTCGGGAAGGTATCCGTATTCGTTTTCAAGCATTGTTTTCAGCACGAGAGGTCTGATTTTTTCCCATTCCTCAACCGTCTGTACCCTTCTGTCTCCAAGCTCCAGCGGAGAGGGCACGTTAAGGTCGGCAAGCATTTTTTTAATCATAAAAAAGCTCCTTTCAGATGGCTTCTGAAAAAATTTTAATTCTTATCGCATTGTTTGTCAAGCCGTGAGCAATTTAATTGAAAATTAAATTTTTATTTACACACTTTTTACATAAAAAATAAAATATCCTCTTGTAATTCTTTTAAAAAGTAATTATAATAACATCATAATAGAGTAGTATGGCTAAATGCATACAAAAAGAAAGGACTGATAGAATGTCCGTGCAGGCTGTCAGGGAGTATCTTGACGGGTTCGGATTTGCCGACAGAATAATGGAATTCAACGAATCCACGGCTACGGTTGAGCTTGCCGCCGCCGTTGTCGGAGTTATCCCTGCAAGAATAGCCAAAACCTTGTCCTTCAAGGTTGCGGAAAGCGTCATTCTCGTTGTTGCGGCGGGTGATGCGAAGATTGATAACCGCAAGTACAAGGATAAATTCGGCGCAAAGGCAAAAATGCTTACCGCGCAGGAGGCGATTGACCTTGTCGGCCATCCCGTCGGCGGTGTTTGTCCGTTTGCGGTCAATGAAGGCGTCAGAGTTTATCTTGACAGCTCGATGAAACGGTTTGAAACGGTCTTTCCTGCGGCGGGCAGTGCAGGCAGCGCTGTCAGACTGACCTGCGACGAACTTTTCGAGTGCTCGCAGGCTCTTGAATGGGTTGACGTTTGCAAGATTCCCGAAAATGAATAATATTATTACGGTTTCAAGGAGGAAAATATGAGCAAAAAATATGTTATTTCCTACGATATAGGAACAACAGGCGTAAAAAGCTGTCTTTTTGAAATTGAAAAAACAATAAAGCTTGTCAGTGCGGCTATGGAGGGCTATAAGCTCTATATCCTGCCCGACGGCGGCGCAGAGCAGGACCCCGACGAATGGTGGGCAGCCATCTGCTCAACAACGAAAACCATTTTCGATAACTGCGATATAAAACCCGAGCAGGTTGAGGGTATCTCCTTCTGCTCGCAGATGCAGGGCCTTGTTCTTGTCGATAAGGACGGCGTTCCCGTTCACAGAGCGTTCAGCTATATGGACCAGCGTGCAAAGAAGCAGATTAAAGAGGGCATTGCAAACGGTATTCAGATTGCAGGCGCAAACATTTTCAAGCTTCTCCCCTCGCTGATGATTACGGGTGCGGTTTCCGCAAGCGTAAAGGACCCCGTATGGAAATATAATTGGGTAAAGGATAACGAGCCCGAAAATTTCAAGAGAATTCATAAATGGCTCGACGTTAAGGAATACATAATCAGCCGTATGACAGGCGAATTCGTTATGACGAGAGACTCGGCATTCGGTACGCTGCTTTATGATATTCGCAAGGGCCACGAAAATTGGAGCCCCACAATCTGCAAGCTTCTCGGTGTCAATCCTGACCACCTTGCAAGAATCATCGATTGCACAGAGAAAGCAGGCGGTCTGACCGCAAAGGCTGCGGCAGAGCTCGGACTCAAAGAAGGTACGGCTGTTTTCGGCGGCGGCGGTGACGCATCGCTTATCGGTGTCGGCGCAGGCAGCGTTGAGCTCGGCGATACTCACGCATATTCGGGCACTTCGGGCTGGGTTTCAACGGTTGTTGACAAGAGCGTTGTTGATGCATCTGCAATGATCGCTGCTATCGTTGGCGCACAGAAGGGCAGATTCAACTATTTTGCAGAGCTTGAAACCGCAGGTAAGTGCCTTGAATGGGTAAGAGACCACCTTGCCCTTGACGAAATCGGCATCTTTATGCAAAAAATCGACGTTGCGGAATCCGATGAAACCGTATACACGAGCCTTTACGATTATATGTCAAAGGTTGTTGACGAAATTCCTGCAGGCAGCGGCGGTGTTATCTTTACTCCCTGGCTTCACGGTAACCGCTGTCCCTTCGAGGACCCCAACGCAAGAGGTATGTTCTTCAACGTAAGCCTCGATACGGGCAAGACCGAGCTTATCAGAGCCGTGCTTGAAGGCGTTTGTATGCATCTTCGCTGGTTTATTGAAACTCAGGATAAGAAAATCAAGACCTCGTCGGTCATCAGATTTGTCGGCGGCGGTGCTCTTTCCGACGTAACCTGCCAGATTCTTGCCGACGTTACGGGCAGAACGGTTGAAACCGTTGACAGTCCCCAGAACGTAGGTGCAGTCGGTGCGGCGGTTATTATGGCGGTAGGTCTCGGAATGATTGACAGCGTTTCCGATGCAAAGAAGCTTATCCCCGCAAGCAAGGTATTCAAGCCCAACGCAGCAAACAGAGAGGTTTACGACCGCAACTATTCTGTTTATAAAACTCTCTATATAAATAACAAGAAAGCTTTCAAAGAGCTTAACGGGTGATTGATAAATGAAAAAGCTAACGGCGGCTATTTCTGCGGCGGTTGCGGCGATGCTGATTCTCGGCTCGTGCGGAGCAAAGCAGGATGAAGCCGCAACAACAGTCCCCACAACGGCAAGACCCCCGTCGGTCACAAATATTTCGGGCGATGAGTTTTACGTTGTGACGGATGCTGACGGAAATGCCCGACGTGACGGGGAGGGGAATATTCTCCTTTATGCAACGGATTCACAGGGCAACCCGATTGCAGACGTGACCGAGGCGAAGCCGTTAAACGGTGCGCTTGCCGTCGGCAAAAGAATTGAGATGCCCCGATTCCGCATTACGCTTCCCGACGGCTGGACGGATGCCAAGAGTATGACCGAGGTCAATATCGGAAATCCCGAAACTCTTGATATGGTTACGGTTTCGGTATCGCAGGGCGAATCTGCCGAGGAAAAGCTGAAGGAAATTGATTCAACTCTCAATTCCGTAAAGAAACGTAACGATTCGGCGCAGGTCGGGTCGGAGGAGATAACGGTGGGCGGAGAAAAAGCCGTTTACAAGTATGTTTCGGTCAATAACGAAACAACCTCGGTTTATCTCGGATTCGTTGTCTTTACACACGGTGAGGATGTTTACGATTGCCGTCTGACGGCAGACAGAAGCATTTCCGCCGAAGAATTTTCGGAAATGATTGATATTCTCAGAACGATTGAGTTTGTCAACTAAAATACAAACCCGCAATTGCGGAAACGAAAGGATACGGCATTATGAAAAAATTAATCGCATTACTTATTGTCTTTATGGTTGTTCTTACCTGCTTCTCCGCTTGTAAGAGAACAAACGTCATCAAGGGCGGAGTTCTTGCAACCGATTTCAAGGGCAACGGCATAGTAGCTGTCGTTACAAAGGAAGACGGCGGAATCATCCGTGACGAGGCAGGCAACGTTGTTATACTTGCTACCGATAAAAACGGTAACACCTACAAGGAAGACGGCGAATACGTTACCAGAGCGGTTGCCGTTGACCACGCAATCATTTTCGGCAAGCACGTTGAGATGCCCGATTTTGCAATCGATATTCCCAAGGGCTGGTCTGACGTAAAGAGCTACGATATGCTCAACATCCAGAAGGACGGAACAAACACCAAAATCTCAATTATGACCAACAGAAACGCAAAGCTCACCGATATGCAGGCGGCTCACGCAAAAATGGTTGACCTTGCAGCATCGGGCAATGCTGTTCACACAACCCAGAAGGTAGCAGGTCAGGATGCATCGGTATGCTACGTTTATTCAACGCTTGCCGGCGACGGTATTTTCGTCGGATATATCGATTTCTACTATCAGGGTGCAGTGTTTACCGTTCAGGTTTCAAGTGATAAGGACATCTCAAAGGAATGGAACGATATCGTTGAAATTGCTGACACCATCCAGTTTGTTCGCTAATTAATATCGGGAGGGAAATGAAAATGTTGTTTACACAGGATATCGGTATCGACCTCGGTACCGCCAACACTCTTGTATTCGTTAAAGGCAAGGGTATAGTTATCAGAGAGCCTTCGGTTGTTGCGGTTGACCAGAAGAGCAACCCGCCCAAGGTTGTTGCAGTCGGCAGCGAGGCAAAGGAAATGATAGGCAGAACTCCCGGCTCGATTATCGCAGTGCGTCCCCTTAAGGACGGCGTTATTGCAGACTTCGAGATTACCGCCGAGATGATTGCTTCGTTCATCAAAAGAACAACAAAGCGCACTCCTTTCTCAAGAATCAGAGTTCTTATCTGCATTCCCTCGGGTGTTACAGAGGTTGAGAGAAAGGCAGTTTACGATGCCGCAAAGGCAGCAAACGCAAAGTACGTAAGCCTTATCGAGGAGCCTATGGCAGCCGCAATCGGTGCAGGTCTCCCCGTAAGCGAAGCAACGGGCAGCATGGTTGTTGATATCGGCGGCGGCACGTCCGAGGTTGCCGTTATCTCACTTGGCGGCGTTGTTACCGCCAATTCCTGCCGCGTAGCAGGCGACAACTTCGACGAAGCTATCATCGCTTACATCAAGAAAAAGTATAACCTTCTCATCGGTGAAAGAACTGCCGAGGATATCAAAATCAAAATCGGTTCGGCTTATCCCTACGAAGGCGAAGGCACAATGAATATCAAGGGCAGAAACCTTATGGACGGTCTGCCGAAAAACGTTGACATCACCTCCGAAGAAATCCGCGAGGCTATGGCTGATACCGTTGCACAGATTGTTGACGCCGTTAAGTCAACCCTTGAAAAGACTCCTCCCGAGCTTGCCGCCGATATTATCGACCACGGCATTATGCTTACGGGCGGCGGTGCGCTTCTCAGGGGTCTTGATAAGCTTCTTTCCGCAGAAACAAAGATTCCCGTCAATATTGCGGTCAATCCTCTTGATTGTGTTGCCGACGGTACAGGTCTCTGCCTTGAGAGCGATAACCTGAGCGTTATCAGCAACAATAAGTATATCTAAATGAAAATTCACTGTAAGGAGTAGTCAGATGATCCGCTTTTTTAAGAGCACGGCATTCAGAATATTTGCGGTTATTGCCGCCGCATTGATAGCAGGCTCGGTGTTTGCTCTTGCAACAAGAAGCGGCTCATCGCCTCTTACAAGTGCCGTGAGCTTTGTTTTCGGTCCGATAACAAGGCTCTCTTCATACGTTGCGGCTCAGTTTGAGAATCTGCCGATTTCCTTCAAATCCTCGTCGGACCTTGCGGCGCAGGTGAAGGAGCTTGAAAAGCAGGTTGATTCTCTGACGGAGCAGCTTGTTGACTATGAGCAGGCGAGAAACAAGAATAAATTTTATCAGGAATTCCTTGAGCTTAAAGAGGAGCATAATGACTATGAATTTGCCGAAGCGGCAATTATCGGCAGGGATGCCGCCGATAACCTCGGCTCATTCACGCTCAACAAGGGCTCTTTGAGCGGAATCAGCGTCAATGACCCCGTAATCCACGGTGAATATCTTGTCGGAGTTGTTGAAAGCGTTTCGCCCAACCAGTGCACAGTCAGCACGATTCTTAATCCGAAGGTCAACGTGAGTGCATATGAGGTCAGGACACGCGACCTCGGCTTTGTTACCTCAAGCGTTGAGCTTGCTCAGGAGGGTCACTGCAGTATGCCGGGTCTTTCGTCATCAACTGCGGTTACGGCAGGCGGACTCGTCTGCACCTCAGGCGTCGGCGGTATTTATCCGAGAGACCTGATTATCGGCACGATTGTTGACGTTGTTGACGGTACGGTTGATATTTCCGCAAGCGCAATTATTGAGCCCTCGGTTGATTTTTCCGAAATTACGGACGTATTTATTATAACCGCTTTTGACGGTCAGGCTGTTGCGGAGTGATTAAGCAATGACACTTGAAACCGAACGCAAAAAGTTGATATTGCGGCGTGGCAGCCTTGCTTTGATTCTGCTGGTGCTGTCGGTATTGCAGAATACCGACGGCTTCTTTCCGCAGATTTTCGGGGTCAGGGCATTATTGCTTATCCCTGCGGTTGTCTGCATTGCTATGTTTGAAAGAGATTTGGCAGGAATGCTTTTCGGTCTTTTTGCAGGTGCTTTGTGGGATATGAATGCAGGAGGAGCGAGCTTCAATGCGCTTTATCTGCTTGTCGTCGGATTCATCTGCGGCACACTTATCAACACCATTATGCGAAATAATATCATAACGGCATCGATTCTCGGAATGATATTCATTCCCGTTTATATTGTCGGATACTGGTTTTTCCATTATATTGTCGGCGGTCTTGATATGGCAGGCTTTATGTTTCTGCGGTATTATCTGCCGTCAATCGCCTATACGGCTTTGTTTTTGCCGCTGATGTTCATTATTGTCAGAAGTATAGAAAAGCACTATTCAGAGGAGTAATATTCAAGATTTTTTTGAAAGGAGATGTGGACCGTGCACGTTAAACTGACGAAGGCAAGACGACTGGCGTCGGTCTGCATTGTTCTGTTTTTCTTTGTTTTCTTCGCCTTTGACCTTGTCAAAATTCAGCTTATCGACGGCGAAGAATATGACGCTGCAAGCTCTGCGGTTTCCGAAAAAACGGCAACGATTTCCGCCGCAAGAGGCGAGATTGTCGATTGCAACGGTGCACCGCTTGTATATAATACTCAGGGCTATACCCTGATTTTTGATGCGGCATATTTTCCTTCATCAAGCGAAAAAGCCGCCCGAAACGAAATTATTCTGAGCCTTATCAGGCATTTTGAATCAAATGCTCTTGAATGGCTCGACATTCTTCCGCTTGTTTTTGACGCAAACGGTAATATAATCTATAAAGAAGATTCAGATGCGCTGATAAAAGAAATGAAAAGTGCGGATATGCTCAAGCTCAATGAATACGCAACCGCACAGAACTGCTTTGATGCGCTGATTGAAAAATTTGAGCTTCAGCAATATCCTGCGCACGAGCAGAGGAAAATTGCTTCTGTTTGCTACGGAATGCTGCGCATTTATTTCAAAATCGGCACGCCCTATGTTTTTGCTACCGACGTACCCGACGAAACCGTTTCGATGATAAAGGAAAACAGCGGTTTCTATAAGGGTGTTGACGTAAGGGTTGACCCCGTCAGAAATTATGCCGACGGTACGCTTGCACCGCATATTCTCGGAAGAACGGGTGCAATTGATGCAGAGGAATATGCCGAAAAGAAGGAGCAGGGCTATAAGATAACCGATTTTATCGGCAAAAGCGGAATCGAATCCGCAATGGAGCAGTACCTCAAGGGTGTTGACGGCGTTGAAACCGTCTACACAAGCAGCGAAGGGGAGAGGACTTCGGTTGTTACCGAGGCTCCCGTTCAGGGTAATAACGTTGTTATGACCATCAACGCTCCGCTTCAGAAGGTAACGCAGGATGCTCTGCGCAATGCCTTGCTCGACTATGCAGGTTCAAAGGGAAATATGGTTGACGATGCAGGTGCGGCGGTTGTTATCGATTGCCGTACGGGAGCTGTCCTTGCGTGCGCAACCTATCCCTCATACGATATTTCAACTTATGCCGAAAACGTTGCTGCTCTCAATACTGCGGCAGGCTCGCCCCTCTGGAACAGAGCATTGCTTTCAACCTATGCGACGGGCTCAACAATGAAGCCCTCCGTAGCGGTTGCGGCGCTTGAATCGGGCGCAATCAATGAAGAATCAACCGTTTATTGCTCGGGCAGCTATGAGTATCTCGGTCAGCACTTCAAGTGCGAGCAGTCTCACGACACAAGGCACGTCAACGTTGTCAATGCAATTGACGAATCCTGCAACACGTTCTTCTACGAGGTTGGTAAAAATATCGGCATCGAAAAGATGAATGAATACAGAATTCTCTTCGGTCTCGGTTCAAAAACGGGCTGTGAGCTCGGTGAGGCTTCGGGCGTGCTTGACAGTCCCGAATACCGTGCATCTCTCGGTCAGACCTGGCTTCCCGGTTACACCGTACAGTCGGCAATCGGTCAGGCAGGCAATCTTTTTTCACCAATTCAGCTTGCAAATTACTGTGCAACCATTGCAAACGGCGGCACAAGATACAGAACCCATTTTGTAAAGAGCATAAAGAGCCACGATTATTCGCAGACGGTTCTGGAAACTCAACCTGAGGTTGTAGCCGAAACGGGTATTTCCGCTGAAACTCTTGATATCGTCAAGCGCGGTATGCTCAAGGTAGGTACAACGGGTTACTGTGCGGATTATTTCAGAGGCTTACCCGTTCAGGTTGCCTGTAAAACGGGTACTTCGCAGGAAATCCGCAAAATCGGAGGAGAATCCGTCAAAATCAACAACGGTTTCCTCATCGCCTTCGCACCCTATGAAAATCCCGAAATTGCAATTGCGGTTGTGGGCGAAGGTATGACCTCGGGTGCGTTTGTTGCTCCCGTTGTCAGAGAAATATGTGACTATTATTTCGGACAAAGCGGTACTTTTGAGGAATTACAGCCTGAAAATACGTTTATTCCGTAATCATAACGAAAGGAGAGCCGTTTGATATGGCGGAAATAATTCTTGTTTCATCGGGCAAGGGCGGCTCGGGAAAAAGCTCATTTACGGCAGGGGTGAGCAGAGCACTGGCATTCAACGGCGCAAAGGTGCTTGCAATCGACTGCGATATCGGTCTGCGCTCACTTGACCTGCTTCTCGGATTAAGCGATAAGGTTGTTTTTGATTGGGGAGATATTCTTCTGGGCAGATGCACTGCAGAGCAGGCGATTGTAAAGGGCAAAACGGATTTGCTTGCAGCGCCGCCGAAATTCAACGATGCCTTTGCTCCGAAGGCTTTTGCGGCTCTTGTGAAATCGCTTAAATCAGAGTATGACTATATATTTATCGATTCACCCGCAGGAATTGACCGCGGATTTCAGATTGCGGCGGCAGGTGCGGAGAAGGCGGTTGTCGTCACAACCCCCGACAGCGTTTGTGTGCGCAGCTGCGGCAGAGCTTTTGATGAGCTTTATGCTTTGGGCATCACCGACGTGCGCCTTATCATCAATATGTTTGAGGTAAAGCCCGTCTGCAAGAAAAAGCTGCTGAATATCGACCAGTGCATTGATGAAACGGGTGTGCAGCTGCTCGGAGTTGTGCCCAGAGACCCGAATCTCGGCTATTGCTCGGTAACGGGTGTTTCTCCGGCGGAATTTTCACCCTCAACACTTGCATTTTCACGAATTGCAAAGCGCATAACGGGCAAAAGAGTGCCCCTTGTTTGCGAATGAAAGGAAAAAGCATATGAGTAACCGGACAATTGCGGCAATCGCAACCCCGAATGCACCCGGCGGAATCGGTACGGTGCGGATTTCGGGCGAGAGAGCCGTTGAAATTGCGGCAAAGGTTTTCAGACCCGTCAGCGGAAAGAATCTCTGTGATTTTAAGGGATATACTGCCGCATTCGGCGGAGTTTACGATAATGACGAAAAAATTGACGAGGCAGTTTGCCTCGTTTTTCGTGCGCCCAGAAGCTATACGGGCGAGGACGTCTGCGAAATAAGCTGTCACGGCGGTTTATATATCACAAAAAGAACGCTTCGTGCGGTGCTTGACGCAGGTGCGGAGCCTGCAGAGGCAGGCGAATTTACAAAGAGAGCATTTCTCAACGGTAAAATCGACCTTGCAGGCAGCGAAAGCGTTATGGCGCTTATCGGTGCATCGGGCAAGCAGGCGGCATCAGCTGCACTCAATACCCTTGACGGTACGCTGAGCAGAAAAATCAGGGAATGCGCCGACGGAATTATCGGCGTTTGTGCATCTCTTGCGGCTTGGGTCGATTATCCCGACGAGGATATCGAGGATATCAGCGCATCACAGATGCTTCCCGTCTTTGAAAAAACGAAGGCGGAGCTTGAGAATATAGTGCGCCGTTATGATTGCGGCAGAGCCGTAACGGACGGCGTTGATACGGTTATCGTCGGCAAGCCCAACGTCGGTAAATCCACGCTGATGAATATGCTTTCGGGCTATGAGCGTTCGATTGTTACCGATATTGCAGGCACAACCCGTGACGTTGTTGAGGAGAGAATTATGCTCGGCGAGATAATTCTCCGTGTTGCGGATACCGCAGGTATCAGGGAAACCGAAAACGTTGTTGAAAATATGGGTGTCAGCCTTGCGAAGCGCCGTCTTGAAAGGGCAGAGCTTGTGCTTGCCGTTTTCGATACGAGTGTGCCGCTGAATGCGGATGACCTTGATATCATTGAGCAATGCAGGACGAAAAAGAGCGTTGCGATTCTGAATAAAGCAGATTTGCCTGCCGAGGCAGACAGAGCGGTTATTGAAGATGCGTTTCCGTTTACGGTGGAGCTTTCCGCATCAACGGGTGCAGGACGAGACGGTCTTGAGCAGGCGGTTTCGCAGATAATGATGACCAATGAATTCGACCCTGCGGCGGCTTGCCTTACAAGCGAAAGGCAGAGGCAATGCTGCATCAGGGCAATCGGTCACATTGAAGAAGCGATTTCGGCAATCAACGGCGGAATCACGCTTGATGCCGTCAACGTTTGTGCGGATTGCGCAATTGATGCTCTGCTTGAACTGACGGGCGAAAAGGCAACCTCGGCGGTTGTTGACGAGGTTTTCTCCCGATTCTGCGTAGGAAAATAACATATATGTATAAATAAAAGAGGTAATACGGAAATTTCCGCATTACCTCTTTTGGTTTTTTACTGATTTGCAAGGGCAAAGGAATCTTTTCTTTCCTGAATATAGGGTACGATTATTTCATAGGAATGATTCCGCGCCTGAGCAATAACGGAATCGTTGCGATTCTTCTCCGCATAGCTGTCTTTGATTGTTTTTGCGAAAGCGGCATCATATGCCTCTGCGCCGAGAGAGCCGATTGCGATTTTAACCCAGTCATAGTCCTCGGGATTTTCGTTAAGATAATAGATGAAATATGATGCCTCGGTAGTATTTATTGTGGTGTAGTCCCCGGGCTTTCTTTCGGGAGCGAAGAGCCAGGAGGATACGTCATAGCTGTAGTCACTGACCGAAACGGCCATATTATAGGCAATATCATTTTCAACGAGCTTGAGTGCGGATTCCTTGTTTCCGCCGCCGTCAAGGAATGTCTGCTGGATTTCTTCGGCAAAGCGCTTGCTTCTGTCAAGGTCCTCCTGGGTGGGGTCATAGTTGTTGATTGATTCGTAAAGCACGACCTGACGTGAGGTTGCCTCATAGGGGAGAGTGTCAATATAAATCAGACAGGGGAAAACCGAGCCGATGACGATTCCGATTTCTCCCTCTGTTCTTTTCTCCTTGAAAATCCAGTCTGCAACAGTAGGACCGAAGGTCTGGGCAACTGCGTCATAACCGACCCACCAGCATCTGGTGACAGCCTCAGCGTTATAGCTTGCTCTGTTGGTCACTCTGGTTGCATAGTCGAGGAAATCCGATTCCGTTCTGAGAATACTGATTTCCGCCTCATTATATTCATAGGATTCGATGGGGAAGATTCTTGCTTTTACAACCGAAAGCTCGTCTTTATAATCCTTATAGAATCCCTTGATCTGGCTGTCGCTGACCTCTGATTTGTGCTTTTCAAGCTCGTTCTCCTGATATGCCGCCGAAAAATATCTCATAATTTCGTAAGTGGCATACATTTCATAGGTGACGTGCTCGCCCGATCTTTCGTTGAGATATTCCTCAACGGTCTGATTCTTGTTTTTCGCATAGGTATTGACGTATTCATACTGATAAATCAAGCTCTGGAACTGGTTTTCGGTAAGAACGGTTTTGTTTTTCAGTGCGCCCTCAAACGCGGCATAGTAGAACTGGATATCCTCGATGGCATCGTCGGTGAACTTATCTGCCCAGGTGTAATCGGGGTCTTTGCTGCCGGGATATCTCTGCTTATCGGGAGCAAGGTTATAGTCAAAGCCCGTTGTATTATTCTGACCGTTAAGGTCCATGGCAAGGCTTTCTCTGGTTTTTTCCGCGCTGATAACGTTATAATAAAGCTCAAACAAGGGGCGCGAAATGCTGTATTTGCCGATTTTCAGAGCAACACCGTATTTTTCGCAGGCCTGCGCATTGTCCTTTTCGCCTTTTTCAAGGATTTCGGCAATCTCCCTGGGCATACGCATTTCTCTGTAAATAACGTATTCGGTATCCTCACCCGCCTGAGACGGAGAAGGCTCAATCTCATAGGACGTGGGTTTTACGGGACCGCCGTTACCGATTCTGTTTTTTATGGCAGGCGCAATAACGAAAATCACAAGCAGGATTATTGCCGCAGCGCCTGCAACGGAGGCAATAATGACGGGCAGCTTTTTGGAAGAGCTTTTCTTCGCTTTTTTCTTACTCATATTGTTCTCCTTCCGGGAAATCAATTTTGCTTTCGCACAACCTTATATTCATCATACGGCGTGAAATACGGGCATTCAAACGAGCCGCCCTGCATAAAGCGGTAGAGCTCGTCCTCATCGAGGTTGACGCCGCATTCATAGCATTCATATTCCTCGTCGTAATCATAATAAGCACAGTTTTCACAAATATTTGACGGCATAAAAGCACCTCTTAATAAATAGGGATAATGATTTCTTTTTCGGTTTTTCTGACTCCGTCCATACCGATATCCCTGAGATGAGGACCGAAAAAGAGACCGGGTGCTCTGCCTGAGGGGTAGAGCTCAAGCAGGGGAGCCATAACGAATGCACGCTCGAGAATTCTCGGGTGCGGAAGGGTCAGCTCATAGCTTTCGCTTTTGAAGCCGTCGTAAAGAATGAGGTCGAGGTCGATGATTCTCGGCTCGTTTCTTTTTTTACGGTGTCTGCCCATAGCGGATTCGATTCCGAGGCATTCCCCGAGAAGCAGAGCAGGGGAGGCGCTTGTTTCAACGAGAATTGCCGCATTGTAATATTTATCGCATTCCTCACAGCCGACGGGCTCAGTCTCGTAAACGGAGGAAGCCTTGATTATTTTTACCTCCGAAAGACGGGCAATTGCTCTGACGGCGGCATTAAGATTTTCAATTCTGTTGCCGAGGTTTGAACCCAGCGCAATAACTGCTTCACTCATTGATGATTTCCTCCCGTTTACGGTTAATTTCAACGCCGACCCAGTCAAAATCCGCATCGATGGGTGCGCTCGGTTTTTTCAGAAGAATCCGAAGAGCCGAAATTTTCTCAAACTCTGCAAAAAGACCGTCGGCAACTCTCTGCGCCGCCCTTTCGATAAGATCATCCTTCTGTGAGGTAAAAATATCGGTTATGCGCTCAACCATAAGAGCATAGTTGACGGTATCCTCAACGCAGTCGGTTTTGCAGGGGACGGAGATATCAACAAACGCATCAATATCAAAAATGAAATACTGTCCGTTTGCTTTTTCCTCGTCGAGCACGCCGTGGTAAGCGTAAATTTTCAGATTTCTTATCAGAATTTTATCCATTTCATTCTCCTGTTTTTCTGAAAACTGCATCGGCAAGTCTTGCGCCCTGCACGGCACCTGCCACATCGTGTGCGCGAATTATATCTGCGCCTGCGGCAATGGCAACTGTGTGTGCGGCAACCGTTCCGGGGTCGCGCAGGGAGCTGTTTTCCTCTCCCGTTGCGATGCCGATGAATCTTTTTCTTGAAGCGGCAACGAGCAGGGGCACTCCCTTGAATTTGAGCCACTCAAGATTGCGGAGGATTTCGAGATTATCCTCATATGTTTTGCTGAAGCCGAGACCGACGTCAAAGCAAAGCTGCTCTTTCTGAAGTCCGCATTCGGCGGCAAGCTTTAACGCATCGAGAAAAACGCTTCTGATATGGCTGATTACGCCGTCGGGGTATTCCTGAACAGTGTCTGCGCCGCAGGGGTTATGCATAACAACGTAGCCTGCGCCGAATTCCTTGGCAAGCTCCGCCATATCGCTGTTGAATTCACCGCTGACGTCGTTTATGATGCTTGCGCCTTTTTCAAGTGCGGCTCTTGCAACCGAAGGGTAGAAGGTATCTACCGAAAGGGGGATGCTCAGCTTGCCCTCAAGAATTTCAAGGGCAGGCGAAATCCGCTCAAGCTCTTCCGAAGCAGTCAGAATCGTTGCTCCCGGACGGGTTGAGTTTGCGCCGAGGTCGATTATATCGGCACCCTGCTCCTGCATACGCAGAGCGTGATTGAGTGCATCAACGGGGGAATTGAATTTGCCGCCATCCGAAAAGGAGTCGGGCGTGTAATTCAGAACACCCATAACGTAGGTTTTTTTGCCCAGGGGCAGAGAAAAGTTTCGTGCCTTGAACATCACGGTCTTCCTCCGGTGAGTAATGATATAGCCTCCGCCCTTGTTCTGGGGTCGGAGCGCATAATGCCTCTGAGGGCAGAGGTGCGGGTTTCGGCGCCCGAGGCTCTTGCGCCTCTCATCGTCATACAAAGATGCTCCGCTTCAACAACAACCGCAACGCCTCTGGGATTGAGGTTGTCGAACAGAAAATCGGCAATCTGTGCCGTAAGACGCTCCTGAAGCTGAGGTCTTTTGGCAAAGCTTTCCGTAATTCTTGCAAGCTTTGAGAGACCGATAACCTTTCCGTCGGAGGGGATATAGGCGATATGCGCCTTGCCCATAAACGGAATGAGATGGTGCTCACACATCGAATAAAGGGGAATGTCCCTGACGATAACCATTTCCTCGTTGCCCTGCTCATTGAAGAGCTTGAGGTGACGGGACGGGTCATCTTCGAGACCCGAAAAAATCTCCTCATACATTCTGGCAACTCTTGCAGGGGTTTCAACAAGACCCTCTCTGTCGGGGTCCTCGCCGATGGCTATGAGAATTTCTCTGACGGCGGCTTCTATTCTGGGTTTATCCATAAAAATCACTCCTGTTCAATTTGGGGTGCAAGAGCAAAAATGAAGCGAGCGTCATCGGTGAGGTATCCCGTTGATACGGTTGAAAAACCGATGCCGGAGCTGTCTCTTGCGATTCGAAGAACGTTATATATTCTTTCGTTTGACATCAGGTCATTAACCGCAGAGTCAAACGTTTTTTTATCGGCAAAGCAAAAATAAACCGTTTCCTTGCCTTTTTTTGTTTCTGATATCAGTATTTCGGCAAGCCAGCTTTCTTTTGAACGGTCATAGCTTTCGAAATAAGCGCCCGTTTTTACAAAATAGCTTTCCTTCATTGAGTTACAGTCGAAATCAAATGAAAAATCGGAATGCGTACTTGAAACCGATTCGTCATCCACGTTGAAATAAAGGTGGTTTTTTGCTTTCTTGCCGCTTTCGTCAACGGGGTCATCCCAGGTGCAGTCAAGATGATACCACTCACCGCCGAGGCAGACGACGTTCCACATATGAGCGCCGCTGGGACCCGTATCGCTTTCGGTTTTTCCCGTAACAACGGTATTCTCGATTCCTGCGGCATCAAGAAGCAGCTTCGCCGCCTTTGAATAACCCTCGCACGCCGCTTTGCCCGAGACAAGTGCACCGTAAGCCGATGAGCCGAGAAGCTCGTTGTCGAGAGAGTAATCGCAGTTGTCGATTATGTAATCGTGTATTTCAAGCTCGGTCTGCCATAAATCCGTTTTGTCCGTAAAAGAATCGGCAACGGAATTGCAGACGGAATCGAGCTTTGCTTTCATTTCTGAATAATCCTCTTTGCTTACCGTATAATCAACCGAGAAAAAGGTACGCCTGCCGACGGTGCGCAGGGTACACCTTCTGCCAACGAAGAATAAATCGGGATTATCACTCATAAGAGCGTAGAAAACTCCGTCAAGCGTTTCGGAATTGATACTGTTGATTTCGATTTCCTCGGGCATTGAGTAAATCGAGCTGAGAATCAGATTATATGCGTGTTTTCCATCGTTGCTTAATGACGAAAACCAATGTTTATAAGCTCCGCCGATGTCGGTCAGCTCAACCGCTTCAACGCTTGTGTCGAAGGTTGGCCGTTTGTTTCGGTTATCATTTACCAAAAACAGAGCAACTGTAACGAGCACCGTCAAAAGCAAAACGGAGAAAACCAATTTTAAAATTTTGGTGATTTTCATTTTATATTCCTCAGAAATTTTCGGGGTTATCGACGATATCGACGTGCGTTATGCCGTTTTCCATAAGCATAACGATTCCGTCCTCCTCGGATGAAAAATCAACAATGGATATATCGGTTAACATATCATTGGTGATTTGCTTGAATATTTTGTTGCGCTTGCGCAGATTATCGGGATTGAAAATGCCTTTGAGCAGATGGTACATCGCCACGGACTGACGCTCCTTGCCTTCGCTGCCGAGAGAATCAAGGTAGAGCATATATTTGAAAAATGTGTCGCCCTTGAGAGCCTGGTCGCCCTTGATAAGCACGAGGCTCATTTCGCTGTCTCTGTAGTTTACCTGCTCGGGGACGTTTATTTCAATTCCGCCGAAATAGTTGACGAAGGATTTGAAATCCGTTTCGGTTGCGCCGATATAACGGTCAATTTTCATACCGTAAGCATCTTCAATGGCATCTATAAGCGCACTTTCGCCCGATTTCAGATAGATTGATGCAGGGCTTTCTGTGCCTGTATGAGTTGCGGCGAGAGCCGCCTTCGGGTCAATTGACAAAACCGAAACGTTGCATTCGGGCAGACTGAATCTGATGATGCTCATAAAGTGCATATTTTTTCTGGCTGAATCCGCACACCAGACGAGAAAAGTTCTTTCAGCCTCAAACGTACCCGTCTGTACCTCGGTTGTTTCCTGCGTTGTTTCGGTCACTTTTTCAATGCCGAATGCAGAATCAAAGTCAAAGTCGTTGCTTTTAAGAATCATTGCCGTTGAAGCGACGAGAATAACGATTACGCCCGTAATCAGAAACGCCCAGAATTTGCGGGTGTTTCCCTTGTCGCTTCGTTTACGTGTTTCAAAAACAAGGTTTTTCTTCCTTGCCATAAATTATCACCGCTTAATAATTATTGCCGCAGTTTCTTTGTCGAGAAGCAATTCTCTGCCGTTGACGGTGCCGCCCGTCAGCGCTTCATAGCCCTCCTCGGGCAGAATATAGGTAATCGGATGGCTGTTGCGGTTTGCAACGGTCATTATTCTTTCGCCGCCGCCTCTTCTTTCGTAGGCAACACAGCCGAGAGCATCGGAAACGGGGACGAATTCACCGTCCTTAAAAACGGGATGCTCCCTGCGGAGCTTGCCGAGAAATCGGAAATGCTCAATGAGCTCGGAATCCTCGCTGCCCCACGGATAACAGCCCCTGTTGAAGGGATCCTCGCCGCCGTCGGTGCCTGCCTCGTCGCCGTAATAAATGCAGGGGACGCCGGGGAGTGTGAATTGCATTGCGGAAATCAGCCTGAGCAGTTTTTTGCCCTGCTCTTTTTCTTCTTCGGATAATCCGCCCTGATAACGGTTGAGGTGGTCGGAATAATATCCGCCCTTTGTTGCGAGACGGTTGAGCACACGGCAGGTGTCGTGAGTGCCGATGTGATTCATCAGGCAGTCAACCGCAGGCTTGGGATAGTTTTCGCATATGGCGGAAATTCTGTTGTTGAAGCCTTCGGCAACGCCGCGGATTGCAAAGTCAATCAGCAAATCCGCAAAGGGATAATTCATAACGGAATCAAGCTGAGCTCCGCGAAGATATCTTCGCCTTGAGCCGTAGCTTATTTTGTTTGAAGCATCCTCCCAGACCTCGCCTAAAATATATGCATCATTTTTCTCGGATTTGACTGCTTTGCGCAGTGCATCGAGAAATTTATCGGGCAATTCGTCGGCAACGTCAAGCCTCCAGCCCGATGCACCGAGTCGGAGCCACTTGCGCAGAATGCCGTTTTCGCCTGCGATATAGCTGATATAGCCGTCGTTTTCCTCCTGAATTTCGGGGAGAATATCAACGCCCCACCAGCAGTCGTAGCTGTCGGGATAGCTTTTGAATTTATACCATTCATAAAAAGGAGAATCGGTGCTGTTATAAGCGCCCGTATCCTCATATCTGTTTTCTTTATTAAAATAACGGCTGTCAGCGCCCGTATGGCTGAAAACGCCGTCGAGCACGATTTTTATTCCGTGCTTCTCCGCCGCATCGCAAAGAGAAACGAAATCCTCCTCCTTGCCGAGAAGCGGGTCGATTTTTTCGTAATCCGCAGTATCGTAGCGGTGATTTGAATGCGCTTCGAAAATCGGATTGAGATAGATGCAGCCTACTCCGAGGGACTCAAGATAATCGAGCTTCTGCTCAATGCCTTTAAGGTCTCCGCCGAAATAATCGTACTGCGAAATTCTGCCTTCGGAATCGGGCTGCCACATAGGCTTGCCGCTCCAATCGGAGCGCAGAATGCGGTCATCGGGGATGTCCTGCTTTTCTTCTCCCGAAAAACAGAATCTGTCGGGGAAAATCTGATATATTACCGAGCCCTTAATCCAATCGGGCGTCGAGAAATTCTTTGAGTAAACCGTAAGCTGGAATGATGAGCCGTCGGGGGAGAATCTGCCCGTCGGGGTATCGTAGAATTTTGTTATCATTGTGCTTTTTTCTCCGCTTGAAACGGAAAAACGGTACCAGTAAAGACCTTCCGCTTCAACGGAAAAGCGTACGCTCCACCATTCTTCGGCTTCGCCTTCGTCACATTCGTATGCCATCGGAATAACGGAGGTTTCTCCGCAATCTGAATCAAGGATTAGATTTGCGCCCGTGCAGGAGAGGCTTTTGGGAAGAATGATGCGCAGGGTGATTTCTTCTCCCTCACGCACTGCACCGAAGGGAGACTTATGATATGTCAATCTTGAATTATAGGGAATGAAATCCATTGCTCAGCTTCCTTTTCAGGGTTTGATATACGGTAATTCGGTTATGCGCACAAGAACGTCGGTCACGAAATAGCCGAGCGTAACCAGAGCGATGATACCGAGCGCAACGAGAATGCCGTTGATGATTCTGCGCTTCCTGACGGTTTCCTCATAACTTGGCTCGGAGCCGAAATGCGCTGAAAACTCGGTGATGCTTTCTCTCTGGGAAGGCTTCAGCGCTTTTTCGATAACGCCCTTATTCTTATTTTTTCTTGCCATAATATCACCTTGATAAAATTAAATGAATAAAGATGAATCAGCAAACCCTGCGAAAGCAAGGGAAAGCAGACCGACGTAGATGAGCATTGCAGGTGTGCCCTTGAATGCTTCGGGAATGTTTTCGTTGTTTTTGAGTGCCTCGGAGCCTTTGCTGATAAGTGCCGCCGCAAGGATGAATGCGATGCCTGCGCCGATGCCCGAGCCGATGGCGTCCGCAAACGAATAAGCAGCCGACTGATTGATGAACGGCACGGCAAAAACAAGGGTGTTGAGTGCCGCGATACCAAGCGTTCCGAGGAGCTTATCGGAGGCTCTGAATATGAGCTTGAGAAGCAGAGCAACCAGCAGATAAACCGCCGCAAGCACTCCGCCGTAAACCGCAGCTCTGCCTGCGAAAGGAAGATTTGCAAAGTTCGATGCTGAATTCAGCGCACTGCATATAACGCTTGTCACAACGGAGAAGCCCGAAATCATACCTGCGATTTTGCCGAAGGTGCCGGGTTTGGTTGAAACTCTGATGGCTTCACTGATTCCGAGGCCCGAATTGAGAACAAGATTCTGGATGAAAACCGTAAAGAGTGCGGTTATGAGGAGGTCGGATATTATTTTCACTGTGCGTCGCCCTCCTCTTCGGGTAAATCAATGCCGAGAGATCTGAGAAAATCGTCGAGGTCAGCCTCTGCTGAGAATTCTGCAGACGGCTCAACCGCAACGGGCTCAACGGCTTCGGCAACGGGAGTTTCCGTTTCGGGAGCAGCTTCTTCTGCTTTTTCAGGCTCCTGCGTTTCTTCCGCTTCATCAGCCTGCGGATAGTATTTTGCCGTAAACGATTTAAGAAGTGCGGCGAGGAAGCCGAGAAGAATCAGGCATCCGAAGGGCAGAGCCATACCCTTGAAGGTAATAGGGAGATTCAGGCTTATGCCTGCAAAGGATGCTTTGCCGAGAATTTCTCTGACTGCACCTGCAATCAGGAAAATTGCTGAAATTCCGATGCCGCTTGCAACTGCATCGTAGAAAGCGAGCTTAACGCTGTTTTTGACGGAAAACTGCTCGCAATGCACCGCAACAACGGAGTTGACAGCCGTCAGCGGAAGATAAATCTTCATACCGAGGCTGATATCGTTAAGAGAATAGGTTTCAATCAGATAAAGTGCAGGGCAGACGAGAGCAAGACCGATGATGAAATAAACGGGCACTCTTATCCATCGGGGAAGATTCTTGAGGAATGCGCTTGCAATAACGCAGACCGCAACAAGCTCAAGGCACATCGCCGCCGAAAGGATAACTGCCTGAATAAAGGTTGACGATGCGGCGATAACGGGGCAGAGTCCGACAAGCTGAACGAGCACGGGGTTATAAATCAATGCACCTTTTTTTAGAGCTTCCTTGAAAGAGATATCCTGACTCATTCCGTCACCTCCCTGCGAGGTGATTTTTTGCCGATTTTCGGCATATTATCGATTGCCGAATCAAAAATCGGACGGAGTGCATTCGCAAGGATAACGGCAAAGCATACCGTTTCTTCGTATGCACCCATACGGCGCATAGCCATACAGAGAATTCCGCAAAGTGCGCCGTAAATGATTTTGTTGATATTTTTGTGCGGCAGTGTTACGGGGTCGGTGATAAGGAAAACCGCCGCAAACATAAGCGAGCCCGAACAAAGCTCGGGAATAAGATTTGATTTGAGTGAAGCCGTGACTCTCGGGAAAACAATAACCACAAGAATGCAGGCGGCAAGGAAGCCGACGGTTGAAAGCAGCGAGGCAGGGCGTCTGACAAGCAGATAAACCGCACTGACAAGCATCAGTATGATGCAGCCCGTACCCATCGGGCCTGCGACGTTGCCGATGAGGATATCAAAAACGTTTGCCGTGCCGATATGGATTGAGCTGCCCTTCATCAGCATAGAGCCGAGGGATTCTGCTCCGAAAACGGAGTCCTGCGTGCCGACGGCGTAGCTGAATACCTGCTCCTTGAAGCAGACGCTTGCAAACGCAAAGCCTGCCGCGGCAGGAATAAACGGAGAGTTTTCGCTTCCTCCGAAGGGAGCCATCGCAACTGCAACCGCAAAAAACGAAGCAAAAACGGGGACGTATAACGGCACGTTAACGGGCATCATCAGGGCGATTGCCGCACCTGCAAAAATGCATCCCGCATTGCCGAATTTAATCTTTTTGTTTATGGCAAAGCCTGCGGCGGCGTCGGTTATCATAGCCGTCGCAACCGAAACCGCAATAACGAGCAGGCTTCGGATGCCGTAATAATGAAACGCCATATAGCAGGGGGCGAGAAGCATTATAAGGTAATCCGTGTAAACGCTTCCGATATTAACTTTTTTCGGTTTGGAGGCACTGTTTGCCACAGCGTTCACCTCAGACTTCCATTATTTATTCATTGCATATCGGGCGGTGAAATCATATTATATTAGTAGCAACCGAAGGAGGTACTACAGAATGCAAATCAGTTCACCTGCGGAAAACAGAATTGTTGTTGAGCTTTCCGCTCAGGATATGCAGGAGTTGGATATTACATACGATGATATGGATTATTCCGCAATTGAAACAAGGAGAGTTATCTGGACCGTGCTCGATGCCGCAGGCAAAGTTCTCGGCAGAGAGCTTGACCCCTCAAGAAAAATGATAATCGAGGCAATGCCGCTCGGCTCGGGCGGATGCGTGCTGTGCTTCACGATGCTTGAAACGGCAGTCAGGGCAAAACGCCCTATGCTCATCAAGCAGGCGGCGAATCTCATCTGCGATTTCGACAGTCTTGACGGGCTGTATAATGCGTTGCAGGGCTGTGCGGCAGTTGCGGAATATATGCACAGCAGTCTTTACGAAAGCAACGGTAAATACAGACTCATTATCAACACGCCCTTTGATATGAAACAGCTTGAGAGACACTTCTGCGAGTTTGCCGTTTGCAGAAAGTGTGAAAATCTCGAAGCCGATTTTACCAGAGAGCACTGGAATCTGATTGCGGAAAGCGATGCGATAGGCACGTTGACGTGCCGAAAAAATCAGTTATAAGCTTTTTCGGCTTTTTCGCGGAGCATACCGATGATTTCTGCAGGATTTTCAGCTCCGAAAACGGCGCTTCCCGCAACGAAAACGTTTGCTCCCGAAGCGGCGGCAATTTCAACGGTTTCGGCGTTTATTCCGCCGTCAACCTGAATATCAACGTCAAGACCTCTGCGAAGGATTTCCTCACGCAGGGTCTTTACTTTTGCCATGGTTTCGTGCATAAACGACTGACCGCCGAAGCCGGGCTCAACCGTCATAACGAGCACCATCGAAAGTTTATCGAGATAGGGGAAAACTTCCTCTGCGGCG
Organism: Acutalibacteraceae bacterium; assembly: GCA_045592085.1. Classification (GTDB taxonomy): domain Bacteria; phylum Bacillota; class Clostridia; order Oscillospirales; family Acutalibacteraceae; genus CAG-177. Next base: position 5,174 of record JAZNUD010000058.1, on the reverse strand, counting down.
GTTGCAGGCTTGATGCTGATTCCTGCCTTACAGCCGCATTCCAGAATTTTATCAACCGTTTCACCGACGGGAGATGAGCTTTCGATGTGGAAGGTAATGATATCCGCACCCGCTTTTTTGAAATCCTCAATATATTTCAACGGATTCTGAATCATAAGATGCACGTCGAAAACAAGGTTTGTTTTGCTTCTGATACTTTTGATAACGGGTGCGCCGAATGAAATGTTGGGCACAAAGCATCCGTCCATAACGTCGAGATGCAGATAGTCTGCGCCGCCCTTTTCAACTCTGACGGCTTCCGCACCGAGTGCAGAGAAATCGCTTGCGAGAACGGAGGGAGAAATCTTTATCATAACAAAACCATCCTTTCGGTTTAGACAACATTCCGGCATTATAATCTGTATTATTATATCAGTTTTATATTATAAGGTCAATAACAATAAAAATAAGTTTACATTTTATTTTATTCATTTAAATCTTTACAAATCAGGAATTTTGTTACATAATATAGAGTGATATATTGTCATCGGACAAGAAGAGGAAAATAAAATGAAACACAAAAAAGAAAAGACGGGTACACTCGGAAAAAACAGAACGTTGATAAGCCGCTTTTTTCCGTATCTTAAAAAGCATCTCGGTACTGAGCTGATTGTCCTTGCCTGCGCGGCAACGTCGGCGGCGTGCGAAATAATTCTGCCTCTGATAGTCAGAAAAATTACTGACGAGGGTGTTGAAAACCCTGCGGGCATCACGGTGAAGCTCATTGTCACCATTGCAGCCGCATATATTGCGCTCAGAGGGCTCGACAGCTTTGCAAGCTTCTGCCAGTCCTATTGGGGACACAAAATGGGAACGAAAATTGAAAACGCAATGCGAGAGGATATGTTTGACCATCTTCAGACTCTTTCGTTCTCGTTTTTTGACAACACAAAGGTCGGCCAGCTTATGAGCCGAATGACCTCCGACCTTTTCGATGTTGCGGAATGGGCGCATCATTTCCCCGAAATGGTGCTTATGACGGCGGTCAAGTTTGTTGCGAGCTTCTTCATCTTTGCAACGATGGATTTCCGTTTTGCAATTGCAATTTTCGTGCTGATGCCGTTTATGATTATTCTCACGAAAAAGTCAAGAACCCGTATGAGAGATACCTTCAAAGCGGGCAGGCATCAGGTTGGTGAAATCAACGCAAGAATTGAGGACAGCCTTCTCGGAGTGAGAGTTGTCCGTTCCTTCACAAAGGAGAAAACCGAAAAAGAAAAGTTCTCCAAAGGCAACGAAAAGTACGTTGAAATAAAAAACAAGAGCCATAAATATATGTCGCAGTTTCACGCAACGGTCAAGCTCATTGACGGCGTTACTTATATCTGCGTCATCGCAATGGGTGCTCTGCTTATGAAAGAGGGAATCACCTCTGCAGGCGATTTTGCCGCAAGTCTTTTGCTGATTTCCACCCTTCTCGGCTCAATCCGCACGATTGTAGATTTCAGCGAGCAGTTCAGCCGTGGCATAACGGGAGTTGAACGCTTCGCGGAAATTATGGATGAAAAGCCCGATATCGTTGACAGCGAAAACGCCGTTGAGCTTGAAAGCGTTGAGGGCGAAATTGAATTCAGGGACGTATGCTTCAGCTACGTTAAAGGCGAAAAGGAAGTGCTCCACAACCTGAGCCTTCATCTGAAAAAAGGTGAAAACCTTGCAATCGTCGGACCCAGCGGCGGCGGTAAAACCACGCTTTGCAACCTTATTCCGAGATTCTATGAGCCCGAAAGCGGAGATATTCTGATTGACGGAATGAACATAAAAGACGTAACTCTCCGTTCGCTGCGTTCAAATATCGGCGTTGTTGCGCAGGACGTGTATCTTTTCTCGGGAACGATTTACGATAATCTCATTTACGGCAAGGACGATGCCACGATGGAGGAAATCATCGAAGCTGCAAAGCAGGCAGGCGCACACGATTTCATCAGTGAGCTTCCCGACGGATATAACACCTATATCGGCGAAAGAGGCGTCAAGCTTTCGGGCGGTCAGAAGCAGAGAATTTCGATTGCAAGAGTATTCCTCAAGAATCCTCCGATTCTTCTGCTTGACGAAGCAACCTCCGCACTTGATAACGAGAGTGAAAAGCTCGTTCAGGAATCGCTTGAACGCCTTGCAAAGGGCAGAACAACCCTCACCATTGCCCACCGCTTGACAACAATCCGTAATGCGGATAAAATCATCGTTCTTACCGAAACGGGCATCGCCGAGCAGGGCTCTCACGCAGAGCTTATGCAAAAGGGCGGAATCTATGCAAATATGTATAATATGTACGCAATAGTTTAGTGAAAAGCTAAAAGTGAAGAGTGAATAGTTGTGAGTGGGCGATGCCCACACCCAATTTTATTGGAGGTTTTTTGTTGAACAACGGACCACTGTCAAAACAATCGGTTGATTTTGCAATCAAGATTGTAAATTATTATAAATGGCTTGTTTCCGAGAAGAAAGAGTATGTTTTATCTAAGCAGATTTTAAGAAGCGGCACAAGCATCGGAGCAAACATTCATGAAGCAGATTTTGCTGTAAGCAAGGCAGATTTTATCCTGAAAATGCATACGGCTCTGAAAGAAGCTTCCGAAACAGAATATTGGCTTATTGTGCTTGAACAAACCGGTTTTCTTTCTGGTGAATTTGCTTTGTTGAAAAACAACTGCATCAGCATTAAAAAAATGCTTATTTCTTCAATTAATACGAGTAAAAACGGCTAAAACAAATCAAAATGGGTAAGGGCGGAGCCCTTCCGAAACTTTTCACTATTCATTTTTCATTATTCACTAATACAGAAACTGTGTCACAAACAAATCGACAATAAATAACCATAGAAAGGATATTTTACTATGCTTAAAAACATTTCTCCCATCATTTCACCCGAGCTTCTCAAGATTCTTATGGAAATGGGTCACGGTGACGAAATCGTTATCGGTGACGGCAATTTCCCTGCAGCTTCGATTGCACAGAGACTTGTCCGCCTTGACGGCCACGGTGTAAACGAAATCCTCGAGGCGATTCTTAAGCTTATGCCTCTTGATACATACGTTGAAGCTCCCGTTGCTCTTATGGATAACGGCGATGCATCGAATCCTCCTCCCATCTGGGCAGATTATAAAGAGACCGTAACCGCCGAAGAGGGTGAAAAGAATTTCGAGCTTGTTGAGCGTTTCGCTTTCTATGACAGAGCAAAGAAGGCATATGCAGTTATCGCAACGGGCGAAACCGCAATTTACGCAAACATCATTCTCAAAAAAGGCGTTGTTATTCAGTAAGGAGATTTAAGGATGGACAAACGAGTTCTTGCCATAGATTTCGGTGCTTCGAGCGGCAGAGCCATTCTTGGCACCTTTGACGGCAAAAAAATTACTCTCGAAGAGGTGCACCGCTTCTCAAACGATCCCGTAAAGGTCGGAGACACAATGTATTGGGACGTTCTGCGCCTTTTCCACGAAATCAAGCAGGGCATTGTCAAGGCGAAGCTTGCAGGCGGCTTTGACAGCGTCGGCATTGACACCTGGGGCGTTGACTTCGGTCTGATTGACGAATTCGGATGCCTGCTTGAGAATCCGATTCACTACAGAGACGAGCGCACGAAGGGGCTTATCGAGGAGTGTGCCGAAACCGTTCCCAACGATGAATTCTACGGTACAACGGGTATCCAGTTTATGGAGCTTAACACCGTTTATCAGCTCTATGCCCTCAAAAAATACCGTCCCCATATGCTTGAACGAGCGGATAAAATTCTCTTTATGCCCGATCTTTTCGGCTATATGCTCACGGGCAAAAAGACAACCGAATATTCAATCGCAACCACCTCACAGATGATTGACCTCAAAACGAAGAAATGGGCAACTCCGCTTCTTGACAGACTCGGAATCCCCTCCCGTCTGCTCTGTGATATCGCTCCGTCGGGAACGGTGCTGGGCAAAATCAGAGAGGATATCTGTGCCGAATGCGGCATCCCCGAGGTTGACGTAATCAGCGTTTGCGGTCACGATACACAGAGCGCAATCACCGCCGTTCCCTGCACAGAGGGCGATTTTGCCTTCCTTTCAAGCGGAACGTGGTCACTCTTCGGAACAGAGCTTGACAAGCCGATTGTTGATGAAAAATCAATCGCAATGAACGTCACAAACGAGGGCGGCTACAACGAAAAAGTCGGCTTCCTCAAGAATATCATCGGTCTGTGGCTGATTCAGGAAAGCCGCCGCCATTGGAACAGACACGGCAGCGACTATTCCTATGCAGACCTTGAAAAGCTTGCCCTTGCTGCGGAGCCCTTCAAATGCTTTATCGACCCCGATGCACCCGAATTCGTGCCTCACGGAAATATTCCCGAGAGGGTGCGTGAGTATTGCCGCAAAACAGGTCAGGCAGTGCCCGAAAGCGTCGGCGAGGTTATGCGCTGCATCTATGAAAGCCTTGCAATGAAATACCGCCTGACCCTTGAAAAGCTTGAAGATTGCACGGGCAAGACATATCCTGCAATCCACGTTATCGGCGGCGGAACAAAGGATACTCTTCTTTGCAAAATGACCGCCTGCTCCTGCGGCAGAAAGGTTGTTGCAGGCCCGATTGAAGCAACGGTGCTCGGCAATATTCTCGTTCAGCTTCTTTCCTGCGGTGCAATCGCAGATATTGATGAGGCAAGAAAAATCGTCCGCGAAAGCGAAAATACGGTTGAATATCTTCCCGAAGATACCGCGGAATGGACCGCAGCTTACGAAAGATTCAAGGCAGTTGTTAATTCATAAAATATATAACTTCAATACATAGAAAGGATTTGATTAACATGGCAAAAAACAGATTAATCGGCGATTATCCCGTAATCGGTATTCGCCCCATCATTGACGGCAGAAGAGGACCTCTCAACGTAAGAGGCTCACTCGAAGAGCAGACAATGAACATGGCAAAGACAGCAAAGGCTCTTTTTGAGGAAAATCTTCGCTATTCAAACGGCGAACCCGTTAAGGTTGTTATCGCTGACACAACAATCGGCAGAGTTGCCGAAGCTGCAGCCTGCGCTGCAAAATTCAAGAAGGAAGGCGTTGACATCACACTTTCCGTTACCCCCTGCTGGTGCTACGGCTCCGAAACAATGGATATGGATCCCAACACAATCAAGGGTGTCTGGGGCTTCAACG
>JAZNUD010000057.1:0-10593 GCA_045592085.1 Acutalibacteraceae bacterium | reverse complement strand
TCGGTCTGCAGTCCGATATCGAAAATTACTGTGCTGATAACTGGGAAAGAGGCGCAATCCTCGAAACGATGGATTTGCCCATTACCGACAGAAAATGGCTTCTCGGCAGAATCGGTGCCGCCCTTGAAACGAATGACCCCGAAGGTTATATGCAGAAAATCATCGACCGCAATAAGGTTGACGGCGATGAATACTACTTCTCCGTTGCTCTCAACGGTCTTGAACAGTGCGGCGTTGCACAAAGCGGAGAAATATATATGAATTTCCAGGGTGACAGACCCAACGTCAACAACGGCACGATGCCTGTATGTATGTTCAAGGTTTATGACAACCTCACTTTCAGATGCAGAATCGGCGGCCTGACGGCGGACTGCGATTACGAGCTGAGAGTTACCTATGCCGACAGAAAAATTGATTCACACAGCCACAAGGTTGCAGTCAACGGCGTAACCGTTTATGAGGGTGCACAGTTTGGCGGTGAATCCGACGAAGCATATGACAAGGCTATGCTCTGCGACGGATTCGTCAGCGCAGCCTACACAATTCCGAAGGATATTCTCGTCAACGGATGTGCAGAGCTTGAACTGAGTGAGCCTGAAATGGGCGTTATGTTCAGCGAATTCGTTATCAGAAAAAAGAAATAAAGCTTCATCGGCATCAAGTCCAAATTTTTAATAAAAGCAAAACCACCGATTTAATTCGGTGGTTTGTTTTTTACATATTAAATAACGGATAATTGCCGTAAAATTCAACTTTTTTGATATAAGTGCATCTGCGTTTCGCAAAGAAATCGGGGTCATCCGTTGCGTGGTAAACCATATAGATATCGCCGTTTTCGCGGTAAAGGAAGCTGCAATGACCCGTATGATAAAGACCTGCGTTTTTGTTTTTCTCAAAAACGGGCATAAGGCTCTTTTTCCAGGAGGTTTTTTCCATAACGTCATCACCTTTAAGAGTCAGCATACCCATACAGTATTCTCCCGAGCTGTAGCCGCTGCCCGAATAAACGATATACACCGCATCGCCTTTATAAAGCACTGCAGGGCCTTCGTTGACCCACCATCCGTGCTTTTCCCATTTTCTCTGCGGTCTTGAAATCATAACCGCATTGTTTTTGCCGTCGGAATCGGCTTTGAGAGTGTAGGGATTCTCCATTTCGGCAATATAAATACACTGATGGGCAACGTCAACGTAAGCAGAGCATACGTAATAGAGTTTACCGTCCTTTTGAAGATACGTGCCGTCTATGTTGTTGAGTCCGTCGGGCGCAATTCTTGCCTTGAATTCATATTCACCGAAAATATCCTCAGTTTTGCTTTCAAGCACAAATCCGTAGCGGTAATAATCCGAATGCGGCTCATCGGAATTTCTTTCAGGCATAGTCCCCTTCGGCACGGCATCCTCTCTGAATTTTGCACACGCAACAATATACCATCTGTTGCCGATTTTATGAATTTCGGGCGCCCAGATTTCGCCGTCAATGCCGTCATTTCCTGCCCAGTAAACCGTTTTCTTTTCAAATGTTGTTGCATCGTCAAAGGCTGTGATTTTTCTGATATCAATTCCGCCGCCCGTGGTGAAAATATAATATGCGCTGCCGTTATCCTCAACGATAACGGGGTCGCCGCCGTCAGTCGGGTCAATCGGCACAGCCTTTTCAACACAGGGAGGAGATATACCGAGAAGCTGCAGAATAACAAATAAAAAGATAAAAATATTTTTCAAAATAATCCACACGCCCTTTCCTTTCACTTATATTCCAATAATACATTATTTTTCATCAAAAGGCAACACTGACAAAAGAATTCCGAATAAATAACCCCGATTTGTGTATTTTTATTCAGCAAAAATATTGCATTAGAAACCAAAAAGGTGTAAAATAAATATTAAATTTTCAGCAAAGAAGTGTTTATTATGAGTATGATATTCGAGAGAAAGCTCCCCATTCCGCAGGAGGTCAAGGAGCAGTATCCCCTTTCGTATGAGCTTGAAAAAATCGTTAAATCAAGAGCAATTGAAATCAAAAATATTTTCACGGGTGCCAGCGATAAGCTTGTGCTTGTTATCGGCCCCTGCTCGGCTGACAACGAGGACAGTGTTATCGACTATATTTCCCGTCTGCGCACCGTTCAGGATAAGGTAAGTGATAAAATATTTATCATTCCCAGAATATATACAAACAAGCCCAGAACAACGGGCGACGGCTACAAGGGTATGCTTCACCAGCCCAACCCCAACGAAAAGCCCGATATGTATAAGGGCATCGTTGCAATCAGAGAGCTTCATATGAGAGCTCTTGCAGAAACGGGCTTCTCCTGCGCTGATGAAATGCTTTACCCCGAGAATTTCCGATATCTGAGCGATATTCTCGCTTACGTTGCAATCGGCGCACGCTCGGTTGAGAATCAGCAGCACCGCCTCACCTCAAGCGGACTCGATATCCCCGTAGGTATGAAAAACCCGACAAGCGGCGATATCTCGGTTATGATGAATTCAATCACAGCTGCCCAGCACAAGCACACATTTATCTACAGAGGCTGGGAAGTTCATTCAGAGGGCAACCCCTGCGCCCACGCAATTCTCCGCGGCTACGTTAACAAGCACGGTCAGTCAATGCCCAACTATCACTATGAGGACCTTGTTCACCTTGCTGAAACCTACGCTTCAAGCGGACTTGCAAACCCCGGAGTTATCGTTGATACCAACCACGCAAATTCGGGCAAGAAATATCTTGAGCAGATAAGAATTGCCAAGGAAGTTCTTCACTCCTGCCGCCACGACGCCGACGTCAAAAAGCTTGTCAAGGGCTTTATGATTGAAAGCTATATCGAGGACGGAGCACAGAAAATCGGCGAATGCGTTTACGGCAAATCAATCACCGACCCCTGCCTTGGCTGGGAAAAGACCGAAAGACTCATTTACGATATCGCTGATTTGCTTTAATAACATCACAAACAATAAAGGAGCAACCTCACACGAGGCTGCTCCTGTTTTTTATTTTTCAATTCTCACCCTAACGGGTTTACGGTTAACGAAAAACGTTACGCAATCAAAGCCGCATCTTTCCGCTATGGCATAGCCTTCATCGATACCTGCGCCGACGTGCTCGGTGAAATGAGCATCCGAGCCGAGGGTCAGCAATTCACCGCCGAGCTCCCTGTATCTGCGCACGTAGTTTTCCGTGGGCATCGTTTTTCCGATAGGCTGACGGAGTCCGCTTGTATTGATTTCAAGTGCCTTGCCGTTAGCAATCAGGGTTTTGAAAATCTCATCGACTATACCGTCAAAACGGCTGAGTTCAATTTCGTTTCTGCCCGCCTGAACGATATATCTCATAGGATAGGTCAGGTGTGCAAGGGTATCGAAACCGTTCCATTTCGCAAGGAGAAGCATTTCGTTGAAGTATTCGTCGAGAAGCGAATAAATCTTTTCCTCAGTCATACTCTTATAGTCGAGGTCGCCGAAATCAGGCATATTGCGAAGATTATGTATTGAGCCGATAACAAAATCATATTCGTATCTCGCAAGGGATTTTTCGGTCAGTTCAACGTCGTATGTCGGCTGTCCCATCTCAATACCGCGGAGAATGCGGATTTTATCCGAAAATCTCTCAACAACGGACATAATATCCTCGTAGCTTGTCTGCTGACGGACTACGAGATTATGTCTTTCGTAAAAATCAACGTCAAAATGGTCAGTGAAGGCAATTGTCGCAAGAGAATTCGAAACCGCAGATTCCGTCATCTCAAGTGCGGAATAATTGCCGTCAAACGAGCTTGAAGTATGCATATGCAAATCAATTCTGTTTTTATAAACAGCCACAAAAATCACCTCAGAATCAAACTTTAAAAAGTATATCACATCGCAGGTCGGGTGTCAATAAAACACGGGATAAAATCGGAGGGCTGACGCCGCAGCGTCAACCCCCTTTTGCAAAACGAAGTTATTTCATACCGTTTTCGTAAGCCTCGATCATCTTCTTGAACGTTTGACCCATAGAAACAGTTGAGTCCAAACCCGTTGGTATGCCTTGATTTTCTGTCGAGCCGTCAGATGACTGTTTCGTTTGACCCGCACGACGTTTGAGCTTTCCGAGAAACTTTTCGGTTGATTCTCCCGTAAAAATCTTTATGCTCAGCCTCATAGTGCCGTCATCAAGCGGAGTAACAAAAATCTTATCAATATAGGTATCAACAAATTCTTTGGAAATCGTGCCTTTCCTTGCATCATTCTGTGCAGCTGCTATTGCCGCACGGACTGCCGCAATATGCTTTCTGAAATCCTCGCTTGATTCAAGTGTTTCATTAAGCTCTGAAATAGTTCTTTCTGCTTCTGATATTTCATAGTTGCATTGTTCGGTCATCTCAATAAAATCTCTGTCAGTAATCTGACCTGCAACATTATATTGAAGCAGTTTTGATTTTTTCTGCAATGCAAAATCAATTATCTTTTGCTGTTCCGCAATCTTTTGGGGAATCTTGCCGTTATCTGTCATTTCGGAATACATTCTCACATATTCCTCAACAAGTGCATCTGCATCCGCCTTTGTGTCACGGAACACTTCGAAAAGAACCGGTTTGATTTCATCTTCATAAATTGCAAATGATGTGCAGGAATCCGAACCGCCTTTGATTTTTCCCGAGCATATCCACTTGCTGTTTTTATTACCGTATTTGTCTTTTGATTCTCTGCGATAATATGCCGTTCCGCAATCGGTACAGAAAAGCTTTCCCGTCAGAAGATTTGCGTGGTTGCAAATTCCCTGACGTGCTTTCACATCATCGCTTCTTCTTTGCAGAATTTCATTTGCCTTATCCCACAGTTCTTCCGAAACAATAGCGGGTACAAGTTCGCCCGTTTCATCTTTGAACATTACCCATTCTTCTGGCGGCAGGAACTTCTGCTTTTTTGTAAACATATCAACAACACGGACTTTGTTGCCGACATAGTATCCCTTGTATTTGGGATTTGAAATCATATTTGACATTGTTGAATGAGCAATTTTGTTGCCTTTGTTATTGCGGTATCCTTTATCCCAGAAAATTGTTTCAATCTGCTTCATGCTGTATTGGTCGGTTGCATAAAGTTCAAAAAGCTCTCTGACCATAGCCGCCTGTTCTTCATCAATAACGAGTTTTTTATCGACCTTTTTGTAGCCGAAAATATTACTGTTGCCAAGAACAACATTTGATTTTATCGCCTGCTGATGTCCGAATTTAATTCGGCTTGAAAGTTTACGGAGTTCTTCCTGAGCGATTGATGACATAATCGAAAGCCTGAGTTCGCTGTCCTCGTCAAGAGTATTGATGTTATCATTCTGAAAAAACACACCTACTCCGAATCCGAGAAGCTGACGGGTAAACTGAATTGAATCGAGAGTGTTTCTCGCAAAACGTGAAATTTCTTTGGTTATAATGAAATCAAATTTACCATCTGCCGCATCATCAATCATTCTGTTGAAATTTTCTCTTTTCTTAACAGAAATACCCGACAAACCTTCGTCAATATATCCCGGCACAAAAGTCCAGGCAGAATTCTTTTTGATAAGATTTTCATAATAGCTTATCTGATTGCCAAGTGAATTTAACTGTTCATCACTTTCTGTTGAAACACGGGCATAGTATGTTACCCTGAGAGGAATTTCATATATGCTTTTTGATTTCAACTGCATTCGCACACTATGTATATCCATATCTTTTATCCTCCTTAAAAGTTTCGTTGTATCATTATCTGTATATTATCATATTCCAAGAAAGAAATCAAGAGGTCTGCAATAAAAAACAGACCTCTTTCTATCTTGACTGACCGGACGGCTTGCGTGCATGAATTTTATTTGCCATACGGTTTCGTTCCGTTTCTGATATTAAACCTTTTTCATAAAGCGTATCGTTAAAATAAATAAGCCATAACTTTTCAATGACTCCTTGCTTTTCAACTTCGCTCATTTTTCTGCCTGTGCTTTTCTCTTTGCTTTCAGACATCAGCCGTCCCCCTTTCGTTTAATAATCTTTGCCAAAATTTACTGTTTATTCTGTTGAATATAAAAATCTCCTTTCGTTATTCAATATTCTGTTCCTGCTTTTTGTAAGCGGAACGGTTGTTTTGAGCCGTCAGTTTCTTCGCTTCTTCGAGGCGTTTGAGAACAGATGGCTTTTCGTTTTCTTTATGTTCCATAGCTTGATTTACAATGTATCGGATTTCTTCAAGCTCACGGAGTTCGGATTGATGGGTGGATAGGTTGGCGGTTGATGATTTTTGATGTTCCGTTAATGCAGACATTTCAGATTTTATCTCTGCTTTTGCACTCGGTTTGCATTCGGGATTTGCTTTCATATATCTGACTGCGGTTTTGTATTTCTCGATTTCGGATTCGTGTTCGGCATAATACTTTTCTTTGCTATTCTCAAAAAATATTTTTGAATATTTATCATAAATTGCTTTGTGCTTTTCATAATCTTCAATCTTTGAAATATGCTGTTTCAGCCGTTTGATTTTCTTTTCATCTGCCTTGATTGATTTTCTCGTTTCGTCAATCGGTTTCAGAATTTCGTTGAGTTCATCAAGAGTGCAGATGTTTCGGTTTTGCAGAATCATAATTGCCTGCGAGATTTTCTTTAAGTCTGCGACAGCACTTTTTGTCTGTGCAGATTTATTCCAATCGGATCTGCCTTCTTTTCGCATATCGAGATAAGTGTTCAGAATATCAACAAGCGTTGTTTCGGGTTGATTGTATTTCTCAAGTTCCGCTTTGATTTCTTCAATCCAGCTTTTAAAAATTTTAATTTTCTCTTTGACTTCGGCAAGCAGAGCATTTGTAGATTTTATCAATCTGTTCTTCTCTCCCTTATCTGTTTTTATGCCTTTGCTTTCCATCTGACGGACTGCAACTCCTTCGTGAACGGTTGGTATTTTATCAACACCTTGTAGCTCATAACTGCGGTAATCAATTCTGTCTGCAAGTTGTTTTTCTTCAAACTTTTCGTTGCACATTCTTGCCCATTCGCTTCGCCAATGCTCAAGCGTTTCGGGTTTACCCCAATCGGTTGTCGGTACGGCAGAGTAGATGTAATTTCCGTTATGGTCGGTTACTCTTTCGCCGTTTCGGTCAAGCTCATAAACACGTTTTTGCTTGCTGCTCCATTTGCCGTTTTTCTCAATCGGTCTTATCGGACACAACACGTGAACGTGTGGATTTGCTATGCCGTTTGTTTCGGGAGAATGAATTGCAAAGTCGGCAATCATTCCTCTTTCAACAAACTGTTCCCGTATGAATTTCTTTGCAAGTGAAATATTTTCTTCCATCGTAAATTCATTCTGCAATGCAAAATCAAAGCTGTATGCGAGCTGAGCCTTTTTACCTTTTTCAGTTTTCTCAACTTCATTCCACAGAGTTTCTCTGTCGGAAAGACTCTGCGGAACATACTCGGGCAACATAATTCCAGATTCAACAACTCCGCCTTTACGGGTGTAGTCGCTGACTTCACCGTAATATTCACTCTTTAATTTTTCACCAGCACGGTATGCAGCACACGCAACGGCGCTCTGACCCGCACTCCGTTTTATTTGGGTTACATGGAAATGAAAAAGTGACATTACAATTCAAACCTTTCCATATACTTTTTCACTTCGGGCAGATCAAAAATGAATTCGGCAAGCTGAAAAAAATCAGCAGAAGTCATATCTTTTGTTTCGGGACAAACACTTTCAATCGCACCGCCTTTTTCACAAAGACGGAGAGTGCGTTTTGCTCTGTCACCTTTGGTGAGATATTCAATGCGATTCTCAAGACGCTGTTTCTGATGTTCAAGGATTCCAATTTCCTTTTCGTTTTTTATTTTTTCTTCAATTAATTCTTCTTTTGATTTACTCATAAAATCTCCTTTTCTGTTTTTGGATACAAAAATCCCGTTGCTTCAGATGAAACAACGGGATAATTTGTTGGGATAGCTGCAATGCAGCGCAAGGGTAAAACCCTTGTTTAAAATCTTTGATTTTTCATTAGCGGAGCTACGCACATATACATTCCGCAAGGATATGTATAGAAGTGCGCCCTTCGGGATTATTCGTATATTTTCGGTGTTTATTTTGCTGTGTTTTTATCACGTTTCATATTCACATCTCCTTTCGATTTTGGGCATAAGAAAACCGCTTCACTAAAAGTGAAACGGTTTGATGAAATGTATTTGATTTTTGTTTCAATAATTAGTTCGACAAATTGGAATTTGTCATAAAAATCGCTCTAACATCAATAAACAATATATATCGGTGTATTGCTGACAGTCAGCTTCCTGCCGATTTGTATTTCATTGCCGTACATATCAAAGGCTTTATAATCGCCTTCGGGTGCGTCGATTTTAGTTTTATTTCCAATACTATAATATACTTCGATTTTCTTTTCGTTATCAGCGTATTCATCAATCACAAGATTCTTTTCATCCGAAATATTCTTCACAAACTCTGCATTGCCGAGAAAACGGATAACGGTTGCGTAGGAAATCACAGCTTCGGTAGGTTGGAGATACTCGTTGAAAAATGCAAAGTTATTTATATCGTTTTCAGGTGTAACGGTTTTTCTGAATGCGAACGAAACAAATCCGCTTGCTCCTGTTGAACGGGTGTAAAGTGCCTTGCAGGCGATTGTAGCCGCATCTGCACCTCCTACTCCGCTTTCGCTGTTGAAACCGCCATTTGAAAGTCCTGCAGATTTTGTAAGCGATAACATTTTGCCCATATAATTATAGTAATTATCGAGACCGTCGTGGTTGTGATAACCGTAATTATCGAGCAGATTTTTATTCATCAGCTCTGCTGATTTCTGATAGAAAACAAGGTTACTTTCTTTTTCTGCAACAGCAAGTCCGCCCGAATAAACATAGGCAGACTGATTTTCGGCTTTGATTATTGTAGCGGTTTTTTCAAGAAGCGAAAAATATTCTTCGGGAGTGCCTGCGAAGAAATACCAGTTCGGCTCGTTCCAGATTTCCCACAGAATGTCAGTATTGTCGGCATAATGTGCGGCAACCTTTCTTATGAAATCTGACCATACATTTTCATCGGGAGGGTAAGTCCAACCGATTGATTCATCGTAATTTTCTTTGTATTTCTCTGCGGCAGACCATTTTCCTGCATTGAACCCAAGTAACCAGTTGTATTTCATATTGCGCTCGTTGACCTTGCCGACAAGGTAATCCTGCACGGAGAAATTCGCGTCGCCGTAAGCCTCGCTCTGCATTGCACCCCAACCAATACTGTCCTCACGAACAAGATTTACACCGAGATATTCAGCTACATCAAGGATTTTCCCTACTGATTCATCTGCAGTATAGTTCGGAAGCTGAAAACCATGACCCCAAGTGTAAGCACGGTTTATATACGGCTGAATTCCGTAGTAAAAGCTGTCATTTGCCTGTGTATTTTTCGGAAGAACACCGATGTTGAAACTGTACACTGTTGCATCAGGAAGCTTGAGTGAAACAGTAAAAATGCCGTTTTTATTGGACGAAAAAGTGAATGCGTTATACGGCACATCGAAATTCAAATTAACATATCCTCGCTTATTAAAGCCTGTCTGCTCACTCATAACGGAAATTTTTGCTCTTGTGCCGTCAAGGGATTCATCAAGGCACTCAATTATAACCTTGATTTCCTCATCTGGCTCAAACAGATTACCTTCACCAACAACACCGAAACGCAACTTATCGCTTTCGCCGTCTATATAGTATTCGGTTTCGGTTTCCGTTTGCGTGATAACAAGTTGTTTTTCAGGGAATAATCCAACGAAAAACATATCAATTGCAAACACAACGGATAGCAAAAATGAAATGATTTGTGTCATACGTTTCTCCTTTTATATCTGTTCCGCAAATTCTTATTTGTCGAGATGATTATAGCACACGCATACACATAAAACAACCTCACATTCAATCAAACCATTTCATCAATTTTTTTGCCGTGATTTATTCCGTGTTTTTTCGCATTTTCGCTTAAACTGTTTCTGCGTTCTTCCGAATACGGTGCGGTTAGTCTGAAACTCAATCTGCCTTTGAGAATTTCAAAAAGCATTCCGCCGTGTTCATCATCGTCTGTCAGCTTGCAACAGTCGGGATATTGTTCACTGAATTCTAAAAGTCTGTTTCTCAAATCCGTGTTGTGTGTCCGCACATCAATGATGTCACTTTCTTCGTTAAAGCAGATAACGGTATCTTTCTGACGCTTTGTTAATCCTGTTTTCATTTTGCCTCCTTTCTGCCAAAACTGGCTGATTTTTGTGATTTTTTCACGGTTCATGAACCGCGAAAATCACCGTGTTTTCCGATGCATTTTCTCAAAACGATGCGTTGGTTGTTTGAAACATTTCTATCGTCTCATTTCTGAAATCCTCCTTTCGGGCATCAAAAAACAGCCACGAAATCAATCGTGACTGTCTTTTTCTGCTTGTTTATTTTTCTTCTTTTTCTTTGAGTGGATGTCCAAAAATTCTCCGTATTTCTTTGAAACAAAATCTTCATATGCCGTTGCGATTTTCTGTATGCGTTTGTAAACTGAACTCGGTGTTTTGTATCCTGCGAATTTTGCAATCTGTTCAAGTGTGCA
>JAZNUD010000056.1:0-7499 GCA_045592085.1 Acutalibacteraceae bacterium | reverse complement strand
CCCGAAAGTGAAGAATTTTCTGCCGATTTTTGGATGTTGAGGTTGCAGGAAGGCTGACGCCTTTCAATGCCGAAACGCCGAAAAGCGGCGGAAAGACTCGCTTTCGGGCAGGTTCGGATTACTCCATTCACCTTAAAGTTTGACAGCCAAAATCATTCTTTGCCGCCGTATTCGGAAACTATCTTTTCGAGAATATCCTTATCCGCAGGGCAGAATTCATATTGCGGAATTTCCGACGGGGTGATAAATCGGATATCGTTATGCTCAAGCATTTTCGGCTCGCCGCCTGCAAGACGGGCGTTAAACAAGGTGAGATGAATCGTGATATCGGGATAAACGTGGTCAACCTCGGCAAAAACGCTTCCGACCTCAACTCCGACACCGATTTCCTCGGTGCATTCTCTGTTGAGTGCCTGCTCAAGAGTTTCACCTTCTTCGACCTTGCCGCCGACAAATTCCCATTGCAGAGCTCTCGTTTTGCTTAAGGGTCGCTGGCAAATCATAAATTTTTCATCTCTCCATATCAGAGCCGCAACAACCTGAACCATAATATCCATCTCCGAATCTTATATATGGTTAAATTTATAACATTTTTGAAAAATTGTCAATAATCTGTATAATATTGAATCCGAAACCGTTTCTGTTTTTCTCACCCGAGCACACCTTTTTGTGAATTTTCAACATTATTTTTTTCTTATCAAATATTATCGTTGTTGCAGTATACGATTTTGCTCAAGGGCAGTTTTTGACGCCTTGTTTTTATTGACTTTAAAAGGTCTTTTATATATAATATTATGAAACAATTAAAATGCACAAGTGTTTATCTGCCGGGCAGGCCGGTAAATACAATCCGCAGGATTTGTTGTTCTAATCACTGCCGCGCGATGCGGCAAAAAAGGAGAGATTTTCAATGAAAAAAATCATCATCGCAGACGCAACACTCAGAGCGTTTGCACGCAGAGGCGACCTTGCGCTCAGCTTCAAGGAAAAGCTTGAAATTGCAAAGCTTCTCGACAAGCTTCAGGTCAACGTTATCGAAACCGCACCCGTTGCGGACGAAAAAATCGATACTCTTGTCCTGCGCACAATCAGCCCCCTCCTAAAGAACAGCATCCTATCCTGCCCCGTAGGTCTTTCCGTTGAAGAAGCTGACAGAGCAATGCGTTCAATCGCAGGCACAAAGAAACCCCGCCTGCTCGTTTCGCTCCCCGTTTCGGCAGTTCAGATGGAATATATCTGCCACAAGAAACCCGCTCAGATGCTTGAGCTTATCAAAACACTTACCGCTCACTGCGCTTCACTCTGCGCTGACGTTGAGTTTGCCGCAGTTGACGCAACCAGAGCAGAAAAGAGCTATCTTTTCGAGGCTGTTGCCGCTGCAATCGCAAACGGCGCAAAAACTGTCACACTTTGCGACACTGCAGGCGCACTTCTTCCCACGGAATTCGCTCAGCTTATCAAGGAGCTTTACGAAGCCGTGCCCGAAGCCGCAAATATTACACTCGGCGTTGAATGCAGCAATGAGCTTGATATGGCAAACGCCTGCATCTTCAGCTGCATAGCAGAGGGTGCTCTTGAAATCAAAACCGCAATCGGATGCGAAACGCTGCCCGACCTCGAAAAGGTTATGAAGGCACTTCAGGTCAAGGGTCACACCCTCGGCACAAGCTACGACGTTAATTCAATGGCAATCAACCACTCAGCAAATCAGATTCTCCGCCTTGTCAACACAAAGCAGGCGGATTCAGATAAGTTTGATTTCGGCGTCGGCTCAACGGCAAGCAACGTTCTGCTCGACGACACCGCCGATATTGCCAAGGTCAGCAAAGCAATCGTTTCACTCGGCTATGAGCTGACCGAGGACGATACCGCAAAGGTATTTGATGCTTTCAAAAACATTGCGGGCAAAAAGCAGGTCGGTGCAAAGGAGCTTGACGCAATCATCGCAAGCGTTGCGAATCAGGTTCCTCCCACCTACAGACTCCAGAGCTACGTTATCAACAGCGGCAACGTTATCCCGTCAACCGCAAACATCGTTCTTGAGAAGGGCAACAGAACTCTCAAGGCAGTTTGTATGGGTGACGGTCCGATTGACGCCGCATTCCTCACAATCGAGCAGATTATCGGCCATCACTATGAGCTCGACGATTTCCAGATTCAGTCCGTCACCGAAGGCAGAGAAGCTATGGGCGAAGCTCTTGTCAAGCTCCGTTCAAACGGCAAGCTCTATTCGGGCAAGGGTATCGGCACGGACATCATCGGTTCAAGCATAACCGCTTATATCAATGCGCTCAACAAAATCGTTTATGAGGAGAAAGAAATATGAAACTGTCATTTTCAACCAACGGATGGCAGGAGCTTTCTTGGTCTGACTTCGTAAATACCGCAAATGAGCTCGGCTTCAACGGCATTGAGATTCATAACATAACAGACAGCAGATTTACGGGCTCCGATGCTCCGTTCAATAAATCGAATTCTTCCGCAACGCTCCACAAGCTGCTTGAGAATTCACTCACAGTACCCTGCATCGACACCTTCTGCAACGTTGCCGATTCCGCAAAAGCAGACGACAGCTATGAAGAAATCGCAACCGCAATCGAAATTGCGGCAAGGGTCAGATGCCCCTACGTCAGAATCCACGCTTACACCGTAGGCGAGGACAGGCAGACTGAGGATTCGCACGTTACTTCTCTTATCGGCAGACTCATCGGCAAAGCGGAGCAGGATAACGTTGCTCTCCTTGTTGAAACCGTCGGCATATATGCGGATACCAAAAGGCTCCGCGACCTTCTCAATATTTTCGCCTGCGACAATCTCGCGGCTCTCTGGGATATCAACCATCCCTACAGATTCTTTAATGAGGACCCCGAAACAACCATCACCAACCTCGGCGCGTACATCAAGCACGTTCACGTCAAGGATTCGGTTGTTGAAGACGGCGAAGTAAAATACCGTCTTATCGGCGAAGGCACTCTGCCTATCGGCACAATGCTCCACGCCCTTGATTCGGTAAACTACGACGGCTTTCTTTCATATGAATGTCAGCCCGAAACAATGGAGGACTTCGGCATTGCCGAAATCACCTTCCCCCATTTCATCAACGCAATCAGCGTTTATGACAACAAAAAGAAATCCGAAGAGCTGCTTTATTCAAACAGAGCAGGTACGGGCAAATTCGTCTGGGAAAAATTCTCGCTCATAAACAAAACCTTTTCCGAGGTGCTTGACGTTATGTGCGAAAAGTTCCCCGACCAGATTGCTTACAAATATACAACCCTCGACTACACAAGAACGTATTCGCAGTTCAGAGATGACGTTGACACCTTTGCACGCTCGCTCATTGCTCTGGGTGTAAAGCCCGGCGACAAGGTTGCGGTATGGCTCACAAACCTGCCGCAGTGGTTCATCGCTTTCTGGGCAACGACCAAAATCGGCGCCGTTCTTGTTACCGTCAACACCGCTTACAAAATCCACGAGATCGAGTATCTGCTCAGGCAGTCCGATACTCACACTCTTATCACTATTGAATCCTGCCTCGATTCAAACTATGCGCAATCCATTGCGCAGCTTTGCCCCGAGCTTGAGGTTGCCGTTCCCGGCAAACCGCTCCATTGCCGCAAGCTCCCCTTCCTGAGAAACATCATCACCGTCGGCTACCGCCAGAAGGGATGCCTCACCTGGGAAGAGGCTATGGATATGTCGGTGCGTGTTCCCATCGAGGAGGTTTACCGCAGAGCAGCCGCAGTCAACTGCCACGACGTTGCAAATATGCAGTATACCTCGGGCACAACGGGCTTCCCCAAGGGCGTTATGCTCACTCACTATAACATAGTCAACAACGGTAAATGCATCGGTGACAGAATGGATTTATCCACCGCTGACAGAATGATGATTCAGGTTCCGATGTTCCACTGCTTCGGCATGGTGCTTTCGATGACCTCGATGATGACCCACGGCGGAACACTTTCGCCCCTGCCCTATTTCTCGGCAAAATCGTCACTTGCCTGCGTTCATCAGGAGCATATTACCTGCTTCAACGGCGTTCCTACAATGTTCATTGCAATGTTCCAGCACGAGGACTTTGCAAAGACCGATTTCTCATATATGAGAACGGGTATTATGGCAGGCGCAAACTGTCCGCCCGACCTTATGAAGAGAGCCGCCGCAGAAATGAATATGACCGAAATTCTCAGCGTTTACGGCCAGACGGAAGCATCTCCCGGCTGTACGATGGGCGAAGTCAACGAATCGCTTGAGGACAGAACTGAAACCGTCGGCAAAGCGTTCCCCAACGTTGAATGCAAAATCATCGACCCCGAAACGGGCGAGGATCTTCCCGACGGCGAAAACGGCGAATTCGTCGCAAGAGGCTATAACGTTATGAAGGGCTATTACAAAATGCCCAAGGCAACCGAAGCCGCAATCGACGATGAAGGCTGGCTTCACAGCGGCGATATCGCCTGCAGACGTCCCGACGGATATTATCTTATCACCGGCAGACTCAAGGATATGATTATCCGCGGCGGTGAAAACATCTATCCGCGTGAAATTGAAGAATTCATCTTCACTCACGATTCGGTTCAGGACGTTCAGGTTATCGGCGTACCGGACAAACGCTACGGCGAAGAAATTATGGCTTGCATCATCCTCAAGGAAGGCGCATCAATGACCGAAGAGGAAATGAAGGATTATATTATGTCCCATATGGCAAGACATAAAGTCCCCCGTTATATCGAATTTGTCGATGATTTCCCGAAGAATGCGGCAGGCAAGATTCTCAAATATAAAATGAGAGAAGCAGCCGCCGAAAAGCTCGGACTTAACTAAATAAAAATTCTACCGAAAGGGTGTTTAAAATGTTAAATATCAGAATCGAAAAAACAACTGCTCCCAAGCAGAAGCCTGATGAGAACAATCTCGGCTTCGGCAAAATCTTCACCGACCATATGTTTGTTATGAACTATACAGAGGGTCAGGGTTGGCACGACGCAAGAATCATTCCCTACGGCAACCTTTCTCTTTCCCCTGCTTGCATGGTTTTCCACTACGGTCAGGAAATGTTCGAAGGCCTCAAGGCTTACAAGGGTGCTGACGGCGAGGTACGTCTTTTCAGACCCGAAATGAACGCCAAGAGAACAAACGACACCAATAAGCGTCTTTGCATCCCCGAGCTTCCCGTTGAGGATTTTGTTCAGGCTGTAAGCGAAATCGTAAGAGTTGACAAGGATTGGATTCCCTCCGCTCCCGGCACATCGCTTTACATCCGTCCCTTCATCATCGCAACAGACGATTTCCTCGGCGTTGCTCCCTCAAAGACCTACCTCTTCATCGTTATCCTCTCCCCCTCAGGCGCTTACTACTCAAGCGGTCTTGCTCCCGTAGGCTTCTGGATTGAGGGCGATTATGTAAGAGCAGTCAAGGGCGGTATGGGCTTTGGAAAGACAGCCGGCAACTACGCAGCAAGCCTTGCAGCTCAGGTAAAGGCTCACGACGACGGTTATTCACAGGTTCTCTGGCTTGACGGTGTTGAAAGAAAATATATCGAAGAAGTCGGCGCAATGAACATCTTTTTCAAGATTAACGGCACAATCGTTACACCTATGCTCAACGGCAGCATTCTTCCCGGTATCACAAGAAACTCCGTTATCGAGCTTTGCAAGAGCTGGGGTCTCCCCGTTGAGGAGAGAAAGATTTCCGTTGAAGAGCTTCTCGAGGCTCAGAATAACGGTACTCTTGAGGAATGCTTCGGCACAGGTACTGCTGCTGTTATTTCTCCCGTCGGCAAGCTCCGCTATAAGGATGACGTTATGACCATCAACGGCGGTGAAATCGGCGAAATCAGCCAGAAGCTTTATGACACAGTAACAGGCATTCAGGGCGGTACTGTTGAAGACAAGTTCGGCTGGGTAACAGTTCTTTAATCTATGGAACATAAAAGAATTACTCTTTTTGCAGGTCATTACGGAAGCGGCAAAACCAACATCGCCGTCAACTACGCTCTTCATCTGAAAGAGACTTTTGACAGAGTAAGCATTGCCGACCTCGATATCGTCAATCCCTATTTCCGCACAAAGGACAGCGAAGGCTTCCTTGAAAGCAGAGGGATTCACCTGATATCCTCGGAATATGCGAATTCTAACGTTGACGTGCCTGCTCTCCCTGCGGAGGCATATGCAATAATCGACGATGAATCCGTTCACGCGGTTATCGACGTAGGCGGCGATGACAGAGGTGCTCTTGCTCTCGGAAGATATGCTCCGTCAATTCTCAAACAGAACGATTATGAGATGCTGCTTGTTATCAACAAATTCCGTCCGCTTACTCCCGATTGCGCATCAACCGTTGCGGTTATGCGTGAAATCGAAACGGCGGCAGGAATGAAATTCACGGGCATCATCAACAACTCAAACCTCGGCGATGAAACAACCGCAGACGACGTTATCGGCTCGGCTGCATACGCTCAGGCGATATCCGAAGCAAGCGGTCTGCCTATAAAAATGACCACTGTAAAAGAAGATTTATATGAATCAGTAAAAGACAAAGTTTCAGATTGCTTCCCGATAAGACTTTACGTCAGACAGTCGTGGGCTAAAGCAACCGATTTTTAATTGGAGGAAAACTTATGGCAAAAGTAACATTCAACACAGACCGCTGCAAGGGCTGCGGACTCTGCGTAGGAGCTTGCCCCAAAAAGATTGTGGCTCTCCTTAAGGACGAAATCAACGCCAAGGGATACCATCCCGCAGGCATCACCGACCAGTCAGCTTGCATCGGCTGCGCTTTCTGCGCAACAATGTGCCCCGACTGCGTAATCACTGTTGAAAAGTAAGGAGATAATAAAATGGCTGAAAAAGTTCTGATGAAAGGTAACGAAGCTCTCGCAGAAGCCGCCATCATGGCAGGCTGCCGCCATTACTTCGGTTATCCCATTACCCCCCAGACAGAAATTGCCGCTTATATGGCAAAAAGAATGCCCCTCATCGGCGGCACATTCCTTCAGGCTGAAAGCGAAATCGCCGCTATCAATATGGTATACGGCGCAGCTGCAGCAGGCAAAAGAGCAATGACCTCAAGCTCAAGCCCCGGAATCGCACTCAAGAGCGAGGGTATCTCATACCTTGCAGGCTCTGACCTTCCCGCACTTATCATCAACGTTCAGAGAGGCGGCCCCGGTCTCGGCGGTATCCAGCCCTCACAGTCCGACTATTTCCAGGCTACAAAGAGCGCAGGCCACGGCGACTTCCGTCTTATCGTTCTCGCTCCCGCTTCCGTTCAGGAAATGGTTGACCTCACATTCAAGGGATTTGACCTTGCTGATAAATACAGAATGCCCGCAATGCTTCTTTCAGACGGCACAATGGGCCAGATGATGGAGCCCGTTTCTCTTGATATGGGCGAAGTTAAGGAATACGATAAATCCGGCTGGGCAGCATGCGGCACAAAGTGCGAAAGAAAGCACAATGTTGTTAACTCGCTTTTCATTCAACCCGAAGAACTTG
>JAZNUD010000055.1:0-37572 GCA_045592085.1 Acutalibacteraceae bacterium | reverse complement strand
ATGATTCCAAGACACTTCCGCTTCCCGGCGTAGTTGATACTCTTGTAACATATGCAGCAGCAACAACAGAAACCGGCTTCAAGCTCAACGTTGACGAATCAACACTTGCAGGCACAGTACCTGCAGAAGGCACACTTGTTCTTTCCGCATACTATGACAGAGATCAGTACACTCTCACATACGAAGGCAACGCTCCCGTACAGGTATACTTCGATGCAGAAATTCCTGCAGCAGTTGTAACACCTGATAAGGAAGGTAACTACTTCGTTAAGTGGCAGAATGATCTCGTAAAGATGCCCGCTTCCGATCTTGATATCGCAGCAGAATGGGCTCTTGAAGAATACACAATCGTATTCGCAGACACAGGCGACGTTTCCTATGAAAACCAGAAGGTTAACATGGGCGATCCCATCGAAGTTCCCGAAAACCTTGCTAAGGCAGGTCAGGGTCTCTACTTCACAGGTTGGGATGAGACTCCTCTCACAACCGCTACCGATATGGGTGACCACGGCGACGTTATTACCTATACCGCACAGTGGGCAAACGAAACCTACGTTCTTACGTTCACAAACGTTTACGACAACACCGTTGCTGATATGACCGTTGAATACGGCACAGACGCAGATCTTCCCACAGGCCTCGTAAGAGAAGGCTACAGCTTCCTCGGCTGGAAGGCAACAATCGACGGCGTTGAGCAGAACCTTGACAATCCCTGGTATATCGAAGATCTCGGTGAAAAGGGAGACACTATTGCTCTTGAAGCAAGATGGAATATCCAGAGATTCACAGTAACCTTCGATGCTGACGGCGGTACCTTCACTGGAACCAACCCCGTAACTCAGGCTTACGGCACAAACGTTACAGAGCCTGCAGCACCTTCAAAGACAGGTTATGATTTCTCACACTGGATCAACACCAAGGATGATTCCAAGGTAACATTCCCCTTCGTTGTTCCCGCAGAAAACAGCACACTCAAGGCTGTTTACACTCCCAAGACCTACGTTATCAAGTATGCTGACACAGGCGACGTTACTATCGCAGATAAGAACGTAACCTTCGGCGATACAATTGAAATTCCCACAGGTCTTACGAAGAATGGCTCAGGCTATTACTTCACAGGTTGGGATGTAACTCCTCCCACAGCAATCGGCGATATGGGCGCAACAGGCACCGTATTCACCTACACAGCACAGTGGGCTAAGGAATCCTACACACTCACATTTGCAGACACAGGCGACACAACAATTGCTGATATGCCTGTAACCTACGGCGATACAATCACCGTTCCCTCAGGTCTCACAAAGGACGGTCAGGGCGTTTACTTCACAGGCTTTGCTCCCGAACTCACCGCAACAATCGGTGACCTCGGCAACAACGGCGACAAGGTTACCTACACTGCACAGTGGGCAAACGAATCCTATACTCTTACATTCACAAATCTCTTCGGCAACACAGTTGCTGATATGCCTGTAACATACGGCGACACAATCACCGTTCCTACAGGTCTCACAAGATACGGTTATGAATTTGCAGGTTGGGATCCCGAGCTTAAGGCAGCAATCGGCGACCTCGGTGCAAACGGCGCAACCGTTTCCTACGCAGCACAGTGGACAGCAAAGACTATCGACGTTACATTCGATGGTAACAACGGTACAATCGACGGCGCAGCAACAAAGGTTGTTCCCACAACGTTTGACGGCGCAATTACAGCTCCCACAGCAGTAAGAGACGGTTACAGCTTCATCGGTTGGTCAACTGATATGAATGCCACAACAGGCGTTACCAATCTCGGCACTCTCACAACCGAAACTCCCGATACCTACTATGCAATCTGGTCAGCAGATGCAAAGAACTACACAGTTGAGTTCTATGAGATGACTGTTGACGGCAAGGATTACACCAAGCTCGATAAGACAGAGACTCTCAGCGGTACAGTAGGTAAGGAAACCGCAGAATACGTTCCCACCGTTCCCACAGGCTTTACTCTTAACAAAGAATCTTCCGTTCTTAAGGGTACAGTTCCTGCAACAGGCGAACTTGTTCTCAAGGTTTACTTTGACAGAAATAAGTATTCACTTACTTATGACGGTGCAGAAAGCTTCGACGTTTACTTCGGTACAGCATCGGCTGATATGCCCACAACCGCAATTGTTCCCACCAAGGAAGGTCACGTATTTGCAAACTGGCAGGCTCTTCCCGCAACAATGCCCGCAACTGCTTACACTGTAGCAGCTGACTGGACAGCAGAAACCTACACAGTTATCTTTGCTGATACAAACGATGCAGGCGACAGCATCACAGAAACCGTTACCTTCGGCGGTAAGCTCACAATTCCCACCGGTCTCACAAAGACAGGTCACGTATTTGCAGGTTGGGACAACACTCCCTCTGCTGACGTCGGCGACCTCGGTGAGGATAAGGCAACAATCACCTACACAGCACAGTGGACTAAGGAAACATATACCCTTACATTCACAAACCTTTATGATAACACAGTAGCCGATATGCCCGTAACCTACGGTGACACAATCGTTGTTCCCACAGGTCTTACAAGATACGGCTTCGACTTCAAGGGTTGGGCTCCCGAGCTCACAGAAAAGATCGGCGACCTCGGCGAAGATAAAGCAACAGTTTCCTATGCAGCACAGTGGACTGAAAAGACCATCAACGTTACATTCGATGGTAACAACGGTACAATCGACGGCGCAGCAACAAAGGATGTTCCCACAACCTTCAACGGCGCAATCACAGCTCCCACAGGTCTTGCAAGAGACGGTTACTCATTCGCAGGCTGGTCGACAGATAAGAATGCAGAGGTAGGTTCAAACAACCTCGGTACTCTTACAACCGAAACTCCCGCAACATACTACGCAATCTGGACTGCAAACGGAGCAGAATACAAGGTTGAGTTCTGGTATATGGACCTTGACGGCGTAAACTACACCAAGGCAGACACAGATGCAACATACACCGGTGTTGTTGATAAGGAAGCAACTTACGCTCCCACAGCTAAGACAGGCTTCACAGTTAACAACGACATGTCAGTTCTCAGCGGTACTGTTCCCGCAACAGGCACCCTGACTCTTAAGGTTTACTACGACAGACAGAAGTTTGATCTTGTTTACCTCAACGCAACAGGCACTGCTCACGAAACATTCCCCGTATTCTTCGGAACAGCAGCAGCAGATATGCCCGTTCCCGCAGATGCACCTGAAAAGGTTGGTAACTACTTCAACGGCTGGCAGACTCTTCCCGCAACAATGCCTGCAGAAGAAGTAAAGATCGCTCCCATCTTCGCAAAGGAATCTTATACACTTACATTTGCTGAAACAGGCAAGACCGTAATCGACGATATTCCCGTAACATTCGGTGATATCATTGATGAAGTAGCAGATCCCGAAAAGGACGGCTACAAGTTCCTTAACTGGAATCCCGAAGTTCCCACCGAAATCACTGACCTCGGCAACAACGGCGATACAATCACCTACACTGCACAGTGGAAGCTTGAAGAGTACAACCTCATCTTTGCTGATACAAACGATGCAGGTGACAGCATCACAATGAACGGCGTTGCTTACGGTTCAGAAATCGTTGTTCCTTCAGGTCTCACAAAGACAGGTTACGTATTCGACGGTTGGGACGTAACTCCCTCCGCAACAATCGGTGACCTCGGTAACGACGGTGACACAATCACTTATACCGCAAAGTGGGCAAAGGAAAGCTACACAATCAAGTTCCTCGATACAAATGATGCAGGCGACACAATCGAAGCCACCGCAACATTCGGCGGAACAATCACAGTTCCCACAGGTCTCACAAAGACCGGCTACGTATTCGCAGGCTGGAAGGATGCAGACGGCAACGATGCAACACCTCCCACCGAAATCGCTGACCTCGGCGAAAACGGCACAGTTATCGAATACACAGCAAAGTGGACAGTTGAAACCTACATCTTCCACTTCACCAACACAGGTGACAATGCAGTTGAAGATGCAACCGTAACATTCGGTCAGGATTACACTGCACCCACAGGTCTCACAAAGCCCGGTTATACACACATCGGCTGGGATCCCGCAGTTCCCACCAAGATTGAAGACCTCGGCGAAGACAAGGCTGAGTTCACATTTGCAGCTCAGTGGTCAGCAGATAATATCGCTGTAACATTCGATGCTAACGGCGGTAAGTTTGCAGACGATGCAACAACAACTCAGGTTAACTCAACCTTTGACGATGCAGCAATCAACCTTCCCGCAAATCCTGCTAAGGCAGGCTACGGTTTCGTTGGTTGGTCAACAGATAAGGATGCAAAGACAGGTTCAATGAGCCTCGGCAAGCTTGACACAACAACACCTCCCACATACTACGCAATCTGGTCAGCTGATTCAGTTAACTACACGGTTGAATTCTGGTATATGGACGTTGACGGTCAGGGCTACACAAGAGATGATTCCAAGACACTTCCGCTTCCCGGCGTAGTTGATACTCTTGTAACATATGCAGCAGCAACAACAGAAACCGGCTTCAAGCTCAACGTTGACGAATCAACACTTGAAGGCACAGTACCTGCAGAAGGCACACTTGTTCTTTCCGCATACTATGACAGAGATCAGTACACTCTCACATACGAAGGCAACGCTCCCGTACAGGTATACTTCGATGCAGAAATTCCTGTAGCAGTTGTAACACCTGAAAAGGAAGGTAACTACTTCGTTAAGTGGCAGAACGACCTCGTAAAGATGCCCGCTTCCGATCTTGATATCGCAGCAGAATGGGCTCTTGAAGAATACACAATCACATTCACAGACCTTTACGGTAACGCAGTTGAAAACATTGTTGCCAAGTACGGCGATGCAATCACAGTTCCCGCAGGTCTCGTAAGAGAGGGCTACGTATTCGCAGGCTGGAAGAACGCAGCAGGCGACGCTCTCACAACTCCCGTCAGTGACCTTGGCAACAACGGCGACACAGTTGCTTTTGCTGCACAGTGGACGCTCGACCAGTTCACAATCACAATCAAGCTTGACGGCGGTAACATCGAAGGCAAGACCGACGATATCGTTATCACTAAGGACTTCGGCGACGCAGTCGACAAGCCCGCAAAGCCCGTTAAGGAAGGCTATGCATTCGTTGACTGGAACGTAACAATTCCTGACACAATGCCCGCAGAGGATATGACAATCACAGCAATCTGGAAGACAGAGAGCTACACAGTTGTATTCGCTGATACCGATGACGACGGCAAGAACATCACTGTTCCCGTATCATTCGGTGACGAAATCACAGTTCCCACAGATCTTACAAAGACAGGTAAGGTATTCGCAGGCTGGGATGTAACACCTCCCACCAAGATCGGTGACCTCGGTGAAGACGGCGCAACAGTTGTTTACACCGCACAGTGGACCGACGAAACCTACACAATCGTCTTTGCAGATACAAACGATGCAGGCGATGACATCACTGTTCCCGCAACATTCGGCGGAACAATCACAGTTCCCACCGGACTTGTTAAGACAGGTCATGTATTCGCTGGCTGGACAGATGCAGCCGGTAAGGACGCAGTTCCTCCCACAAGCATCAACGACCTTGGTGAAAACAATGCAGTTATCACTTATACTGCAAAGTGGACACCCGAAACCTACACCCTCAAGTTCGCTAACACCGGTGATACCGTAATCGCTGATAAGGTTGTAACCTTCGGTGACACAATCGAAGCTGTTGCAGATCCCGAATGGGCGGGCTACAAGTTCATCGGTTGGGACGTAACACCTCCCACAACAATCGGCGACCTTGGCGATAACGGCGCAGTAATCACCTACACAGCAAAGTGGAATAACGATACCTTCAAGGTAACCTGGACCGACGAAAGCGGCAGCACAACAGTTGACGTGGTATTCGGCGATGCAATCGTAGCTCCCACACCTGCTGAAAAGGAAGGTTACTACTTCGTTAAGTGGACACCTGACGTTCCCGCAACAATGCCCGCAGAAAACCTTGAGTTCACAGCACTTTACGAAGTAAGCGTTTATTACGTTAACTTCTACATCAACGGTGTTTACTTCTCAGGCTACGGCGCAGAGTACGGCGACGAAATCCGCACAGAGGGCATCGGTTATACCGTACCTCTCGGCTATGAATTCGACGGTTGGTACACCAACCCCGAATGCACAGAAAAGTTTGTTTCCGGTACAGTTGGTGCTCAGGTAACCAACCTCTATGCTAAGGAAACAGTCGGCACTTACGCAGCAAACTTCTATCTTGATGAAGCAAAGACTGAACTTCACTACACAGTAAACGTTCAGTTCGATAAGGAAATCAAGATTCCTGCAGAGCTTGCTACACCCACCAAGGAAGGCTACACCTTCGCAGGTTGGGATCCCATCGTAGGCATCATGGATGCTGAAGGTAAGGACTTCGTAGCAATCTGGAACGAGGATGACACAATCGTTGTTACATACTATGTTGACGGCGAAGTTTACGAGTCATTCGACAACCAGACATTCGGCGGCGAATATGAAATTCCTGCAGATCCCTATAAGAAGGGTCACAAGTTCGAAGGTTGGGCAGTTAAGGGCACAACAGATATCGTTGATATCAGAACTCTTGCAGTTGCAGCTGAAGGTGCAGAATTTGATGCTATCTTCACAGTAACAGCATTCACCGTTAACTACTTCGTTTACGAAGAATCAGAACACGGTCCTGCAGGCACACCTGCTCCCGGTTACATTGTTTATGCTGATGCAGAAGGCAATGCAATCACAGGCACTTACAGCCTCGGCGATGCAATCGCACATCCCGCTGCTCCCGAAATCGAATTCTACACCTTCGCAGGTTGGGTAGATGCAGAGGGCAATGAGTGGGCTGAAGGCGCAGAAATGCCCGCAGAAGAAGTTAACCTCTATGCAACATACGAAAGAGTAGAAGTTCAGCTTGTTGCTCAGGAAGGTTCAACAACAGTTGTTACAAGAGGCACTGATAAGACAGGTTACAGCGACTTCTTCCTTACAGGCTTCGCTCTCAGACCCACACTTACTCAGTCTGTTCTTGAATCAACATATGTTGACATCGTAGGTGACGGTACTATCACCGTTACACCCGTTGGTTCAAACAGAAACCTCGGTACAGGCGCTATCGTTACATTGACTGACAACGTAACAGGCAAAGTTGCTGAGCAGTTCTACGTTGTAATCTACGGTGACCTTGACGGTAACGGCAGAATCAACGGTGCTGACTCCAACATTCTTGTTGGTGAAATAGCAAACCCCGTATGGTCAGTAAGAAATTCACCCCAAAGAGTTGAATATCTTGTTAAGGCTGCTGACCTTGACGGCAACAGAAGAATCAATGGTGCTGACTCCAACATTCTTATTGGTGTTGTAGCTACAAAGTACACAATTGACCAGCAGACAGGCAAAACTGTCTAATTAACAAATCTTCCCGGGGAGGGGGAACTCTCCCCGGGCAACAATGAAATCTCACGGAGAACCGATGCTTAACGAAGCAATGCTGTCGGCATAGCTTTATATTCCGCTTATGCGGTCAGCATTGCTCCGTTGAGTAAAAAACTGAAATCCCTATCATATAGGCAATAAGCGGATAGTAATCCGATTGTTTATATAAAGATTTTTAATTCAAAAGGGAGGAAAAAATTGCATGAAATTGTTCAAGCGCACGCTCTCGTTATTTCTTGCATTCATGATGGTGTTTACCAGCGTATCCCTTCTTGCCTCCGCTGACCTCGGAAACGACGGTATGACTTGGAAGATGTATTTCAAGTATTACCGTGAAGCTGAAGTCGCAACAAAGGATGCAGATGGCAATTTTGTCAGGGATGACAATGGTGATATTATCAAAGAAAAAGTTTGGGTTGAAGCAACCAGCGTCAAGACCGGAGAAAAGGTCAAGGCAAGACTCTTTGCTGAATCCAACTATGCGGTAGGACAGAGTGAATACTTCCTGTTCTACCCCGAAGAATTCCTTGAATTCGATCCCACGAACCATGTAGCTGACAACGTATCCGGCGGCTATAAAACACGTTGGAATTTAGCAGAAGGCTCAATTCCGACCGTGTGTGGATATGATGGTTCGTTCTTTACTCATGGTACAGAACCTACTGGTGTAGGTGCATACCCCGTTGATGAAGGTTGTATCGATGAAGCAGATTACGAAAAGTATGACTGGTTCTATGTATGTAATAATATGGGTGCAACAGCTATCACTTATGATGGTTCGGATTGGCTTTGCGAATTCGACTTTATCGTTAAGACGGATGCTAAGAACTACGGCGGTGTATTTGTTCCCGAAGGCGGTATCCAGGACACAATGGACAGATCGTGGTCGGTAATGTTCCTTTCCAAACAGCCCGATGGTGACGGCGGTGACTATGGTACTGGCATTATCTTTGGTTTCGACCAGGATTTCAACTATATCCTCGGTGGCCCCAATTTCGACTATGAATCAGACCTTGCAGGTGCTTCTGCAGACCAGCTTGCAGCAGCAAAGAAAGAGTTTGAAACTCTCGCTGAAAAAGAGGCTCTTAAGCTTAACAGTACACTCAAGTATAACCTTAACGGCGGTTCAATCGACGGTGCAACAACCGTTGCTGACGCAGAAGGTCTTGCAGCTAAAGACGCTCTTATTATTCCCGCTAACCCCACAAAGATTGTAGGCAGTGGCGAATCCCAAACCGAGCTTAAGTTCCTCGGTTGGAACAAATCGTCAAAAGCATTTACCGGCGAAGACGGTGCAACATATTATGATGCTAATGACGGTATCTACTATGTTAATGATACAATAGCAGCTGAAGCAGGTAACGCAAATCAGGCAGGTCTCCTTGCAGATCTCCAGGGACAGACTTTCGGATATTCAGAAGTAACTCTTACAGCTGTTTATCAGTCACCTGCAAAGTATCAGCAGAACGTTTATCTCCAGAACATTGCTGATGATGAATATACCCTCAGCACAGGCTATTCAGCAGAAATCGATGCTATCGGCGGCGACGTAGTCAAGGCTGCTGACTATGAAGTTCCCACAGGCTTCAAGCTCAACGCAGAAAAGAGCACAGCATCAATCACAGTTTCTGCTGACGAAGTCAAGACACTCAATATCTATCTCGACAGAGAAGTTTACACCGCAACATTCAAGAGCGGTAAGGACGGCGCAACTGTAGAAACCAAGACAGGCAAGTTCGAGGCTCCTCTCACAGCTCCCACAGCTGCTGAATGGGTAGGCCACAGCTTCACCGCTTGGAATCCCACAGTTCCCGCAACCTTCACTGCAAACGGCGAATACGTTGCACAGTATGCTTCCGCAGGCGCAACAATCACTGTTAACTATTCATATATTGATAAGGCTAACAACAATGCTCTTGTAACAGGTACCTTCACAAAGGATTCTCTTACAGGCTACAACTACGCTATTGTTGAAACAGTTCCCGATGAACCCGCTGCAAACACAACTTATATCACCTATGATGAGATTCTCAACGTAGAGCATTATGAGTTTGCTTCAGCAACACCCGCATCAGGCACAGTTTCCGCAACTGGCGCAAACGTAACAGCTCAGTTCAAGGCTGTTGAATACACAGCAACATTCACAGGCGGCACACCCGAAACAGTCGGCGTTGCTTACTATGACAAGCTCACAAGCCTTCCCGAAGCTTCCGCAGCAGAGACAGGCTGGCAGTTTGACGGTTGGTACAACGGTGACGTTAAGGCAGTTGCAAATGAAACAGTTATCACAGGCGACGTAACCTTCGAGGCTAAGTACTCCAAGATCCCCAGAACAGTTACCTATGTATACGAAGGTGCTCCCGAAAACTACAAGCCTGCTGATTCTTACACCGCTTATATCGGCGATAAGGTAGTTCTTCCTGACCTTCCCGAGGACGTTGAAGGCTATCAGGTAGGCGATTGGGTAATCAGCGGTGCTGAAAACGGTATTGTCGGTACATCTGACGTAACCGTAACATCAACATGGACAAAGAATACCTACACAGTAACTTACTATGCTGATGAAAACGGCAACGAGATTTTCACAACTCAGGATTATGAACACGGCGAAGCTCTTGTATATCCCGAAGAAGTACCCGGAAAGAAGGGTTATGAATTCGACGCATGGGATATCGCAGCAGGCGAACCCGTTAATGGCGAGCTTGAAGTATATCCCTCGTTCACAGCTATTGAGTATTATCTCACAGCTATAGGTCATGACGGCGAAGAGCTTGATCTTTCAGCTCTCGGCTACACAGATGTATACTATTACTCCAACAAGATCACTCTTGCAGACCTTCCCACAAAGGCCGAAATGGATGAATACTACGCAGAAGACTACTACGTATTCAACAAGTGGATGTATAACGGTGCTGAAATCACAGCAACAACCGTTATCCCCGTAACAGGCGACGTTACCGTTACTGCTGAAATCGTTCCTGCTGATGCAGTTCTTACCTTCAACGCAGGCGGTGCTAAGTTTGCAAACGGTCAGGATACAGTTACAGTCAATCTTAAGGTTTGGGATGAAATCACTGACGAAATGTATCCCGCAATCCCCGAATACGAGGGTCACACCTTCCAGTCATGGGATGATTATCCGGACATGATGGATGAGCCTGCAAAGACTCTTACCATCAATTGGAAGAAGAATACTTACACAGTTAAGTATGTAAACGGTCTCACAGGTACAGAAATCTCTTCTGTTACCAACGAGTTCGGCACTCCCATCACAGCTCCCGAGCTTCCCACAGCAACAGGCTACAGCTTCGCATGGGATATCGCTCTCGACAGCATTCCCGCTAAGAACGAAAAGGGCGAAACAATGGCTAACGGCGGCACAGTAACAGTTACTGCTGTTCCCACCGCTGAAAAGTACACAGTAACTTACGTTGTTGACGGCAAGACCGTTAAGACAGAAGACGTTGCATTCGGTACAGCTATTGATTCAACATTCATTCCTGCTGAAGCAGATGTTCCCGCAGGCTACAGCTTCATCGGCTGGAACCTTGAGGATAAGGCAACAGCAGCAGGTGCACTCGGCAATATGCCTGCTTCTGACGTAACTGTTTATGCAGTTCTTCAGGCAAAGGGCGATACCAAGTACACAGTTGAAATTTATGAAGAATCACTTGACGGTGAATATGAACTCGTTGACACCAAGGAGTTCACAGACGGTACAGCAGGTAAGGTTGCTCCTTACGTTGTTGACAAGAACGTAGAAGGCTTCACCTTCAATGAAGAAGCATCAATCCTTGATACTCTCGTTGCAGGCGACGGCTCAACAGTTCTTGAGGTTTACTATGACCGCAAGATAATCAGCGTTGTAATCGGCGACAATGATCCCATTGACGTTCCTTACGGCTCTGAAATCGACATTCCCGATGAAGGCCCCGCATCACCCGATGCAGGTCAGGAATTCGATAAGTGGGTAGATGAAAACGGTAACGAAGTAAGCGATCCTTACAAGGTTCCCGATTCAACAGACGGAATATTTGTTGAAATCATTCCCACATACAAGAACAGAATGATCAACGTTTACTATTACGTAGGCGAAACACTCATTAAGACTGTTCCTACCGAATACACCAAGCCCATCGATTCAACATTAAGACCTGACACAGTTCCCACAGGATATACATTCCTCGGCTGGAACCTTGATGACAAGGCAACAGAGGTTGGTGCACTCGGCAATATGCCTGCAGACGAAGTAAACGTATATGCAGTTCTTCAGGCACACACCAACGTTGTTTACTCCGTAGAAATCTACGAAGAATCACTTGACGGCGAATATGAACTCGTTGATACCAAGGAGTTCACAAACGGTACAGCAGGTAAGGTTGCTCCTTACGTTGTTGACCAGAACGTAGAAGGCTTCACCTTCAATGAAGAAGCATCAATCCTCGATACTCTCGTTGCAGGCGACGGCTCAACAGTTCTTGAGGTTTACTATGACCGCAAGACCATCAGCGTTGTAGTTGGCGACAATGATCCCGTTGACGTTCCTTACGGCACAGAAATCGATCTTCCCAACGACGTTGATGACAACGATCCCGGTACACAGTTCGATAAGTGGGTAGACGAAGACGGTAACACAGTAAGCGATCCTTACGTAGTTCCCGATTCAACAGACGGTACACCCGTTGAACTTACACCCGTTTATAAGAATCTCTTCTTCGACGTAGTATTCATTGATAAGCTTACGGGCACAACAAGCTCAAAGAATCTTGAATACACAACGAAGATCCCCAATCCCGGTACTCCCAGCGTTGAAGGCTATGAATTCGACGGTTGGTATACTGAAAACGGTGACAAGTACGTTGCCGGCACAACAACAGTTCCCAATGCAGACGTAACTTACTATGCTAAGTACACAGGTCTCGAAGTTGACTACACAGTTAACGTTTACTTCGAGAAGCTTGACGGCTCAGGTTGGGAAGAGCAGTCAACACTCGAATCCGGCGTAGCAGGCGAAACCGCTAAGTACACCGAAACATTCGAAGGCTTCACTCTTGATACCAAGAACTCCGTAACAGAGGCGACTATCAAGGGCGACGGCTCAACAGTTCTTGTTATCTACTTCGTAAGAAACGATGTTAAGATCACAGTTGACGGCGAAGAAAAGGATGTTCCCTACGGCACAGAAATTAAGGAAGATGACCTTAAGGCTGACGTAGAACCCGGTTACAAGGTTGAGAAGTGGACAGACGCTGAAGGCAACGAAATCACCTTCCCCGTTGAAATCAAGGGCGGCGAAACCTTCGTTCCCGTAATCGTTAAGGACACCTTCACAGCAACCTTCCAGACAGAGGACGGCACACAGGTAGGCGAAACAATCACAGCTGAATATGGCGCTGCTATTGAAGCTCCCGAAGCTCCTGCTGCTCCCGAAGGTATGACCTTCAGAGGATGGCTTGATAAGTCAACCAACACCTACTTCGACGGCAAGATGCCTGCTAAGAACACTGTTTACACAGCATTCTATGCAAGCAACGACGAAGCAACCTACACTGTTAACATCTATATCATGAACACAGAAGGTGTTGAAGAGCTTTCAGGCTCCTACACAGCAACAGCAACAATCGGAACAACTCAGT
This sequence comes from Acutalibacteraceae bacterium, assembly GCA_045592085.1. Lineage (GTDB taxonomy): Bacteria > Bacillota > Clostridia > Oscillospirales > Acutalibacteraceae > CAG-177. The sequence continues at coordinate 24,488 of JAZNUD010000055.1, read as the reverse complement.
CAGTTCTTCCCGGCACAGTTGCATGCTGCACTCTCGACACAGCAAGAAGTAACACAAGCTGCGTAATTCTTGAGGACAACTCAGCATCCATCAATCTCTACTTCGTAAGAGGCCTCTACACAGTAAGCTTCGACGGCGTTGAAACTGATGTTTACGCAGGCGCTGTTATTCCTGTTCCCGCAGATCCCGAGCAGGCCGGTCAGAAGTTCCTTGGCTGGACACCTGCAATTCCCGACGTAATGCCTGAAGAAGATCTTGCATTCACATCAACTTGGGAAGATGAGATCTACACAATCACTTACATCGTAGGCGATCAGGAAATCGTTCAGGAATACAAGCTTGGCGATACCGTAACCGCATACGAAGTAACAACTGCTCCCGCAGGTCTTGTATTTGACAAGTGGTCAGCAGAAGTTCCCGCAACAATGCCCGCTAAGAACATTGTTGTATCCGCAGTATTCAAGGCAGCTGCTTACACAGTAACTTACCTTGATGCTGAAGGCAACGTATTCGTTTCCTACTCAGTAGCATTCGATGCAGTTGTTCCCGTTCCCACAGAAGCACCCGAGAAGGAATTCTACACCTTCACAGGCTGGGCAGACGTTCCCGCAACAATGCCTAACCACGATGTAACAATCCTTCCCGTATTTGAACCCATCAAGGTTCAGCTTGTAGCAGCTCCCGGCTCAACAACCGTTATCGACAGAGAAAACGGCTATATCTACGGCCTTGAAGAAATGCTCACAGCAAAGATTCTTGATGACGATTACCTTGACTACGAAGGCGACGGTACACTTGTAATCAAGCCCGCTCCCACAGGTACAAACAGATACGGTACAGGCGCTGTTGTTGAACTTTATGATAACGCAGACGGCAGCCTTGTAGAAACCTACACAATCATCGTATTCGGCGACCTTAACGGTGACTCCGTTGTAAACGGTCTTGACGTTTCTATCGCTGATGATGAAGCATTCTATATCACAGAATGGTCACTCGAGGGATCTGCAGAATACCAGGCACACCTTGTATTTGCAGCAAACCTTGATAACAATGCGGTTATCGACAACATCGACGTAACAATCATCAAGCATCATACTCTCGGCGTTGCCGAAATCGACCAGACAACAGGCAAACTCATTCGTTCCTAACCTTAATTAGTTTCCGGCCGGGGGAAGGGTAGCCCCCTTCCTCCCGGCAGGGGATTGAGAAAGAAATGTCAACAGGATCGGCCGGCACAACCGATCCCATAAACCTCTTTTATCAGCACACGAAAGAGGAAATATTAAGGAGGATTCTCTCATGACAAAAGTCAAAAGGTTAGTTGCTGTTGTCCTTGCCCTTATGATGATTCTCGGTTCAGTTTCTGTTGCTTCGTTTGCGGAAGGTTCCGCCTGGGATGCAACCGTATCTGACGGCTTTGCTCTTGACGTTACCACACAGATTTACAGACTGGTAGACGGTAAGTGGACAGAAACCGATAAGGTTAAGGCCGGAGAAACTGTTAAAGCAAGAGTATTCCTTGACACCGACTATTTCACCAGCGGCGGTCAGCTCGTATTCTTCTATAACACAGATTTCTTCTCCGACAGCTATACAAAAGACAAACAGACACTCGCAGTTAACCCTGCATTCTATGCAGCAGGCAACTATGGCATCAAAGGTAGTTTCTACGGTGCCAAATCAACCGTTAATATTGAAGGCAGACTCATTTCCCAGGGCGTTATTGACCAGGCATTTGCAGATGCTCATAACTTCATGGCCGCCAGCTTCGAGCTTGCAGCAGATAAGAAGAATAACATTCTTGTCGGCGAAGAGTGGTTCTGCGAATTCGACCTCACAGTCAATGCAGATGCTCCCGCAAACGGTGAAGGCGATTTCTTCATCCTTGCAGAGTCCTTCAGAGACAGCACAAACAAAACAAGATATTCCAATATCTCCAAGGGTCCTTCGTTCGGCTACAATGAAAACGTAGTTGATATGAGTAACTGGGATGCAACCGTAACGGTTGACAGCACTCCCGTAACTCTTTACAAGGACTATGTTGAAGCAACGTTCAACACAGCAGAAGGCGCTTTTGCTGACGGCAGAACGTCAGTTGTTATCAGCGGCGAAGCAGGCGAAGCAATCACCGTTGAAAACCCCGTTCGTGAGCAGTATAATTTCACAGGTTGGGCTGTTGAAGGCTCAACAACGGTTACAGACGTAACAACTCTTCCTGCAACTGATACGGTTTACGTTGCTCAGTGGAAATCAGCAACAGATAATTACGGCGAGACTCTTAAGTTCAAGACCGATATTTACAGACAGAACGAAAACGGCGAATGGGTTTACACCGAAAAGGTTATCCCCGGCGAAACCGTTAAGGCAAGAATTTATATCGACACAACTTATGCCACCAACGCAGGTGACATCCTCGTATTCTATTGCACAGATTTCTTTGAAAATGCAGACCCCAACTTCTCAACAGATTCCTTTACAGATCTTGACGTAAACGAAGCAGAGGGTTCGGCTGCTGCTGCCAATGCAAGCGGTACTTACACCTACATTCCTTCAACATCAAGATTCATTAAGAGAATGGTTGAAGCAGGTCTCCTCACTCAGGATTTTGTTGATAAGCACACAGCTTATACAGCAACCTACAGATTTGATCCCGCAGTGAGCCAGAAGCTCAGCGGTGACTACTATTTCGCAGAGTGGACACTTAAGGTTAAGGATACAGCTACAGGAGAAGGCGATTTCTTCGTAGTTGAAAACACAATCTATAACACAAGCGATACAGGTAAGAAGGCTTACATCAACATCCCCGTTGGTGAAGAAGGCGGCTCGGATAACGATGCGATTTCACTTTATGAAATCAACGTTTCCACAGACGTTGAAAGCCATCCCGTAACAACAGTCAGCTCCATCAACTTCGATGCTAACGGCGGCGAATTTGCAACAGGTGAAACAACCTTCGTTATCGAAGGCGACATCGCAGATCCCGTTGACGCTGCAACCGTTCCCGAAGTTACTCTTGACGGTTACACCTTCAAGGGCTGGGTTCCCGCAGATATCGCTGAACCCACAGTAGCAGACGTTGTTGAAATTCCTTCAGAAATCCCCTTCGACGAGCTTTATCTCAAGGCTCTCTGGATTAACGAAGTTAAAATCACAATCGATCCTTCCAACGGCGATCCCGTTATCGAGAAGGTTGTAACTGCAGGCGACGAATTTGAAAAGCCTGAAGTAACAGTTGAAGACGGTAAGTATCTTGCCGGTTGGATTGACGGCGAAGGCAACTTCTATGAAGAACTTCCCGACGTATATCCCGATAAGGACACAACCTACACTGCTCTTTTCGAGACATACACCTACAACGTTGAGTATTTCGTACTCAATCCCGAAACTCTCAGCTATGAAAGAGTTTCAGTTGTTTCAACAGCTTACGGTGACGTAATCAACGCTGTTCCTCCCAAGTACACAGCTCCCGACGGTTACTCACTTTCAGCTGCTTATAAGGATACGACATTTGCTCCCGAAGCTGCTCTTGCAGCAGGCGAGACAATGCCCGCAAACGGCGTTAAGCTTTACTACAAGCTTACCACCAACAAGTATCCTGCAACCTTCAAGCTTGACGGCGGTAACATCGACGGCAACACAGCCGACGTTGTTGTTGAAACAGTTTACGGTCAGCAGATCAAGGCTCCCGCAGACCCCGTTAAGGAAGGCTACACCTTCACAGGCTGGTCTCCCATGGTTGGTATGATGGATTCCGAACCTCAGGAATACGTTGCAACTTGGGAAGCAACAACCTATTATGCAACCTACATCGTTGAAGGCGAAGAATACGAAGTTTACGATATTCCTTACGGCCTCGACGTTGAAATTCCTCTTGAGCCCGTTCTTCCCGGCTACAACTTCGTAGGTTGGGACAGCGAAATTCCCGCAACAATGCCTGCAGGTGACCTCACCTTCACAGCAGTGTTCGAGAAGAAGGATATCACCCTCACCCTCGAGCTTGACGGCGGTAATTACGACGGCAACACAGAAGATATCGTTATCACCGGCAAGTACGGCGATGACGTAGCTGCTCCCGAAGCTGAAAAGCTTCAGAAGCAGGGTTACGTATTCGGCGGTTGGGAACCTGCTCTTCCCGATACTCTTCCCACCGAGGATGCTACCTACACAGCAATCTGGAATCCTGCAAAGGATACCCCCTACACAGTAGAGGTTTACTATCAGGATACAGAAGGCAATCACGCATCAACTCCCGACGAAGTTCTCCCGATGACAGGTGAGACAGGCGCACTCGTAAAAGTTGCAATGGCAACTCCTTACGGCTTCGATTTCTGCACAACAGAAGGCGACTATGGCAAGGATGTAACAATTGCAGCTGACGGCTCAACAGTTTATAAGGTTTACTTCGACAGAGTGAAGTACGCTATCGTATTTGACGGTAACGGCGGCACAATCGGCGGCGAACCCACCGTAAGCGAAGAATATCTTTATCTTTCAACAGTAACCGCTCCCGCAGACGCTGACCTCGATAAGGAAGGCTACACCTTCACAGGCTGGGCTCCTTCAGTTGACAGCGAAGCAACAAAGGCTGTAACCTACGTTGCACAGTGGGAAGTTAACTCCTATAAGGTAACTTACGTTATCAAGGGCGAAACTGAAGAAGAAAACGAAGTATTCGCAGAAGAAACCTATGAATACGGCGCAGACCTCGAAGTTATCGACGATGAACCCACAAAGAAGGGTTATGAATTCAAGGCATGGACAGATGCTGAAGGCAAGACATATGCGTTCCCTGCAACAATGCCTGCTGCAGATATCGTAGTTTATGCTAAGTTCGAAGCAAGAAACTTCGAAGCAAAGTTCTATGAAGAAGCCGGTTCAACAGCTCCTTACGACATCACAAATGCTGACTTTGACAGCGCAATCGCAGCTCCTGATTCAGAGCCTGAAAAGGAAGGCTACGTATTCGGCGGCTGGTCAACAGACGGCGAAACTCCTCTTGATTTTGAAAACGGCAACGTTATCATGACAGAGGAAGGCATGGATTTCGTAGCAGTATGGAATCCTGCAGAGCAGGATGTTCCCGTTGAGTATTACTATATGACTGCAGACGGCAACTATCCCGCAACTCCCGATAAGACAGAAACCGTTAAATCAGAAACAGACGCAACAGCAACGGTAGTTCCTGCTGTCGAAGCAAACTACACCGTTGATGAAGAAAAGTCAGTTCTTGAAGCAGTTGTTGCTGCTGACGGTTCAACAGTTCTTAAGGTTTACTACAAGCTCAACACAACCAAGCTTACAATTACGGTTGACGGTGAAGATACAGTTATCGAGGGTCTCGTTGGCTCCGAAGTTCCTGCAGATCAGATTCCCGATACCGATAAGCCCGGTTACACATTCAAGGGCTGGCAGGATGAAAACGGCAATCCCGTTGATATCCCCACAACCATGCCTGAAACCGACAAGACTTACGAAGCAAAATACGATATCAACGTTCATCAGGTAACGTTCATAGTTGATGAAAAGCTTTACGACGGTCCTAACGATACAACATACGGCGAACCCATCGCTGTTCCTTCAGTTCCCACTAAGAACGGTTATGTATTCGCAGCATGGAAGGACGCTTCCGGTAAGCAGCCCAGCGACTATGCAGGTATGCCTGACAACGACCTTGAATTCGTAGCAGAATGGACAGCTAACGCAAACGTAGGCTATGTTCTTGAAGTTTATGAAATGAACACAGACGGCACATATCCTGCAGCTCCCACAACTACCTATGAATTCAACGACGGTATCGTTGGCGATGACAGAACAGTTACACCTACCGTTCCCACAGGCTTCGTTCTTGACGTTGAGTCAATCGAAACTCCCGAAAAGAGTGAGCTTACAGGCAAGATTCCCGCAACAGGAACTCTTGTTCTCAAGGCATATTACGCAAGAGAACAGCACACACTCTATATCGACGTTGACGGCACTGTAACTGAAGAAGTTTACAACTACGGCCAGAAGATTGACGATATAGCCGATCCCGTTAAGAAGGGTCATACCTTCAAGGGTTGGGAGCCTGAAGTTCCCGATTATATGCCCAACGAGGATGTAACAGTTGTTGCTCAGTTCGAAAAGAATACCTACACTGCAACGTTCGATGCAAACGGCGGTATTTTCGATGACGGCAAGTCTGTACTCACAGACGACGTTCTCTATGGCGAAAACGTAACCAAGCCTGCTGATGATCCCGAAATGGAAGGCTATAAGTTCCTCGGCTGGTCAACAGACGGCAAGACCGTTATTGACAACCTCGGCAAGATGACTGAGGGTGGCCAGACTTACATCGCAGTTTGGGAGAAATCAGCAATCACAGTAACGTTCTACAACTTCCTTCCCTCCGAAAAGGGTCCTGCAGTTCCCGAAGGTCAGAAGACATACGTTTATGACCAGAAGACAGACTACCGCTTCGGCGATGCAATCGTATTCCCCGCTGATCCCGTAATCCAGGGTCATGAGGATAACTACGTATTCACCGGTTGGGTAGATGCAGACGGCAAGGCAGTTGAAGCCGGCGCTACTGTTCCCGCAGCAGACCTTAATATCTACGCAACATACGAAAGAGTTAAGGTTATGCTTATTCCCAAGAATGACACCTGCACAACCGTAATCGACAGAAACGGCCTCACCGTTGACGATTACACTGCAGACAGCACTTGGTATGTATACGGTCTTGAGGAGCTTCTTCCCTTGAGAATTCTCCTTTCAGACTATATCGACGTTCAGGGTGACGGTACAATCGTTGTAACAAAGATTAAGGATAACAGCTCCTACTACGGAACAGGCTCCATAATCGATGTTTACGATAACGTTACAGGCGAACTTGTTGAAAGCTTCAGAATCATCATCTTCGGCGACCTTGACGGTGACTCCGTAGCAAACGGTGTTGACCTTTCAATCATGTCTGAAGAAGTTCTCGGCACAACAGGCTGGTCAATCGACGGACTCGATGAATACGTTCACTATCTCTTTAAGGCAGCTAACCTCCGTATGGACGACGTTGTTAACGGTCTCGACAGAACCCTCCTCAACGAACACGTTCTCGGCGTAGGTTTCATCAATCAGGAAACAGCAGTTGTTGAATATTGATTGACTAAAACAGCGGCTGAATAAAAAGGGGCCCCCGATCTCGGTCGGGGGCCTTTTGACTGTCAATAAAGTCGCTGAAACATAAACGAAAAGATAATGCAACAATTCCGGATAGTCTCCTCTAAAAAGGAGGTAAATTCTGGCGAAGCCAAAAGACGAAGGATTGATATTTTTCGTTTATTTGATGTTTTTTCTCCCATCGACGTACCTTTGTACGCCTTCGGTCGAAGAAAACATCATTCAGCTTCCTTTCTCAACAGTCACCGCTTTGTTAATAGACAAGAAAAACGGCAGATGAAACCAATTGGTAACTTCTGCCGTTTGCTTTATATTTCGAGCATTGCTGTCTTGTATTTTTCAAAGAGTCTGCGTGCCTCGTCAACCGTATTTTCTTCGGTGGGAGGCTCGGGATTTGCGGTTGAAAGCCATTTCCTTTCAAACTCCGCATAGGCCTTGTAGAATTCGTTGCCTCTGTAAAGATTTCTTTCGCAATGCTGCTTTTTGGTTGTGGTTGAGAAAAGCTTTCTTTTGGGGAATTCGTAGGCAAGGCGCTCAAAGAAGCTCTGCCAACGCTTGGCATAATAGGTCTTGATGAGTCCGCCCCATTCCTTCCACGCATAGTCGTAGTTAACGCTGTTGCCGAAGGGTCCCCAGACTGTAACCTGCGTAAGAAGATTCAGCTCAAAATTCTCCTTATCCTTGTCGGTGAAGGCAAGGTCGCCCGCCTCTTTGAGATGCTCGTAAAGAGTCAGCTCGGGGCGTGTCTGAAGAAGTGCATCAAGCTCTTCACATATTTTGAGAAAGGCGTTTGACGAGCGCTCAAAAATACGAACGTCCTTGTTTTTATAGCCGTACATTACGTTATCGTAAAGTGCAGCGGCGTGATTCGAGATAACCTGTCTCACAAGGTCGCAGGCATCAAAAACATAGCCGTCTTTTGTTGCGTTTTCAGCGCTGAGGAAGATTTCGACCGCCTTGACAAGCTTTTTGGTGTCGTAACGGAATTCTCTGAAATCGTTGGGTGCAGTGTGAAGAAGCTCGGTTGCGGGTCTTGCGCAGATGACCGAGCCGGTCTCTCTGCCGGTGCAGTTTTCGCTGTAGCAGGTTTCGGTGAGCATAAGCAAAGCGTCAACAAGGCATTTTTCTCTGCTTCCGTAGCGACGGTATGCGTATGAGCGGAGCCATTCCTCGAGGTTGACCGCTTTGTCCTCTGTGAGCATATGGAAAGCAAGGTCAAAATAGATGGGATTCTGGAAAATGCCCTCCATAAAAAGTCCCGTACCGACGCAGTTTTCGCTGCCTTCGGTGAGGTATCTGTTATCTGCCACTGCCTTGATGTTGCCGTGCAGAGTGTTTCTGTCACCGAAATTCTGAAGTGTTCCGAGGATATAGTCGTAACCCCAGAAATTATCGGTTTCGGCGTGCTTTGTGCCGTCGATATCGAGGATGAGAAGTCTGTCCTTGGGAACAGCCTTGACTATCTGCTCACGAAGCGACCAGCTCTGCATAACCCATACGGAGTCCTTATCGAATTCCTTATACATTGCGTCGATTGCATATCCGACCTTGAAAAGATAGTCCGGCCTTTTGATGCCCGGTTCGTTTTCGTGGAACGGGTCGCAGGCGTAATAGTGATATGCGCCGAAAGGCTGACGCTGTTTTTCGAGCAGAGCCATACCGAATTTTTTGAAAAGCGGATCGGTAGGGTCAAGCTGATATGTAAAGGGGAAGTTGCACCATGAAGGGATGAGGCGAAGCTTTGCCTTTTTGAAAAGCTTTGTGATGCTCTGGGGAATTGTGCCCGTGTAGCCCTGCTGGATGGGCGTCATTCCGAGTTCAACCTCACGGTCGATAATTTTTTTGCCAAGCTCAAGACGGCTTTCAATATATTGAACGTCGGTCAGGCTGAAATAGCCTGCAATATTTGTCATAAGCTGCCACGGCCAGAAGCCGGGACCGGAAAGAAAACGCAATGCGCCAACCTCGCTGTAGGTGAAATCACGCATGGTGTAATACCATACTGCTTCCGTGCCGACAACCGAAAGGGGCATATTGATGCCGTTCATTGCCATAAAATCTATTTCTTTTTCCCATTTGTCCCATTTCCAGAAGGCAAAGGAATAACCGAAAGTGCAATAGTTAAGATAGGCTCTTCTTTTCTGGGGAATAATTCTTGAAAGCTTGCCCTCGAAAAGCGGAGCGGAGGTTACGTTGATTTCTCTGTTGCCGCAGTGCGAAATATTGACGCCGCAACAGGTTTTCAGGTATTCGTGGTAGCCCATTGCCTGGCTGATTTTGCAGTCGCCGCATATAACAATCTTACCGTTTTCACAAAAAACCTCAAAGGTATTTTTGCCGTCAACGGGCTCGATTGTGCGAAGCTCAAAAATATCAGCGATTTCGGGAGTGTTTCTTAAAATAAGATTCTTCATTTGATTTGCTCCTGTTTTACGGATGTTATAATCTTTTCTATTATACTATATAAAAAATAATATGGCAATACTTTTGATAAAATGTTGATTAAGGAATAATTCGAACCAATAATTATAAGAATATATAAAAATTTACAAAAATAACACTTTACACTTGGCAATAAATAAAGTAAAATATATTATGTACGATTATAAACTGAAGCAGTCTGTTTATAATCTGATGCGAATAATATTTTAAGGCGGTGTTTTTTTATGGAACCTGTTTATAAACGCATTCTTCTCAAGCTCAGCGGCGAAGTGCTTGCGGGCGGCCAGGGTCACGGTTTTGATTTTGACGTTATCAATTCAATCTGCTCGGCGGTCAAGAAGGTTTCCGATCTCGGTGTTGAAATCGGTCTTGTTGTCGGCGGCGGCAATTTCTGGAGAGGACGTTCTGGCGGCAGCATGGACAGAACCCGTGCAGACCATATCGGTATGCTTGCAACCGTTATGAATTCTCTTGCTCTTGCGGATTCTCTTGAGCAGCTCGGTGTTCCCGTCAGAGTTCAGAGCGCGATTGAAATGCATCAGATTGCCGAAACCTATATCAGAAACAAGGCAATCAGCCATCTTGAAAAGGGCAGAGTAGTTATCTTCGGCAGCGGAACGGGCAACCCCTTCTTCTCAACCGACACCTGTGCAGCTCTCAGAGCAGCAGAAATCAAGGCGGACGTTATTCTCAAGGCAACAAACGTTGACGGCGTTTATGATAAGGACCCCAACAAGTTTGCAGACGCAGTAAAGTACGACGTTGTGACTCACAGTGAGGTTCTTGAAAAAGACCTCAAGGTTATGGATTCAACGGCAGCATCTCTCTGCCGTGACAATAAAATTCAAATTCTTGTGTTTAACCTTGAAGACCCCGAAAACATCGTAAGGGCAGTTCTCGGTGAAAACATCGGCACAATAGTTAAGGAGGGCTAATTTATGCAGACCGTATTCAAAACAGCAGAAGAAAAAATGGGAAAGACCGTAAGTGTTCTCAATGCAGAGTATGCTTCAATCAGAGCAGGCAGAGCAAATGCCGCAGTTCTTGACAAAATCAAGGTTGACTATTACGGCACACCCACACCTATCAACCAGATGGCAGCAGTTTCCGTTGCAGAGGCAAGAATTCTCACAATTCAGCCTTGGGACACTTCAACTCTTCACGCTATCGAGAAGGCAATTATGGCTTCCGATATCGGCATCAATCCCCAGAATGACGGCAGAATCATCCGTCTTGTTTTCCCCCAGCTTACAGAAGAGCGCCGTCGCGACCTTTGCAAGGACGTAAAGAAGCTTGCTGAGGATGCAAGAATAGCTATCCGTTCAATCAGACGTGATTGCATTGATAAGGTAAAGAAGATGGAAAAGGCTTCCGAAATCACAGAGGATGACCTTAAGGTTGCCGAAAAGAAGCTTCAGGACTATACCGACAGATTTATCAGAGAAGTTGACAAGGCCGCAGAAGCAAAAGAAAAGGATATCATGGAAATCTGATTTTCTTGAGTGCAGCAGAGGTGTTTTGCCTCTGCTGCAGATGAATTTTTTATAAGCGAGGTACACGGAATGACAAAGGAAATGCGTGAAAAGCTGATAATGCCCCGTCACATCGGAATTATTATGGACGGCAACGGCAGATGGGCAAAGCAGAGGGGACTTGAAAGAAGCGAGGGCCATAAGGCAGGCGCAAACACCTTCAGGCGTATCTGCGATTACGGCGCAGAGCTTGGCATCGAGTGTATGACATTTTATGCTTTCTCAACCGAAAACTGGAAAAGACCGGTAAAAGAGGTTGAGGGAATTATGAATCTTTTCAGAGATTATCTGAATGAGGCTCATGACCGTGAAGACGAAAATGAATCCAAGGGTCTGCGTATCCGCTACGTTGGTGAGCGTGAAGGACTGCCCGAGGATATTATTGCGCTGATAAACACCCTTGAGGAGGGCTCAGCAGATAAAAAAACAATCGTAAACATTGCCGTTAATTACGGCGGCAGAAATGAAATTCTTCACTCTGTCAGAAAAATCGCCGCTATGGTTGAAGCCGGCGAGCTTAAGGCAGAGGACGTTGATTTGAAAAATATAGAGGATAATCTTTTCACTGCAGGTCTGCCCGACCCCGACCTGATTATCAGACCCAGCGGAGAATATCGTCTTTCAAATTTCCTTATCTGGCAGGCGGCATATTCTGAATTCTGGTTTTCGGATATTTTGTGGCCCGATTTCACAGAAGATGACCTTGATAAGGCAATTATAGATTACTGCAACAGAAACAGACGCTTCGGCGGTGTCTGATTCGGAATAGAGTGTGATATTTATGAAAAAAAGAATAATAACAGGAGTGCTCGCAGGCCTTTTTGCAATCAGCCTTCTGGTTTGCATCGGTCTCGGCCATATCAAATATCTGAGCATTATTGCGGCTGTATTCAGTGCAATTGCCGCTTACGAGGTGATGAGGGTCTCCAAGTGCAAAAACAAGGTGCTGACGGGCTTTTCGTGTGCGGTTTCGGTTATAGTGCCGTTTTATATTGCGTTCGACGTCGGGGCAATTCTTCCTGTTTCAACGGGTGTTCTTATTGCCGCTTACGTCATTGCAATGCTGCTTATAATGCTCAAATGGTATGATATAACACGCTTCGAGCACGTTACGCTTGCGATTTTCGGCTCGCTTGCAGTTCCCTCGTCAATTATGACTATTTATAAGGTTGACGAGCTTTGCTCTGCGCATCCCGAGCTTTTCCAGCGTTCACAGATAGTTTTCATTCTTCTGTGCACAATGTTTGCCGCGTGGCTTTGCGATACATTTGCTTATTTCTTCGGCAGCAAATTCGGCAAGAGAAAGCTTGCGCCCAAAATCAGCCCCAAGAAATCCGTTGAGGGTGCAATCGGCGGTGTTGCAGGTACAACCGTATGCTCGATTATTGCATATATCGTGTGCGAAATATTCTTCTTCACAAATGACACAATCAAGATATGGATGGTCATTCCTGCCGTTATTTTCCTTTGCGTAATCGGTATGTGCGGAGACCTTTCCGCATCGGTTATCAAGAGAAACTTCGGTGAAAAGGATTTCGGAAACCTTTTCCCCGGTCACGGCGGTGTGCTTGACAGAATTGACAGCTTCCTTTTCACCATGCCGGCAATCTATATTTTACTTTCAATCGCAGTTGCGATTGTTTCATAAGGTGAATGGAATATCCGGACCTGCCCGAAAGCGAGTCTTTTCGCCGCTTTTCGGCGTATTAGTTCAAATCACTTCACTCTAAGGAAGGTAGACTATGATAAAATCCCTTGCCGTTTTAGGCTCAACAGGCTCCATCGGCGTGCAGGCACTTGAGGTTGCAAGGCTCCACGGCCTTAAAATCGATGCACTTACCGCAGGAAGCCGTATTGATATTCTTGAAAATCAGATAAGAGAATTTGCACCGCCCGTTGTTGCGGTTGCGGATGAAAAAGCGGCGGAGGAATTGAGGATAAAGGTTGCGGACACCTCAACAAAGGTGCTTTCGGGCGCAGAGGGTGTCAGAGAATGTGCGGCTTGCGGCAGCGAATGCGTGCTTAACAGCATCGTCGGCATCGCAGGTCTTGCACCTACCGTTGCCGCCATTGAGGCGGGCAGCGATATTGCCCTTGCCAACAAGGAAACACTCGTTGCAGGCGGTAAATTCGTTATGGCTCTCGCCAAAGAAAAAGGCGTGAGCATTCTCCCCGTTGACAGCGAGCATTCGGCAATATTCCAGTCTCTTCAGGGATGTGCCGATAAAAAACAGATAAAGCGCCTGATTCTTACGGCATCGGGCGGTCCTTTCTTCGGTAAAAAGAAGGAAGAGCTTGAAAACGTAACCGTTGCGCAGGCACTCAATCACCCTAACTGGAGTATGGGTGCAAAAATAACCATCGATTCAGCTACAATGATGAATAAGGGTCTTGAGCTTATCGAGGCGGCGTGGCTTTTTGGTATGGAGGCGAAGGATATTGATATTGTCGTCCACCGCCAGAGTATCGTGCATTCGCTTGTGGAATACACAGATAATTCCGTTATTGCCCAGCTCGGAGTGCCCGATATGAGGATTCCGATTCAGTATGCGCTGACCTATCCCGACAGATTCGTAAGCCCCGTCAGACAGCTTGATTTAACGGAATTCGGCACGCTTACTTTTGAAAAGCCTGATTATGAAACCTTTGCCTGCATAAACTTATGCAGAAGGGCATTCGAAAAGGGCGGATTATATCCTGCTGCCGTCAATGCGGCAAACGAAAAGGCAAACGAGCTTTTCCGTCAGGGAAAAATCCGTTTTCTCGATATTGCCCGTGCGGTTGAAAATGCGCTTGAAACCGCAGAGCAGAATGACGACTACAGCCTTGCAGACGTTTTTGAAACCGACAGGCTGATTCGTCTGCAGACAGAAAGGTTGTTTGTATGAAAGCAATATCTCTTGTGACCGCGGCGGCGGTCTGGGGAAAGGTATGGCCGATTCTTATCGCCCTCCTTTTCTTCGGTCTTATCATTTCATTCCACGAGCTCGGACATTTTATTTTTGCCAAGCTCTTCAAGGTGCAGGTCAATGAGTTTTCGCTCGGTATGGGACCTGCGATATTCAAAAAGAAAAAAGGCGAAACTCAATATTCGCTCCGTCTTCTGCCCATCGGCGGCTACGTCAGCATGGAGGGTGAGGATGAGGACAGTGAAAACGAAAGAGCCTTCTGCAATATAAAGGCGTGGAAGCGTTTTATAATCATTGCCGCGGGCGGCGTTGTAAACCTGATAATGGGCGTTATCGTTGTTGCGATTATGCTTGCAACGAGCGGAGATTTAATCGGCACACCGCAGATTAACTTTTTCCACGAGGATGCGGCAACCGCAACGCAGGGATTGCAGGAAAGTGACGTTATAAAAAAAATCAACGGCAAAACCGTTTTCAGCGAATATGACCTGAGCTTTCTTATGGCGAGGGACAAAGACGGCGTTATTGATTTCGTTGTTGAAAGAAACGGCGAAAAAGTGCCCGTTAACGGCGTTAAGTTTGATACCGTTAAGAATCCCGACGGCACAATCACGATAATCTATGATTTCGTCATCGTCGGCGTTAAGTCCAACGTGTGGACGGTTGCGAAGAATGCGGTTCTTGAATCAATATCAATTGCAAGAATCGTCTGGCTGAGTCTGTTTGACCTTGTGACGGGTCAGTACGGTCTGAGTGACCTGAGCGGACCTATAGGCACCGTAACGATAATTGCGGATACTGCGCAGAATGCCGTTGCACAGACGGATTATTCAACCTTATTTATGATAATGGCGCTTATCGCAATCAACATCGGTCTTTTCAATCTTCTTCCGCTGCCTGCACTTGACGGCGGCAGACTTTTCTTCCTGCTTATCGAAATGATATTCAGAAAGCCCATTCCCAGAAAATATGAGGGATGGATTCACGCAATCGGTCTCGGACTTCTTTTGTTGCTGATGGTAGTGATTTCCTTCAGCGATATTATGAAGCTTATCAAAGGATAGGTGAATTTCAATGGCAATCCGTAACAGCAGAAAAGTTAAAATCGGCAATATCTTCATCGGCGGCGGTGAAAAAATTGCCGTGCAGTCGATGCTTAACCGCCCTGCATCCGATATTGAGGGCAGTGTCAGGCAGGCTCTTGAGCTTGAAGCGGCAGGGTGCGAAATCATCCGTGCCGCGGTGCCCGATATGGCGGCGGTGAAGCTCATAGAGAAGCTCAAAGAAAACCTGAGCGTGCCCGTTGTTGCGGATATCCATTTTGATTACAGACTTGCTCTTGCAAGCATTGATGCAGGTGTTGATAAAATCAGAATCAATCCCGGCAATATCGGCAGCATCGACCGTGTTAAGGCGGTTGCCGATGCCTGCGCAAACAAAGGTGTCCCGATAAGAATCGGCGTTAACGCAGGCTCACTCGATAAAGAAATCCTTGCTGAATACGGCTCACCCTGCGCAGAAGCACTTGTTAAGAGCGCACTCAGGCACGTTGAGCTTCTTGAAAGATGCGATTTCGGCAACACGGTTATTTCAATCAAATCATCAACGGTGCCTACGATGGTCGAGGCGTATGAGCTTATGGCTCAGAAATGCGATTATCCGCTTCATCTCGGCGTAACAGAGGCAGGCACTCACAATATGGCGCTTATCAAATCCTCAATCGGAATCGGCTCGCTGCTTCTCAGAGGAATCGGTGACACAATCAGGGTTTCGATGACGGATGACCCGGTTAAGGAGGTAAAGGCGGCAAACGATATCCTGCAGGCAATCGGTCTTAAGACGGACTGCCCTGATATCGTGGCTTGTCCCACCTGCGGCAGGACGAAAATTGACCTTATCGGTCTTGCCAACGAGGTTGAGGAGCGTCTCAGAGGATGCAAAAAACATATCAAGGTCGCAGTTATGGGCTGCGCCGTCAACGGACCGGGCGAAGCAAGAGAGGCTGATATCGGTATCGCAGGCGGCGACGGTTGTGCGCTTATATTCAAGAAAGGCGTCACAATCTGCAAGGTGCCCGAAAATGAGGCTGTTGACAGACTTATGGCAGAAATAGAAAATTTATAAATCAAAGCATAAAATCCAACCGCATTCAAGCGGTTGATTTTATCTGACGGAGTAGTATACGGAGATACATAATGCAAGGTAAAGGAATTTTACATTTCATAGGAGAATACCTTAATGCAGGTCTGCGTGAGGTGTTTTCGGGCGGCGAGGTAACGCAAATCAGTTTTGATGACGATACCATGCAGCTTTTCATAACGGCGAAATTCGACCGTTATTTTGACGATAAATATATCCTTATGGCGAGAAACGAGGTCAAAAACGTTCTCGGCATCAATAAGGTTACAATCAAAGGCACGTACCCATCATCTGCTCTTTCCGATGAGTGCACGTCACTTTTTCTGCGTGTGCTCAAGGAAAACATTGCTGCGGCAAACGGTTATCTTGAGAATGCAAAGGTCAGCGTTTCGCAGGATGAGGTTAAAATCGAGCTTTATGACGGCGCATCCATTCTTGAGGAAGCGGGAGCACCCGATTTTCTTGAAAGATATATTCTCGAATGCTTCGGCACAAGGGTAAAGGTCAGCATCAGCGGTCAGGCGAATATCAGTATCGACTCGCCGGAATACGTTAAGATGCAGGCGGAAAGCGTTAAAATCGAAATGCCGAAGCCCGAGCCCAAGGAGCCGAAAAAGCCGAAGAAGGAGTATGATGACCTCCCCATTTCACTTACAAATGCAAAGGTTATTTACGGCAGTCAGATCAAATCCAAGCCCGTACCCCTCAACACAATCAAAATGGAGGACGGCAACGTAACAGTCTGGGGTAACACCTTCGGTCTCGAAATCCGTGATACGAAGGACGGCAAATTCAAAATTATCAAATTCAACATAACAGATAAAACCAATTCGTTCACCGTCAAGATTTTTGAGCAGGCGGTGAATTGCGAGCATCTTATAAAATATCTCACAAACGGCATCACACTCTTAATCAGAGGTCACATTGAAACCGATAAATATTCGGGCGGCGACGTTATCAAGGCGCATTCGATAGTGCAGATTGAAGAAATGCCCATCAAAGATGAGGCAGAGGTCAAGCGTGTTGAGCTGCATATGCATACGAATATGTCCGCTATGGACGGCCTTTCAAGTGCAACTGCACTCGTCGGCAGGGCGGCAAAATGGGGTCACAAGGCTGTGGCGATTACCGACCACGGCATTGTCCAGGCATTCCCCGAAGCTGCAGCGGCGGCAAAGAAAAGCGGCATAAAAATCATCTATGGTATGGAGGCTTATTACGTTGACGATTCCGTTAAAGCGGTAACGGGCAGCAGCAATATGCCTTTAAACGGCACGTTTATTATTTTTGATACGGAAACAACGGGCCTTCGCACAGGCGTTGACCGCCTGACAGAAATCGGTGCGGTCAAGATTGTTGACGGTGCGGAAAGAGCAAGATTCCAGACCTTCGTCAACCCCGAAAGACCGATTCCGAAAAAGATAACCGACCTTACGGGGATTGATGACCGTATGGTTGCAAATGCTCCCAAAGAGGGCGAAGCGGTGCGCAGATTCTTTGAATTCTGCGGCGAGGATGCAGTGCTTGTTGCGCACAATGCAACCTTTGATACCGATATTCTTAAATCTGCGTGCGAAAGAAACTCAATCGAATATAACTATACTCATATTGACACTCTGATTCTTGCTCACGGTCTTGTTACGGGGGTTAAAAATTATAAGCTTGACAGTCTGACAAGCCATTTCAAGCTTCCGAAATTCGACCACCACAGAGCCGACGAGGATGCAGGTGCGCTTGCAGGTATTTTCGGAAAACTCACGGAGCTTCTGGTTGAAAAAGGCATTGAAACCGTTGCCGATATCAACGACAAAATCAAGCCCGACCCGAAGAGACTTCCGACCCACCATATGATTATTCTTGCAAAGAATAAGGTCGGCCTCAAGCATCTTTATCAGCTTATCACAAAATCGAATCTTGAATATTTCTACCGTCATCCCAGAGTGCCCAGAAGCGAGCTTCTTGCTCACAGAGAGGGTCTCATCGTCGGCAGTGCCTGCGAAGCGGGACAGCTTTATCAGGCAATTTATTCGGGCAAACCGAAAGAAAGACTGCGTAAGATGGCGGATATCTGCGATTATCTCGAAATCCAGCCAAACGGAAACAATGCGTTTATGCTCCGCAACGGTATGGTCGAATCCGAGGAGGAGCTGTGCGAAATCAACAGACAGATAATCCGTCTTGCTGATGAGCTCGGCAAACCCGTTGTTGCAACGGGCGACGTGCATTTTCTCGATGAGAGTGACAAGATTTTCAGAGAAATCCTTATGGCAGGTCAGGGCTTCAGCGATGCTTCCGAGCAGGCGCCGCTTTACCTGCGCACAACAGATGATATGCTCAGCGAATTTGCCTATCTCGGAGAGGATGCCGCATACGAGGTCGTTGTTGAGAATCCCAATAAAATTGCGGATATGTGCGAGGAAATCAAGCCCATTCCCGACGGCACCTATCCTCCCAAAATTGAAGGCTCGGATGAAGAGCTTCGCCGCATCTGCTATGACAGAATGCAGGAATATTACGGCAATCCCTTGCCTGAATATATCAGAGAAAGGCTCGATAAGGAGCTTGAATCAATCATCAAAAACGGATTCGCCGTTCTTTACATCATCGCTCAGAAGCTTGTCTGGAACTCGATGGACAACGGCTATTACGTCGGCTCAAGAGGCTCGGTTGGCTCGTCCTTCGTTGCGTTTGCGGCAGGTATCTCGGAGGTTAACCCCCTTGTGCCGCACTATATCTGCGAAAAATGCAAGCATTCCGAATTCTTCTATAAAGGCGAATACGGCTCGGGCTACGATATGCCGCCGAAGGTCTGCCCCGTTTGCGGCGAGGATATGCACCGTGACGGTCACGATATCCCGTTTGAAACCTTCCTCGGCTTCTACGGCGACAAGCAGCCCGATATCGACCTTAACTTCTCGGGCGAATATCAGTTCTATGCCCACAGATATACCGAAGAGCTTTTCGGTAAGAGCCACGTTTTCAAGGCGGGTACAATCGGTACTCTTGCAGATAAAACCGCTTTCGGCTTCGTTAAAAAATGGATGGAGGAAAAGGGTCTTTTCCTTTCAGCCGCAGAGCAGGAGAGACTTGTTCAGGGCTGTGTAGGTGTAAAAAGAACAACCGGTCAGCATCCCGGAGGTATGGTTGTTGTACCTGCCGATATGGACGCAGAGGATTTTACCCCCATTCAGCATCCTGCCGACGATGCAGAATCAATCCACAGAACAACTCATTTCGATTTCCATTCGCTTCACGATACGATTCTCAAGCTCGATAACCTCGGCCACGATGTTCCCACGCTCTATAAGCATCTTGAGGATATGACGGGCACAAACGTTATGAAAATTGATATCTGTGACCCGAAGCTTTATGAGCTTCTGACATCACCCGAGCCGCTCGGACTCACTCCCGAGGATATCGACTGCGAAACGGGAACGCTTTCTCTGCCCGAGCTCGGCACACCCTTTGTCCGTCAGATGCTTATTGAAGCCCAGCCCAAAAACTTCTCGGATATGCTACAGATTTCGGGTCTTTCACACGGCACCGACGTTTGGATAGGCAATGCGCAGGAGCTTATCAAAAACGGAACCTGCACGATTTCCGAGGTTATCGGAACACGAGATAACATTATGGTTTACCTTATCAACAAGGGCGTTGAAAAGGGTTTGGCGTTCAAGATAATGGAAATTGTCCGTAAGGGCAAGGCAACCTCTTTGCTGACTGATGAGCACAAGCAGGCAATGCTTGATAACGGTGTTCCGCAGTGGTATCTTGATTCCTGCATGAAAATCAAATATATGTTCCCCAAGGCACACGCCGCGGCGTATGTAAGTGCTGCTATGCGTCTTGCGTGGTACAAGCTGTATAAACCCGTTGAATATTACGCAACTTATATGACGGTACGAGGTGAGGATATTGATACCGTCGCCGTTCTCGGCGGCAGGTCGGCGGTCAAGGCCAAGATGGATGAAATCAAGGTCAAGATGAATAACAAGACTGCAACCGCCAAGGAGGAAGGCACGTTCACCTCACTTCAGGTAATCAACGAAATGATGGCAAGAGGCGTTGAGCTTCTGCCCATCGATATTTATAAATCAACCGCAAACCGCTACGTTGTTGAGGACGGCAAGATAAGACTTCCGTTTTCGGCAATCGCAGGCTGCGGAGGCAGTGCGGCGCAGAGCCTTGAGGATGCAAGAAACGACGGCGGAGGAGAATTCCTCTCAATCGATGATCTGCAGATTCGCTCCGGTGTCTCAAAATCAATCATCACAGCTCTTGAGGAGGGCGGAGCGCTCGGTTCACTGCCCAAGTCAACGCAGCTTAGCTTCTTTTGATTGGAGTTTAAATGAAAGCTGAAAAGAAAATCAGAATCCATCAGAGAGCGTGGTTCAAGCTCGATAATGCGGCAAAGGTTTTTCCGGGTCAGAATACCTCTTCCTATTCCAACGTTTACCGTCTTTCGGCAACGCTGAAGGAAAAGGTTGACCCTCAGTTGCTTGAAAAAGCAGTTGAAAAAACGATGCCCCGTTTCCCTTCGTTTGACGTAAGGATGCGAAACGGCTTTTTCTGGCATTATCTTGAGAAGAATCCCAACGGGTCACCGCCCGTAATGCCTGATT
Source organism: Acutalibacteraceae bacterium (assembly GCA_045592085.1). Lineage (GTDB taxonomy): Bacteria > Bacillota > Clostridia > Oscillospirales > Acutalibacteraceae > CAG-177. The sequence continues at coordinate 3,692 of JAZNUD010000055.1, read as the reverse complement.
CTGCAAACCCTTGCCTGCGCGTCAGATGGAAAGAAAACAAAGGCTATCTCGTCAGAGTATTCTATTATGAAAACAAAATTTCCGTTGAGTTTTACCACGTAATAACCGACGGTTTCGGTGCGTCACGCTTTTTTATGACGCTTCTTGCTGTTTACCTGCGTCTTACGGGTAAAGAAATTCCCTGCGGAGATGCAGTGCTTGATATTGACGAAAAGCCTCACGAAAGCGAAAAAGAGGATGCTTACCTCAAATTCGTCAAGTCCAAGGCAAAGGCAAAACGCATTGAAAAATTTGCCTATCAGGCAAAGGACGGCAGACTGCCCAAGCACGTCACAAACGTCACAACGGGTTATATGCCCGTTGATATCCTCAAGCAGAAGGCAAAGGAGCAGGGTGTGACGATAACCGAATATATTGCGGGTCTGCTTGTATGGGTAATGTATAATCTCCAGAAGCAGGAGCGTTTCAACCGGGAGAAGCCTGTAGGAGTGCAGATTCCAGTTAACGTGCGTCAGTTTTTCGATACGGATACTCTGCGCAACTTTATGCTCTGCTATTCATTCCAGATTGACCCGAAAATGGGTGAATATACCTTTGAAGAGATTCTGAAACAGCTATCGCTTTATCTGAGATATATCAATAACGAGAAAACGATTCAGGCAATGATGAACGGAAACGCAGGATTTGAAAAGAATCCGGTTATGCGTATCATACCGTCGTTTATCAAGGATTTCGGTATAAACGTCATTTATAAATTCACCGGTGAAAAGGCGACCAGCTCGCTGATTTCAAATATCGGTGCCATCAAGGCTCCGAAAGAGATGGAGCAATATATAGACAGCATTGCGTTGATTCTGGCAAGAGGAATGGTCAATGCCGCACGCTGCGGTGCGGTTTCGTATAACGGCACTCTTGCTCTGACAATAACGAATATCTATGAAAGCACAAGGGTGCAGCGTGAGCTTTTCACAACCCTTGTCAAGCTTGGAATTCCCGTTAAAATTGAAAGCAACAGAAGTGCAGTAACAGGAGGTGAGGGCTGATGTCATATTGTGTCAACTGCGGTGTGGAGCTTGAAAAGGCATGCAAGGCTTGTCCGCTTTGCGATACGCCCGTTATAAATCCGAAAGAAAAATCGGATAAAAAAGCAATCCCTGCATACCCAGAGGATTTATCGATACCGAAATCAACAAAAAAGCTGTATACCTGCTTTGTTCTTTCGCTGGCAATCCTTATCCCCTCGCTTGTGCTTATTATTCTGAACGCCGTTTTCTTTGATAACCCCGTTCTGAAATACATCATCGGTGGCTTTGTTGTTGCGTGGGTCTGGTTTCTTTTTCCGCTTCTGTGGAAAAAACCGATACCCGTGGTGCTGATTGCAATTGATGCCTTTGCGATTATGGCGTATTTCCATCTTTACAGATTCGGCGGCGACGATTCGGGCTGGGTTTACGGCATAGCTATTCCGATAGTGATTTTCCTTTGGGGAATAGTTAACATCTTCATCTTGTGGCTGCGCAAACCCAGAAGCAAATGCTCAATCACCGTTGCAGTGCTCGGAGCAATCAACGTTATGACCTTCGTTGCGGAAATAGCGATGAGCATATTCTTTATGAAAAAGCTTCAGGTGGTTGTTTCGCTCGTTATGACGGCGTGCTGTGTTTCGCTGATGATATTCTTCATCGTTATGGAAAAGAGCAAACGTCTTAAGGCATGGATGCAAAGAAAATTCTTTTTATAAAAACAAGCGTATAACGCTTTGAAAGGACGATTATTATGAACAAAAAAGCTGCAATTGCGGCAGGAATCGCAGCAGGCGTTGCTGTCGGAGTCAATGCTATCAGAGCCGCAAAATTTGTTCCCGAGAAGAAGGATTTCGGCGAAGCTGCTCCTGAAAATGTAAACGTTCAGAGAGTACTTGATAATCTTTCAAAGGCGATTTCAATTCCTACCGTCAGCTATCCCGAAAAGGAAAAGGTTGATTTCACTCAGTTTGATAAATTCCACGAATTCCTTGAGGAGGCATATCCTCTTATTCACAAAAACCTTACCAAAGAGGTTGTTCTTGAGGCAAGCCTTATCTATAAATGGGAAGGCACGAGAAGCGACCTTGATCCCATTGCCCTTCTTGCTCATCAGGACGTTGTTCCGATTTCGGCAGGTACAGAGGGTGACTGGACGCAGCCTCCCTTCAGCGGATATAACGACGGCGAATTCATCTGGGGCAGAGGTGCTCTCGATATGAAAAACCACCTTATCGCCGTTATGGAAGCCGTTGAAACTCTTCTTGAAGAGGGCTTCAAGCCTGAAAGAGACGTTTATCTTCTCTTCGGACAGGATGAAGAGGTTGTTGCTTCGGGCAACGGCGGCGCAAAGAATATTATGCGCATTCTCAAAGAAAGAGGAATTCACCTTGACAGCGTTATCGATGAGGGTGGTGCAATCATCCCTCTCAACGTCAAGGGCGTTATCAATAACAAGGAGCTTATCGGCGTAGGTATTGCCGAAAAAGGCTATACCGATATCGAAATTTCCGTTACGGCAAAGGGCGGTCATTCATCCCAGCCTCCCGTACATTCGGCACTCGGTGAGCTTGCCGAGGTCATCAGGGATATTGAGGGCAATCAGTTCAAGGCAGAGCTTATGCCCTTCGCAAAGCATATGATTACAAGCCTCGGTCAGAGCTGCACCTATCCTCTCAGACTGCTGACCTGCAATCTTCCCTATATGGGACCGCTTGTCAAATACGGTATGACAAAGATTCCGTTTACGGCTTGCTTTGTAAGAACAACAACCGCCGTCACAATGGCAGAGGGCAGCCCTGCGGCAAACGTACTTCCGCAGAAGGCAAGCGTTGTTGTCAATTTCAGACAGATGCCCGGCACAACGGTTGATGACCTCGTTGCACATATCCGTAAGGTTTGCCGCAACAAGAAAATCGAAATCAAGGTGCTTAAGGCAAAGGAAGCATCAAGCTTCTCACCCACAGATTCCAGAGCGTTTAAGATTATCGAGGAGCTTTGCTGCCAGGATAACAAGAATGCAGTTGTTGTGCCTTATCTTGTAATGGGCGGCACTGATGCCTGCTATTATGAGCCGATTTGCGAAAACATTTTCCGTTATTCGCCTTATAAGGTCAGCGTTGAGCTTCTTCGTTGCACGCACGCAACGAATGAAAGAATACCCGTTTCCGCCGTTGAGCCTGCGGTTGCATTCTTCAAGAAGTATGTGAGAAAGGCTTCAGCAGAATAATTTTGAAAGCGTGATTGAATGATTTCCGTTTTGATTGCACCCGACAGCTTCAAAGGTACACTTTCGGCGGCAGAGGTATGCGATATTGCGGAAAGAGCTTTTAATGACGTTTTCGACGACGTCAGAGTAACAAAGCTTCCTGCTGCCGATGGCGGCGAGGGGCTTTGTGCCTGTTTGTATGATATTTCAGGCGGTGAAATGATAAAAACAACGGTTCGTGGTGTTTTCGGCGAGAAAATACAGACTGAATATCTTATGCTTCCCGATAAAACCGCCGTTATTGAAACGGCAGCCTGTGCTGGTCTGCCTCTTGCAGGTGATAACAAAAACCCCGAGAATGCAACAACCTTCGGAGCAGGGGAGCTTATAACAGATGCACTTTTCCGTGGTGCGAAAAAAATTCTTTTCGGTCTCGGCGGCAGTGCAACCAATGACTGCGG
>JAZNUD010000054.1:0-7966 GCA_045592085.1 Acutalibacteraceae bacterium | reverse complement strand
TTGGAATTTGTCAATCAGAAAACACCGTTATTATATTTTTTCTGCACGCAAAAAATGCAGATAAATCCGATTATTAATCCAACAATTAATACTGCAACCGCAACCAATGTAATCTTTTCCGAATCTCCCAGCAGACTTACTATTCCGCTGAGCAAAAGTGCCGTTGAGATAACAAACATTGCTTTTCCGAAAGATTTTCCATATGCGGATTTGTCGGTAACGTTTGTTTGATGATAATCATGAATCAAATTGGTTTTTCCCCGATATATTGCAACACCTATCACAACAAAAAGTGTCGCTGTCAAAAACATAATTATCGGATATGTAATCATAATATTACCTCGTCAAATTCATATTTGTTGAGCTGACTATATCATATCACGGGCTGTGTTTAGTGTCAACTATCACTTATTTCAAGCACCTTTTATATAAAAAAGGACATTGCGTGGCATTAAACAATGCCTTTTTTCAAATACAAAGAAAACCACTCCGCAGCTTTTGCTGCGAAGCGGTTTTGGTGATCCATCGGAGATTCGACAGCTTTGCTGTCGCAAGTTCATTTTTATGTCCGTGCGGCTCTGCCTGACGGCATACCGCCGCACATGGACTGTTGTCGTTCGAATCTCCTCAAAAAGAAAACCACTCCGCAGCTTTTGCTGCGAAGCGGTTTTGGTGATCCATCGGAGATTCGAACTCCGGACACCTTGATTAAAAGTCAAGTGCTCTACCGACTGAGCTAATGGATCATATCCTATTTTTTGACGCTCCAATATAATATATTATTTATGCGCCGTTGTCAACCCCTTTTATGAAAAATTTTAAACATTTTCTTATTTCGATTTAAATAAAACTGCTTGAAATGTTACTATATATGGTATATAATTATATAGTATGTAATCATTTTAAGCATATGAGGCTTTTTCACCTCGGAAAGGACGTTTTTTATGAAGCATATCAGAGGTCCGCAGAATTATGACTACGGCTATCACGAAATTACCACCATTGACGATAAAATCCACAATTCTCTTATGGATTTCGCTATTCTCAAACTCAGAGACGGCGAGGTTTTCACGGAGGAGCAGAATCTCGAACGTGCATATCTTCTCATCAGCGGCAAAATGACTTTTGAATGGGAAAACGAGAGCGTCTGCGTTGACCGTCCCAACTGCTTCGATTATGACCCTTGGGTGCTCCACGTTGCAAACGGAGTCAAGGTTACATTCAAGGCTCACGGAGACGTTGAAATCGTTATCCAGCGAACAATCAACGAGCGCACCTTCCCCTCAAAGCTCTACACTCCCGAGGAATGCAGAAGCGAAAACAGAGGCGCAGGCACAATGCGCGAGGCTTCCACAAGAATCGTGCGCACCGTTTTTGACTATTCGAACGCACCTTATTCAAATATGGTGCTCGGCGAGGTTATCGGATATCCCGGCAAATGGTCGAGCTATCCCCCCCACTGGCATCCCCAGCCCGAAATATATTTCTACAAGTTCAATCCCGAAAACGGTTACGGCTTTGCCGAGCTCGGCGAGGACGTTGTCAAGACTCACCAGAATTCAACCGTTTTCATCACCGAAAAGGAAACCCATCCCCAGACAACAGCTCCCGGCTACGCACTCTGGTATCTCTGGGTTATCAGACACCTTGACGGTGACCCCTATATCACACCCACGTTCGTTCCCGAGCATCTTTGGGTAACCGAGAGCGAGAACGAAGCAAAGATGTGGCCACCCGAAAAATAATCACAAAGGAGATATAAAAATGAAACTGACTATGGCACAGGCTCTTGTCAAATTCCTTGATAATCAGTATATCAGCTTTGACGGAGTTGAAACAAAATTTGTTGACGGTATTTTCGGCATTTTCGGTCACGGCTGTGTTGTCGGTATCGGTCAGGCTCTCGAACAGGGCGGACACAGTCTCAAATTTTATCAGGGCAAAAACGAGCAGGGCATGGCTCATGCGGCAATCGCTTTCGCAAAGCAGAAAAACCGCCGTCAGATTATCGCCTGCACCTCATCAATCGGTCCTGGCGCACTCAATATGGTAACCGCCGCAGGTACGGCAACGGCAAACCGCATTCCCCTTCTTCTCCTCCCCGGCGACACCTTCGCCTGCCGTCAGCCCGACCCCGTTCTTCAGCAGATTGAGCAGCCCTCAAATTACTCCACAACGGCAAACGACGCTTTCAAGGCAGTCTGCAAATATTGGGACAGAATTGTCAGACCCGAACAGCTTATGACCGCTTGTCTCAACGCAATGCGTGTTCTCACAGACCCCGCCGAAACCGGTGCAGTTTGTCTTGCAATGCCCCAGGACGTTGAGGGAGAAGCATTCGATTATCCCGATTATTTTCTCAAAAAGAGAGTATGGTATCTTGACCGTCGCTCACCCACACAGCGTGAAATTGAGACGGCTGTTGCGGCAATTATGAGAAGCGAAAAGCCTCTGCTCATCGTCGGCGGCGGCGTTACATATTCCGAAGCCTGGGAAACCGCACGCTTCTTCGCAGAAAAATTCAACATTCCGATCGGCGAAACACAAGCAGGTAAGGGTAATATCCGCTGGGATTTACCCCTCAATATGGGTGGAATCGGTGTTACGGGCGGTGCGGCAGCAAATGCTCTTGCAAAGCAGGCCGACCTCATCATCGCAGTCGGCACACGTCTGACGGACTTCACAACCGCATCAAAATGGGGATTCCAGAATCCCGATTGCAAGATGCTTTCAATCAACGTCTGCTCCTTCGATGCATTCAAAATGGATGCAACCGCAGTTATCGCAGATGCCAAAACGGCTCTTCTTGACATTATGGGCGCACTCTCACTGCGTGAATATTACAGCAACTGGGGCAGCGAGGTTGCCGAAGCTAAAGAAGAATACGTAAAGGAAATGGACCGCTGCTACAGCGTATATCTTCAGGAAGGTCTCTCTCAGACAAGAGCTCTCGGTGAAATCAACAAGCTCATTGATAAAAATTCCGTTGTTATCGGCTCATCAGGCAGCCTTCCCGGCTGTATGCAAAGACTCTGGAGAGCATCCGTACCCAAGACATATCATATGGAATACGGCTTCTCCTGCATGGGTTACGAAATCTGCGGTGCACTCGGCGTAAAACTCGCAGAGCCTGACAAAGAAGTTTACGCAATGGTCGGTGACGGCAGCTTCCTGATGCTTCACAGCGAGCTTTACACCGCTGTTGCAGAGGGTGCAAAAATCAACGTTATGCTCTTTGATAATTCAGGCTGGGGCTGCATTGAAAATCTCCAGAATAACCAGGGTACCGATACCTTCGGCACAAGATTCCAGGCAAGGAATCCCCTTACGGGTATGCTCGACGGCGCAATCGTTCCCATTGATTTTGCCAAAATCGCAGAGGGCTACGGCTGCAAGGCTTACACCGTTACAAACGTTGCGGAGCTGCGCGATGCAATCAAGGATTCAAAAGAACAGACCGTGCCCTGCCTTTTCGACATCAAGGTTGTTCACGGCAGTATGAGTGACGGCTATGATGCTTGGTGGAGAGTCGGCGTTGCCGAGGTTTCAACAAGCGAAAAGGTTCAGGCCGCATACGAAGATATGCAGGCAAACATTGAAAAAGCAAGACTTTATTAATCGATATAAACGGAGGAATACATAATGCTTAACAAAGACAAAGTCAGCCTTGCGATCGCTCCCATTGCATGGACAAACGACGACCTGCCCGACCTCGGTGCAGAAAACACATTCGAGCAGTGCGTAAGCGAAATGGCTCTCAGCGGCTTCAAGGGCAGCGAAATCGGCAATAAATACCCCAAGGACGTTGAAACACTCAAGCACAAGCTTGACGTAAGAGGTTTGCGCATCTGCAATGCCTGGTTCTCATCTCTTCTTCTTTCAGAGGGCTATGAGGCTACAATCGAAGCATTCATCAAGCACAGAGATTTTCTTCACGCTCTCGGCGCAAAGGTTATCGGTGCTTCCGAGCAGGGCAATTCCATTCAGGGCAAGGCTCTGAGCATCTTCGGTGACAAGCCCGTTTATACAGACGAGCAGTGGGCTCTTATTGCAAAGGGCTTCAACGAAATGGGCAGACTCGCAAAGGAAAAGGGTATGTACTTCACCGTTCATCATCATATGGGTACGGGCGTTCAGACCGAGGAAGAAATCGACAAGCTTATGGAAATCACAGACCCCGATCTTGTTTATCTTCTTTATGATACAGGTCATCTTTCATTCTCGGGTGAGGATGCAATCGGCGTTCTCAAGAAATACGTAAACAGAGTAAAGCACGTTCACCTCAAGAGCATCCGTCAGGACGTTATCAACGAGGGTAAGGAAAAGGGCTGGAGCTTCCTCGACTGCGTAAGAGCAGGTGCATTCACCGTTCCCGGCGACGGCGATTTCGATTTCACACCCGTTTTCGACATTCTTTCGGATGCCGACTATGAAGGCTGGGTCGTTGTTGAAGCTGAGCAGGATCCCGCAAAAGCTAATCCCTATGAGTACGCTTGCCTTGCAAGAAAGTATATTGCTGAAAAAACAGGACTTTAATAAAAGGAAAAACTGCGGTGAAAACACCGCAGTTTTTTGATTATTCAGAACTCCTCACAAAAGACTTCTATCAGTCTTTACCCTCACTTTTTCCGGAAAGAATGCACAGAGCAGGCGTTGCCGCAAGGACAAGCACTGCAAGAACGTTGAATGCAAGCATAATCATATCCCCCTTTGGTTTTTTCTTCACTTATATTTTACTCCGCAATTTACCGAAAGTCCAATTACAATTGATTACAGTTTTCTCCCCGAAAATGTAACCGTTATTACAAAACAATTACAAAATTGTAATCATTATTATGAAACCGATTCCGTTTTTTGACGGTATATAGGGTGAAGGACCTTCAAAAGAAGTAACGGGAGGCGAAGCAATGCAGGATGAAAAAATAATAGAGCTTTATTGGGAACGGAACGAATCCGCAATCAGGGAGACACAGACGGTATATGAAAAATACCTTTCAAAAATTATTTATAACGTACTGGGCAACCTTCAGGATTCAACCGAATGCCTGAACGATACCTATTTCAGAATATGGAATTCCATTCCGCCCAACAGACCTGCCGTATTCTCAACCTACATAGGCAAAATTGCAAGGGAAACCGCAATCGATGCTTACCGAAAGCAAAACCGTTCAAAACGAAAGCCAACCGAATATACACTTGCGCTTGATGAAATCAGCGAATGCGTTTCGGGAAGAGAAAATACGGAAAAAGCGGTGGAAGCAAAAATCCTCGGCAAAGAAATAAGCAGCTACCTGCGTACGGTTTCCGAGGATAAACGCACCGTTTTCATAATGCGCTATTATTACACCGATTCGGTAAAGGATATTTCGGAGCAAATGAATATGAGCGAATCCAAGGTCAAAAGCATTCTTCACCGAATGAGAAAAGGCTTGAAAAAGCATCTGGAAAAGGAGGGTTTTGAAATATGAATGCAGAAGCTATTATAAGCTCGATGAGCTTTTTGGATGACGATTTGCTGCTTGAAGCAGAAATCAGACGAAACAAAAAAGAAAAGAAAAATATTTTTCTGAAGCCTGCAATCGCAATTGCTGCCTGCCTTGCACTTGTTGCGGTTTCGGTGCTCGGTTATAACTCTTTATCCAATCCGAAGCTGACAAAATTATCCGTTCAGTTTTCCGATTATTCAATGGGGTATGAAGGAGAATTTCTCGACAATATCGAGGAATACGAAAGCGGATATACCGTCAATCACAGATTCATAACAATGCCTGTTTATACCGACAACTGTCACGATGAAAAAGGTACTCCCGGCGCCCTGACGGAGAGTCAGCTTGAGGAAAGACTGCAAAAGACATCAGAATTAACGGGTATTTCAATTGACACCAAAACAAAATCTTATGCCAACGACCTTTACGGCGGATATGAAAACGATTTTGTTTACAACATAACCACAGAATCAGAAAGCGGCTCAATTATTGTCAATGCGGCAGGCGGAGTAACGGCGGTGTTTTCAAAGCCGCACAGGGTTGATTATGACTTTGACCCGTCAGAAAAAGAAAACAGAGAAAAAATTATTGAGCATTACAGCGATATTTTCTCACCCTTCATATCAGAATTCATTAATTTTAAAAGCCCCGATTTCATCACTTCACGGGAAATGCTTGCCGACTGTTCTTATATTTATATTTACAGAGCCTATGATTCCTCGGGAAACAAGAAAGATGACGTAATGAGGAGTAGCCTGCAATATGCCGAATTCAGGATTGATGACAGCGGTAATCTTTATTCGATTCATATTTGCGATTCGCTGATTTCTTCCGAAAAAATCGGAGATTATCCCGTCAAATCTGAAAGCGACGCAAAAAAAGAATTGCTTGAGGGTGATTATTTTTCAAACGTACCCTATGAAATAAAAGGTGAGAATTTCATTGTCAAATCGGAATTGATTTACAAAAGCGACGGTGAATTCTTCATCCCCTGCTATAAGTTTCTCGTTGAGCTTCCCGATGCACCGCAGAATGCAAAATACAAAAGCTACGGTATCTTCTACGTGTGTGCGGTCAAGGAAGATTATATCAAATAAAAAACAGCCCGAAACCGCTAAGGCTTCGGGCATTTTTATGTTCAGAATGCGAAATATTTTTCTCTCTGCTTCTTTACTCTTCCGCTGATGAATTCAAGGGTTTCCTTTGCTCCCTCGATTCCGCAGACGTAATCCTTCATTGCTCTGCCCTCTTCATAGCAGAGGTCATCGTGAAGCGGAAAATATTCCTTGAGAAGGAAGCAAGCATATCTTGAGAGACGGAGGTCGCCGACAAGTCGGAATTCCTTGCTGATGCCGTCAATTGCAACGGAATAGAAATCCTTGATTGATGCAATGATTGCATCCTTTTCGTTTGCAGGTGAGAATACCATTGTTGAAGCAACGTAGGCATTTTCATTATTGACCGAGCTGTGGCTGTCGGTGCTGCCGACGATGGGATATTTCCTGCCCATTGCTCTGTCATCATAGTATTTATGAGTCTGGAAGCCGTTCTGCTCATAATAATTCTCGCCGCCGAGAACCTCAAACGCATCAAACGGCTGTTTTTCCATAAGATATTCAACAATGTTTTCGGGCACGTGGTTAACGTTTGAAATCCAATAGGGATGGCAGAATATGCCGAGACCGCCTGCCTTTTTGATATGGTTGAATACCCATACCATACCTGCATAGGTAAACTTTTCAATACCCTCGGGAATATCGAGAGTTTCGGCAAGGGCCAGAACTTCTTTTCTGTATTCATCCGCCGTTATAACGTCGGGGCATTCCGCGCCGTTGAAAGAGCGCAGCTCTTTTGCTTCACCAGCTTCGATAATCTGATCGGATTCATCAACGATACCGTTTACCGAATAATTTCCGCCGAAATTAACGATATGCGGGTCACAGCCGAATTCCGGGTTATCTCTGGGCATATGTACCTCTTCACCGGGACAGATGTTGAATTCAATCGGAACGCCCTTATAAGCGTTGATTGCCTCAAGCGAGGGATAATAACGCTCGTGGTCGGTGATTGCAAAGAAATCGTAGCCATGCTTTCTGTAGTTTGCGCTGACGATTGCGGGCGCCTGTCTTCCGTCTGAGCGGCAGGTATGCATATGAAGGTCACCGATGAGCGGATATCTGCCGCAAAGGTCTTCGTCAAGAGCATAAACGCTCATCTGAAGAAGTCTTTTGTTTGTCTCTTTATCAAAAATCCTGACATAATATTGCTGCTCGCGCGGGAATATATAGGTGAATTTAAGGTCTTTTCCGTCAAATGTGAAAGGAACCTGAGTGCCGTTCTTTCTGTAAGGATAGTCTCTGGGATTACCGTCGTCAAGGCCGTAAATTGCAAGATAAATCTTCTCGGGGTCCTTGCATTCGGCGTGAGCACCGAGAGGTTTGATTGTTATTGTAATCTCTTTTCCGGCGGGAAAAACCTTG
>JAZNUD010000053.1:0-15312 GCA_045592085.1 Acutalibacteraceae bacterium | reverse complement strand
GGCCAGATAAGATCAAGATTGCCGCTTAATCCGAGAGCCTGAATCGTAAGCTGTCTTTTGAGCCAGCCTCTCGGTTTTATTTCCTTTGACGTGTAAAAATTCCATTTTCTCATAAGAAATTCCTCATTTTGATTTGAATATCATCGGTTTTTCAAGCGTCATAAGCAACGCTTTAACTGTTTTTTCCATTGTGCCTTTAAAAATGCCGCTGTTTCTGACGATTGAGCTTTCGTTAACGTTATGGCTGATGAATTCGGTAAAGCTCGGAGTGCATTCAAACTTAATATGAACCTCGTTTTCGGCAAAATCAAATGTAAGATACTGCGTTGAAAGAGTGTTCAGCGGCTTTACAACCGCTTTGAGAATACCGTTTTCACAGTAAGCATACGCCCAGACGGTATATTTATAGCCCTTTATGCTGCATTCGGACGTGCGTGCCTTGCCGTCAAGTCCGCATCTGACAACAACCTCATCATCCTCCTCAAACCATCTGACGGTTAAGACGTCATCGGTTTTCTCAAAGGAAAGTCTGTTGAGATTTTCTTTCGGTCTTGTTGCAAAGCTTGATGTAAGCGAACGTGGAATAAGGCTTGCGGGAAATGCGGCTTTCGCAACCGCATCGCACGCAGGGGTAAGGTAAAAGGTTTTGCCTTCGGGAATTTCGGGCATACCCTTGCATTCAACGGGCTTCACTCCCCTGCCGTCAAGGTAACTGCGCAGTTTTTCGTCCCATTCGGAATCGGAAACACCATCAAACGCTTTCGTAAGCACGTCTCTTACCAGAGAGTTGTGTACGGTATCGTTGACAATGCAGTTAAGGCTGACGATAACCGCATCATGCTGCGGAAAATACGTGACAAGCTGTCCGAACATTCCGTTCATACTGAACGTTCCGTCCTTCGTCCAGAAAAGATATCCGTAGCCGTCCTCGTTATCCCTGCCCGAAAGAGGTACCTGAAGCTTCGTTGCCTCTCTCGCCCATTTTTCGGGGATAACCTGCCTGCCGTTATAAATACCGCCGTCTGCATAGCATCGGCAGATTTTCGCAAGGTCACGGGCGGTCAGATACGCACCCGTACCGCCGATGCATTCGCCCTTTGCGTCGGTTTCCCATTGTGGCTTTGAAATGCCGAGCGGTTCAAACAGACGGGGCATAAGATAATCCGCAAGGCTCATACCCGTCAGGCGCTGAATCAGGGACGCAACAACGTGAACGTCATTGTTGCTGTAAAGGAAACCTCTGTCCTTTTTCCTGAACGGGGCTTTCATAAATATTTCAACATAATCGCCCGTCATATCCTGCGTGAAGCTGAACTCCTTGTTGCTTTTCATCGTTATGAGCGAGCGCACCGAAACGTTGTTCCATTCATCGCTTTCGCAATGCTTATATTCGGGGAAAAACGGCAGAATTCTTGAATCGAGGGTGAAAAGTCCCTCTTCAAGAGCAAATCCGACTGCCGTTGCAACGATTGATTTTGTGACGGAAAAAAGTGTGTGCGGCATATCCGCACCGTAGGGCGACGCATACTCCTCGAAAAGTATTTCACCGCCCTGCTCAATCAGCAGAGCGTGGTTTTCAACGCCGTTTTTATCGAGTTCACGGTAGAATTTATAAATCCATTCGGAAGAAAGTTTTGTTGCCGTTACCATAGTCAACACCCTTTTCCATTTTCTTTCCGTTACATTATAACATTTTCACCGCAATAAACAAGAGGTAATTAAAAAAAGCAGAGCTGATTTCAGCCCTGCTTTTAAACTCAATAATTAAAATCCGCCGCCGAGAACGATATCATATCCGATATCTGCCGCAGCCTTTTTGACTACAAGGTCTTTGGTTGTGGCATCCTTGAAGTTAAGGCCGAGATTCCTGATATCAACGCTTGCAACGTATTTCCACGTGCCTTTTTCAATCACACCGTTCTGATTGATTTTAACCTTAACGGTGGCAGAGTTATAGTGAATTTTGATATCTGCGTTATCCGTATCAATCTTAAACTGAGGGAATTCCGCAACTGCAACGGAAATGTCACCGAGAACGGTGATTGCGTGACCGACCGTACCGCTCATATTATGACCGTGCTTGCCGTCAATCTGGTCTTTCATCGTCATTTCGATAACGGTGTAGTTACCGCTCTTATATGCTTTAAGTGACTTTGCATCGGTAACAACGAGGTCTTTGTAGCCGCCCGTGATACCGTCAAAATCGGTTGAATTCTTCTTGAGAACGCCGTTGATTGCAGGCATAGCAACCTTATCGATGATAAATCCGCCGACGCCGCCGCCTTCACCGATAACAATGCTGTCGAGAGTCATTGTCTGCGAATGCTTTGCGTTGGGATGAGATTTTACGGCTGCAGCCTTATAGAATTCAACAATCTGTTCGTCTGTCCACTGCGAAGGGTCATCGGGAAGCGAAACAGGCTCGCTTGCAATCTCACTCTGATTTTCAGAAGAAGTTACGTTTTCGCCGTTTGCATCGGTTACGGGCACCTCGGTTTTATCGGAAACGGACTCCTGCTGACTTACGGTTTCGGTCGGCTTTGTTTCATCGGGTTTGTTATCGTTTTTGTTGCAGGCAGCAAATGCAAATACCATTGCAAGTGCAGATAAAACAGCAATAATCTTTTTCATACTTTTGCCCCTTTATGTATAATTTTGCGATTTAATTTTATAACATTATCATTCAAGTGTCAATGGTTATGATAGTAAATTAATAAACTCTTAAATTTCGGTATCAGTTATTCTCCCGACCTCAAGCGATTCCGTATATATTTCGTAAGGGTTGTTTTCGTCAAGGACGATGAGCCTGCCGCCGTGCTCAAGACCGTAAGTAAAATAACCTGCGCCGAGTGTCTGATAGAGATTTATTCCGTCGATAACTATATGGAAATCATTCACGTGGTCGTGGCCGAAGAACGCCGCGGCAATACCGCCCGTTTTCTTCCAGCTTTCAAACTGCTCTCTGTAATCCTTTTCGGGATTGGGCGGACACGGTTTTTCCCTGATTCTGCCCTCAATTATTTCGTGACCGAAGCGAAAATATTTCCCGTCACGCTCAAAGGTATAATCATCCTCTGCCGTTACCTCCTCAAAGCCGTCAAGCATTTGCCGGACAGGCATATGCTGAAAGAGAATCGAAGGCAGGGGCTCGCCGCCGTTTGCAGATTTAAGCTCGGATACCCTTTTCTCATACCATTCAATCTGGTCGGGATGCACACAGTCATACGCAAAATCGCCGTCAGCCTTGCGCTGATAATCGTTGGAATCAATCAGCCAGACTGCAAAAGCATCCTTGTCGGAGGTTGAGCTTTTGATTGTAACACAGCAGTTGCCGCAGCCGTAAACGTCGGCATCGTTGAGATTTGAACGGCAATTGGGATATTCCATATACTGCATCATCTGAAACTCGGTATGGAAGCCCTCTTCGCCGTCGTGGTTGCCGAAAACAACGCAGAGCGGAATATTTCTCTCTCTTATCGGCTTTGTGATTTTTTCAATCGTGCTTTTAACGAGGTCATAGGTGAATTCTTCCCAGTAACCGCTTATATTATCGCCGCCGAAAACAACGAGGTCGGGATTCGTTTTCGCAACGAGCGTTTCGATAACGTTGATTGTTTCCCTGTCCCTGCTTTCGGGGATTTCTCTGTTTTCATCATCGTCCATTTCGGGCTCAACGTCATGGATATCCGTCAGATGCAGGATTCTGAATTTGCCGTCCGCACCGAATTTCAGCGGAGCTGGTGCCTCCCTCTCAAATTTTGCGGATTTCCATTTGTGAGGTGTACCCATCGCCGCAAGGCAGGGCAAACACAAACCTGCAAGAAACGATTTTATAATTTTGCTCATAATATCACCGCCATTTCATTTGCTGATATCAAAATACCATAAATTTGTGAATAAATCAATGAAAAAGCAAAAATCCCTGCTCTCACAAGGAGAACAGGGTTAAAGCCTAATTACAAACCTAATATTGTTTCAATTGCCGCAAAAAGTGCCTTGAACGGAAAACTGTAATCAAAATCAAACATCGGAGTTTTTCCGAAAAATTCCATAATGTTTGTTGCTATAATCTCGAAGATACTTAAAACAATTGACTTAATCGCCAAAAACATATTTTCACACCTTTCGTTTGCATAATCAATTCCTTTTTAATTATATCAATTTTCTCTAAAAAAGCCAATAAACCCCTGCTCTCACAAGAAGAACAGGGATTTAATTATATCATTCTTACTTCGCTGCTTCTTCAACTGCAACTGCGCAAGCAACGGTAGCACCAACCATGGGGTTGTTACCCATACCGATGAGACCCATCATTTCAACGTGAGCGGGAACTGATGAGGAACCTGCAAACTGTGCGTCGGAGTGCATACGGCCCATTGTGTCTGTCATACCGTAGGAAGCAGGACCTGCTGCCATATTGTCGGGATGAAGAGTACGGCCTGTGCCGCCGCCTGATGCAACTGAGAAATAGTTAACACCGTTTTCATTGCACCACTTCTTGTATGTGCCTGCAACGGGATGCTGGAATCTTGTGGGGTTGGTTGAGTTACCTGTGATGGAAACGCCAACATTTTCAAGCTTCATGATAGCAACGCCTTCGGGAACGTTGTCAGCGCCGTAGCACTTAACGTCTGCTCTGGGGCCGTTTGAATATGCCTTTTCTTCAACAACCTTAACTGTTTCCGAATAGGGATCAAACTCTGTCTGAACGTATGTGAAGCCGTTGATTCTTGAAATGATCATAGCGGCATCCTTGCCGAGACCGTTAAGGATAACGCGGAGAGGCTTTGAACGAACCTTGTTTGCGTTAAGAGCAATCTTGATTGCGCCTTCAGCAGCAGCAAAGGATTCGTGACCTGCAAGGAAGCAGAAGCACTCTGTTTCATCGGAAAGAAGCATCTTGCCGAGGTTGCCGTGGCCGAGACCAACCTGTCTGTTATCAGCAACTGAACCGGGGATGCAGAATGCCTGGAGACCGATACCGATAGCGGCAGCGGCGTCAGCAGCCTTAACGCAGCCCTTCTTGATTGCGATAGCGCAGCCTACTGTATAAGCCCAAACAGCGTTTTCGAAGCAGATGGGCTGAGTTTCTCTAACGATTTTGTCGCAGTCAACACCCTTAGCAAGAGTGATTTCCTTACATTCTTCAATTGAAGAAATGCCATATTCTGCAAGAACAGCATTGATTTTGTCAACGCGTCTTTCGTAGCTTTCAAATAATGCCATTGTAATATCCTCCTCTTACTAATTATTCTTTTCTGGGGTCGATATACTTAGCGGCATCTGCAAATCTGCCGTAAGTGCCCATAGCCTTGTTGTATGCATCGTTGGGTGTGTCGCCCTTCTTGATGAAATCGGTCATCTTGCCGAGTGAAACGAATTCATAGCCGATAACCTGATCGTCAGCATCAAGAGCAAGTCTTGTTACGTAGCCTTCAGCCATTTCAAGATAGCGAACGCCCTTAACCTTTGTGCCGTACATTGTACCAACCTGTGAACGAAGGCCCTTGCCGAGGTCCTCAAGACCTGCACCGACTGAAAGACCGTCGTCTGAGAAAGCGGACTGTGAACGACCGTAAACAATCTGAAGGAAGAGCTCTCTCATAGCTGTGTTGATAGCGTCACAAACAAGGTCTGTGTTGAGAGCTTCGAGGAGTGTTTTGCCGGGAAGAATTTCAGCAGCCATAGCTGCGGAATGAGTCATACCTGAGCAGCCGATTGTTTCAACAAGAGCTTCTTCAATGATGCCTTCCTTAACGTTAAGTGAAAGCTTGCAAGCGCCCTGCTGAGGAGCACACCAGCCAACGCCGTGTGTGAAAGCGGAAATATCCTTGATTTCATAAGCCTTGACCCATTTGCCCTCTTCGGGGATGGGAGCGGGACCGTGGTTGGGGCCCTTGGCTACGCAGCACATTTCCTGAACTTCGCGGGAATAGTTAATCATAGTGGTTTTCTCCTTTCAGAAAGAGTAAATTTTATCCAACTTCTGTATTTTATAACAAATCGGGTCGAATATCAAGTGTGATTTTGCACAACATAATTTGCCGATACCGACATTATTATAACCATTTCAACTTATATAAAACACCAACGCCTGCAACTGCCGCAACAATTGTGATGAACATAAGTGTACCTGCACCCATTGCGGGTGAGAAAATGAGAACGACAACACCTGCGATAAGAGGAGCTACGCAGAGCTTGAGGTGCTTGGCGAAATAGCTTGCAGCGAGTGCACCGAAGAGAGCGGGAAGAACAAAATCAAACGCAGGCTTGAATACGCCTGTTGTAAGCTTGCCGAGAACGGGTGAGAAAACAAGCACACCGACAGCAATAACAACGGTTGTTACGATTGATGAAACCGCAATTGCGATTGTTGAAACAACTTCGCCTTCCTCTGTGTTGGCTCTTACGCCTGCATTTTCCATTGCCTTAAGACCAACGGGAAGCTTGAGGTTTGAGATGTTGCCCGTAACGAAGCTGAGGTATGTACCGCCTGCACCGAGAAGAGGAACGTAGGTTATAACCTCAACGATTGCGGTCAGCCAATAGAGAGCCATAAGCTTGGGCATAACAACCTTCATTGCGCCGAAGTCAGGGCCTACACCAAGGTCAAGGCAGATAATAACGGGAGCTCCGAGGAGAGTGATCAATGCGCCGATATTCCAGAGAATTCCCCAGGTATGAACTTTATCAAAATAAGTTTTCTGCATGATTCATTTCTCCTTTCTCTTAATTTGCGGAAATAACTGTTCCGACCTCATACCAACCGTGATTTACGATTTCGGGAGGAAGAACGTTTGTGAGCAGGATTGCGATGCCCATAGCGCCAAACATTGCAAGAGGCATTGCAAAGGACTGGAGCTTTTCGAGCTTGAACGCCTTGCAGAGAGCTTCAAGAACAACAAGAAGAATCATCGATGCAAGAAGAACAAAGATTGACATTGCACCCGACGAGCCCGAAATCTGCTTGATTTTTTCAACCGAGCCGTCTGCTGCGGCCTGAGTGATTGTTGTTGCGGTGTAGCCGTTGATTTCACGTGCAACAAAGGCAAAAACGATACCGATAAATGCTGCGGCTGAAATGGCATCGCCGAGCTTCTGGGTTTTCTCGTTCTTATTTACAACGTCGCCGACCTTCTTCTGGAGCTTCTTGCAAAGGAAGGGAACAAGAATAAGCGGCGCAATGCTGCCGAGGGTCATTGCCCATGCGATGGTTGCAAACTGCTGCTTGTCTTCAACTGCGTTGTTGATTGTTGCGCCCCAGAAATCAAGAGCCGTCTGTGCGGCGGTTGTTTCATATGCAAGGTTACCGATAACGGTAAGTCTTATCCAGGGAAGGACAATGCCGAGTGCGTTTGCAAGCACAAGCACCGTTGCAAGAATTGAAATTGCGGGAGCAACAGTGAAAAGTGCGCTTGTTACGGCTGTGTTTTTAAGTGTTTCTGCCGAAATTCCGAGCTCCTTGCCCTTCTTCCACGACTTGACAAGGAAGAAAACTGACTGGGCAAGAACAAACACTACGATGCCCAGAGCAACCGCAAGAATTACGGGACTGGTTCTGAAATCCTGAAAATTCAAAGATATCACTCCTAAATTCATAATTGTATTAATAATATCACAATAAAACAATGCAAGTCAATAGAAAAGGGTAATTATGGGAATTGCAAAACCAATATTTTTAAATTTTTCTTGAAAAAATCTCGCTGATATGTTACTTTTAAATCAAAGCCTACAGCAAATCAAGAAAGAGGTGTAAAAATGAAAAAATTTATCTCCGTTATTCTCGCACTGACCTGCATTTTTTCTCTCTGCACAAGCGCATTCGCCGTTTCGTTTGACAGCGGAATTGAAGCTCTGAGAGCAGAATTCGTTGCAGGCGAAGGCCCCGTTGAGGGTGATTATTCAATCGATTACAGCTATTTTTCACCCGTCAAGGAAAACGATACGGCAAAGTATCCTCTCGTCATCTGGCTTCACGGTATGGGCGACGGCTCCGAGGTCGGCAAACCCGTTAAAAAGAGCAACGTTGCTTACTGGGCAAGTGACGAATTCCAGGCAAGATTCAAGCCTGCAGGCGGTGCATTCATTCTCGCCGCACGCTCAAGAGAAGAAAACGGTCATTTCTGGAGCGACGATATGCTTGAACCCCTTCGTGCCGCAATCGACGATTTCATTGCCAAAAACAAGGAAAACGTTGACCTGACGAGAATCTATATCGGCGGTTATTCAATGGGCGGTAAGATGACACTCAAGATGGCTGTGGCATATTCCGATATGTTTGCCGCCGCATTCCCCATCTGTCCCGCATGGTCGCCCTCCGAGGAGCTTTGCGAATACATCGCAGACGTCCCTGTCTGGCTTACCTCAAGCAAGCGTGACCCCCTTGTAAACTACTATATGGCAGTTACACCTACATGGGAGAAAATCGTTGCAGCATCAAACAATCCCGAAGATTGCCGTTTTTCAACCCTCACGAAGGTATGCTACGAGGACGGCACAAAAACCTCAAGCAGCCATCACGTCTGGTACGCCATCAACCACGATATGTTCTCCGCTGAAAACGGCGCATATCCTTATATGTCAACGGTTGACGGCAACGGCAATACCGTTGAGCTCGCTTATCCCGACGGTATGATTTCGTGGCTCACAAGTCACACCTCGGACTACGACGGCACACCCATCGAGGGCAAAGGAAACATCAAGCCCGGCGACAAAACCGAAAATATGATTGACGTTAACGGTATTTTTGATTTCTTCAAGCTCCTTTTCAGAGCGCTCTTTATGGCTCTCGGAATTATTAAATAACAAACAAAAAGCGGCGGTTTCCTATCGGATTCCGCCGTTATTTTTCGCTTATTTTTTTAACAAACTGCGGTAGAGAAGATCAACCGCTACAACGTATTCACGCAGATATCTCGGCAATGCTTTGCCGGGGGTCGGACTTGAAACCCTGCCGCAGTCCTTCACGCCACACCGCTTTGCAATAATCGCCGCTCTGTGCAGGTGATAATCCGATGAAAGAAACGCAATTTTCAGCTCATCAAGAGGCTTCTGCGCGTGATTTTCAATAATCTTTGTGCCGAATTCAAAATTCTCATAGGTCGTGGTGGATTTATCCTCAAGAATGATTCTTTTCGTAGCAATACCCTGCTCAATCAGATAAGCCGCAATTATCTCCGCCTCGGATTTCTTCTGCCCTTCCCTGAAGCATCCGCCGCAGGGCACGGCAACGGTTTCGGGATTCTCCTTCAGATAAACGGCGGCGGATTTCATTCTTTCAAGAAGCTGGGCACTCGGGGTATCAGCACCGATAACGTTGCCGCCGAGTATGAGAAGATATTCACACTTGTCCCTGTATTTTTTACATGCATCGCTGATGACAAACGGCATATAAACCGCCGCAGAAAGCACCACCGCACCTGCAATTCCGCCGACGATACCGCCTGCAACGCCGAGAATTTTCTTTACCAAATCCGCACACTCCTTTCTACCCAACAGTGACTATACAATAAATTATACAGGCCGTTGGGGTTGGCTTTTTATCAGAATTTATTATAGCTTACCGTTTCTTCCATAGGTCTGTAAACCGAGTGTCTTTCGTTGGGTACGGCATCGGGTGCGGCGTAGCCCATCACAAGAAGCGCAACGGGCTCGATATTTTCGGGAATCTCAAACGCTTCACGCATCTTGAAGGGGTTGAAATGCATAACCCAGGTCGAGCCGATGCCGAGCTCTGCAGCCTCAAGCATCATATGGGTTGTGACGATGCTTGCATCAACGATTCCGCACTGTGCACCGTCATAGGGTCTTGTCCAGCACTCGTCCTTATTGTAGCAGATAAGCATGGCGCAGGGGGCATCAAAATGACAGCGAGTGCAGTCTTTCAGCTTTGCGAGAGCATCTTCACTGTTGATGACAAGAATCCTCTGCGGCTGATAATTGCAGCCCGTAGGCGCAATATGTCCCGCTTCAAGAATTTTTTCGATAACCTCTTTTTCAAGAGGCTTTTCACTGAATTTACGCACCGAATATCTGTCGGTTGCAAGCTTTATAAAGTCCATAGTTACTCCTTTTCATAACAATAATTATCATTAATTCCGCCACGCTGTGATGGTGCAGAACTCATCGTTCTGATTTCAACAGCGCATAATAGCAAGCATCACAAACACCTTGATTATTCCAATCAGAACTGCGCAACGTGCCCTCATATTTCATTCCGCACTTTTTCATTACCTTGCCGGAATTCGGATTTCTCGGATCGTGTCTTGCTTCAACTCGCCTTACATCTACAACATCAAACATAAAATCCATAACCGCCTTAAGAGCTTCCGAGGTAATTCCCTGATGCCACCATTTTCTTCCGATGCAATATCCGATATGTACAGAGGATACCTCTTCATTCATTTGCACAACAGCTATGTCACCAATAGGCTCATCACCATTCTCTTTCAGTACAATTGCCCAATGATAATATTTATCATCAGAATAATGTTTCACCCATTCATCTGTTATGCCTTGTGTATATTCTTGGCTCGGATGAGTTTTCCACATTAAAAATTTTGTAACCTCCGAATCCGAGGTCCAGTTTTTGAACTTAGCAGGAGCGTCTTCACTCACATATCTTCTCAAAATCAATCTATCCGTCTCTATTCTTTGCGTTCCGCAGTGTTTCGTATGGTCACCCCCTTATTTTCCTTTTGTTTCTTTTTTAACTATAACACATCAGTATATAAATTTCCACATACAAACGGCAAATCTTTGATATAAACAAATAAACCCTTGGAACCGTTGAGATTCCAAGGGTTTTCGATAATCCCCATTCGGGAAAAATTATCTCTTTGAGAACTTGAGTGTGATTAAAGTATCTTGTTTTTTCCTGTCATAACCTGCCGTAGTCTGTAAAATCGCTAAGATTGATGTTGACAAACGGTCAAAAAGTCAATAAAAAGGTGTTTGCCGTAACTTGCCGCAGTTTGTAACCGAACCCGAAAAAGCTCAGATATCCTGACTTGTTGACAAAATATTGACATTTTCAATCAATCAGCAAGTGTGTATCTTGTAAGATTGCAGCTTTGGCGGCGTGCACCTCTGTCGAGAACGCAGAAAACAGGTTCGCCGTTTTCGTCGGCATAGACAGTCATGCCTTCAGCCTCGATCTCTGCGCCGACGTTTCTTGTGAATACAACCTGAACGTCGCCGTTTTCAACGTCAACACAGTAAATATGCTTGTTGCCGTCAAGCTCATCGCAGGACATATAAAGCTTACCGTCAAACATTTCTGCGCCCTGAACTCTGTCAACGGGCTGTGAAAGAGGAACGGTTTTGACAAGTTCAAGCGTGCCGAGGTCAAAAACGTTGAGAACGGTTGCGTTTGTCCATTCGGCTGTATAGATATAATTCTTTTCAACGTCCACCGCACACCAGGGCACGCCTTCTTTGTGAAGGTCATAAGGAAGCGGATAATATTTTCCTGTGTATTTCAGCGTTTCGGCATCATAAAGCACGATGCACGAGCGCTCATAATCAGGGCCGTCTTCAACAGCTGCATAGACAATTCCGTTGTAGCAGCTCAGTCCGCCGATGTGATCGTAACCCATTTCTTCGAGTTCATCGGGAATTGCATTTGTGGTGATGCGAAATATCTCTCCTGTTTCAACGTCAGCCTTGCCCAGATTCTTTTTGCCGCTGAAATAAAAATATTCGCCGTCATTTGTAACACCCTGAGAGGTCATATGATAATCATATAAAACATAGGTGTTCTTCGAAATAACATCTGCTCCGACAGGTGCAGGGGTATTCTTTTCGTCAGCGCCGACAACAAGAAGCATAATTGCAGCTATCAGCGAAACGCATTTCTTGAAAATAACGTAAACAGTTCCGAACGTGGCAGTCATAAAATCATCTCCGATTATTTTTTATAATGATAAAACAAAAAGCAACCCGTGTCAATGATAATTCCGCGCTCACTATCCGAAAATTTATCGCGCAGTATTATTCCGATTATCCTTTAACCGCTCTGAAATTCTGATTTTTGCAACCGTTATCTTATAGGATGATTCATAACACGGAGGGTTGTTGACGTAGTAAAGCGTTGTTCCGTCCTCCGAGAAAAAGAGCGACGGACTGTAACCGCATTTTACGAAAGGTTCATCGGTCTGATACGGAATGGGATTATCAATCGGAGCAAAGGTTTTGCCGTAATCGAAGCTGATGAACATATCTGCACCCGTGTCACTTTCGCCTCTGATAGCGTGTCGGCCTGTGACAATAAGTGTTCCGCATTCACCGCCGACGGGTGACCACGCAACGTAAGGAGATGAGCCGAAAGTTTTGCCGCCTGCGGAGACTATCTTGCCGTAATCCGAAACGTCGCCCCAATCATCAAGAGAGGCCGTTCTCTTGCAATAAATCGGATTCATAAAAATACCGACCATCTCATAAACCATTAAATATTCGCCGTTGCCCATTTTAGCAATTGAAACCATACCCGGTCTGAGTGAAGAATCGGAGCACGCAACGCACTCAAATTTTTCGCTCCAGTTGACAAGGTCGGTTGTGTATTTGTAAACGAGCTTCTGCGAATGCTCTGGGTCGGAATCGTCTGAATAGAAACAGAAAAGTCTGCCTGTTTCTTCCTCATAAATCAAATACGGCTCCCATACTCCCCAATCTATTCCGCCTGCCTTATCAACGTTGCAGAAAGCGTTGAACGATTTACCTGCATCGTTGCTTGAATAAAAAGTTATCGTGCTGTCGGTAACGCCTTCGCCGTATATTGACGTTGCGGCAAGAATGACCGTGCCCTTTTCAAAATCGCCGATATCCGCAGGTAACTCATAAAGGAACGGCATCCATTCGTTCCAGTAGCCTTCGTTAAGGTTGTCTTTCACCGTGCAGACGTATTGCCACGTTTCAGCATCATCGTTGCTCTCGTATATGGGATAAGTGTCGCCCCACTTCTCAAACGTTGCGAGCAACTTGCCGTTATCAGCTTCGTTCTTATGATGGCGAAGCTTTATGATTGAGGGGTATTCAACCACGTTTGCGTTGTTATCCGCAGGAACATATATATCGCTCACAGACTCAATCTCAAACTCAATCGGCAGATGCTTATATTCAAAATTCAGACCTGCACTCGGAAACAAAGTCCCGAAAACCGTCAGCAATGCAAGCAAAAAACGAAAAAGAACCATTTTATCTCAATCCCATCGTTGAATTATAATAATCACATTATATCACAAAAGAGTTCCTTTGCAACAGGTTGCATACCGAAAACACACAAGCTCCGCAGGAAAACTCTGCGGAGCTTGATATGTCATGACCCTCAAATGAAAGGAGGAAGGGATTTTTATATGAATGTGTCGTGTGTGAATTTTGCACCAAGACGGAAACCGGAAACAAAAGCATCGGTAAGACTTCTGGCGGTAAATTCAATATACTTGTCTGTGTATTTCAGAAATAAATCCTTTTCTTCGCCTGACAGTTTATCGGAGATTTGTTTTTCAAGTTCGGTGAGCTCGTTGAGTTTCTGTTTCAATTCTGCACCGAATTCAGGACTATACGCCTGAGCGTCAATATTCTCATAATATAAATCTTCAATAAAACCCATACGATCTCCGTTCCAACAATTAATGTTTCTTCTGTAGAACATTATATCTGATTTTACGGCTCACGTCACGTTCTAAAGCGCACAATCTTTAACGTGAATTAAGCAATATGGCCTCTGTAGCGCACAAAAGCCCGTCGTAAAGACGGGCTTTCTTGACTGTTAACCAAAAATCGGTCTGACTAAGTTTCTGAATATAATGTAGACTGTCATAATCGGAGCCTTGATTATATTCAGAATGTTGAATACAGGCTTGATTTCGCTGTTGTCTGTTTCGGGATTATAATGCGAAGAATGATCCATCAGCCACGAAATCATTCCTTCAGGATACGAAAGAACAACCTCGTTTCCGTTTCCGTCAACAGTTGCCATATGAGGATAAGCTCCGTTATCCGTGGTGAACATATCTGCCGTTACAGCTTCCCATGAATAATGCTCTGTCGGAGCTCGTGAACCGTCAGGAAGGCAAACCTTGCTCAAAGTTGAAAATCTGCATTCCTGCAAAACGTTTGATGTTGAGCAAATATTCTCCCAGTTGTTAACCGTTCCGCTGTAGCTGACAAGGTGGTCTTTTTTGCCTGCGATCATCCAAACGGGAACGTCTGCAAAGCTTTTTGCATCCTGCTCAGAAACCGAGATATAAGGACAAACAGGAAAGATTGCGGCAAACATATCAGGATAATTGATTGCCATTTTATACGTCATCATACCACCGAGAGAAAAACCACCCATATAGATTTTTGTTACGTCAATGTGCTCACGGTTCTTTTCGATGAAATCGTCAATAGCCACTTTTAGGGGTGCAATCATATCATCATCCCAAGATAGTCCGATGTGTTCCGGTGACCTTACAGCCATAATATAAAATCCGTTTTCGGAACGGGACTGATACTCATCCGATGACCAGTTGACGATATCGTTTGATTTAATCTGAAAGCCATCATACTGACCGTGAGAATGACCGTGTGCCCAGATAACAAGGGGATATTTTGTATCTTCATCGCCTTTTACGGGTGAATAATAGCGGTAGTCAACGGAATAAAGACCCGCTTTCGGACCCTTTCCGTATTCAAACTGCTCTCTGAGTGCCTCTTTGGATTCGCTGATTGAAACAGCACTCACTGTTGTTGCAAACGATGAAATTATCATTATTGATGCCAATAATAATGCGATAATTTTTTTCATAGGACATCTCTTTTCTGAATAGAAATTTTAAGCCGCCGCATTTGCATTTATTTGATCAATTACTTTTTTGATTCCGAGCCACACAGAAACATCTGTGAAGATATCAACGATACTGCCTTGGTCGGAGAATGGTGTTTCTTTAAGCACAGAAAGATCTTTCATCATACCGTTGTGGACAATATACTCAACAATCTGATTGACGAAGTAAATCTGTCTGCTGTCAAGACTTGAACTGTTAAGATACTCTGCAAAAGCTTCCTTTGCGGCATTCATATCAAGACCGACAATACCTCTGACGAATTCACCGAGAGGCGCGGCGCCGTAGTTTGCTTCATAATCTTCTTTCGAGCCGACTTCGCTCCAGAGAATTTCTTCGAGAGCTTTTACATCGTCTGTATTAAGAGGAACGTTGCTCTTCAGCTTCGCAATAACCTCGTTATCCTGATGCTGACGGATATAAAATTCCGCCTTTGCCTTGTAATCCTGCAAATCATCATTTTCAAGCTCGGATTCGTTCCAAT
>JAZNUD010000052.1:0-3955 GCA_045592085.1 Acutalibacteraceae bacterium | reverse complement strand
CGTCGGAGCGGCAGGTATGCATATGCAGGTCACCGATTAAGGGGTATCTGCCGACAAGGTCGTCTGCAACGGCATAAACACCGAGCTGAACGATTCTTTTATCGGTTTCTTTATCCCAGAAACGGATAAAATACTGCTGTTCACTTTCAAAAATATTCTTGAATTTAACCGAGCCGTCTTCTTCAATTATGAAATCAACCGCCTTGTTGTTATTTCTCCAGGGATAATCTCTTGCGCCGCCGCCCTCAATTCCGAGGATATAGAGAGCAAGATTTTCTGGATTTTTGAATTTTGCGTGGTCGCCGAGCGGCTTGACGGTTATCTCAATTTCCTTACCGACGGGAAAGACCTTCGGATAAATATCGTAATAATGCAGTTCTGTTTTCATTGATTTCACCTCAGAATTCTATTGTTTTGCCCGTTTCGTAGGCAACATAGGTCGCTTCAAGAAGCCTTGCAAGGTCAATTGCGGATTTAACACCGTATTCCTCGGGGATTTCCTTGCCGTCAACGCAGGCGTTAACAAATGCGTCAATCGGTTTTTCACTGCTTTCGGGAAGTCTGTCGGGAGTAATGAAGCCCTTGACAAGCTTTGCCGTTTCTTTTGTTTTGTATTTTATTTCGCCGCCCTGCGAGAGAAGGATGCCGTCCGTGCCGTGAACTTCAATCGTATAGGGTGAGGAATACGCGAGGAACGAGGTTTCCGAAACGCCGATTGCTCCGCTTTCAAACTCGATAACGGAAACGGCATTTTCATCAACGGGAGTGCCCATAACGGAGTTTGCAATACCAGTTATCTTTTTGGGCATACCGCAGATATATGAAAGAAGATACATCGGATGGCAGCCGAGGTCCATCATCGCACCGCCTGCGCAATCTTCCTTGACAAACCAATAATCGGGAAGCCACTTGCCGCTGACACCGTCGTGAGCATTTCTGATTCTGACGTTTGTAACAACACCGAAATCGCCGTTTGCAATATGCTCCTTTGCGAATTTGACAACGGGCCAGGCTTTATGGGGCATCGAAATAACAAACTTAACGCCGTTTTCTTCAATCGCCTTTGCAATCTCTTCGCACTCCTTAACGGTGCAGGCAAGAGTTTTTTCAGTGAAGATATGCTTACCTGCCTTTGCGGCTTTTATAAGAATTTCGGTATGCATGGTTGTGGGTGTGTCACAGCATACGGCATCAACGTCGTCCCTTGCGAGAAGAACGTCGATATCAGGCACAAAATCAACACCGAGACGCTGTGCCCATTCGGCTCCCCTTTCGGGTTTCTCGTCCCATACGCAGGTAATTTCAACCTTGCCTGTTGCAAGCAAGTCCCTTGCGTAACCCTCTGCGTGAACGTGCCATTTTGAAAGCATTGCTATTTTTAACATCAGATATACCTCCCAGATAATCAAATCGGAATCTGCTGAAAATATTTTAACACATTAAAACGAAAAAGTCGAGAGAAATCCAATCATTTCCCCGACTTTTTTGTTGATTTCATTTTGCTGATATGATAAAATTAATTAACCTTTTTCGCGCGGTATTCAAGACACAGTGCAGTTGTGCTCACCGCAACGGACATCGGCCTTGAATATTCAAGCAATTTATCCGCAAGATACATACCCCGATAATAATCCCACCATACACCCGAGCCGAAATACATAAGTACGGAAGCGGCTACCGTCAGCACAACGGCGATGCCGCCCGAAACGAGGGTGTGTCTTGAGGTAGGATGAATCAGGGATAATATGTTTTTCATAGCGTCACCTCTTATCACATTATACACCCGACGCAAAACGGTTTCAAATCAAAAATTTTACCAGCAAGGAATGAACGCAATGTCAATCGGAGTTTCATCATCCTGTCTTTATCCCCTGTCACCCTGCGACGGCCTTGAAATCATCGGAAAACTCGGAGTCAGAGTCTGCGAGGTATTCATCAATTCTCCGAGCGAGCTGACAGTCGGCTACGCACAAAAGCTAAATAAAATAAAAAACAAGTACGGAATGAATATTCTTTCCGTTCATCCTTTCACGTCTTTTTCCGAAACCACAATGCTTTTCAGCGAATATAAGCAGCGTTTTTACGATATGCTTGAGTATTACAAAACGGGTTTCGAAACTGCTGCGGCTCTCGGCGCGGAGATTTTTGTCATTCACGGCTCGAAGCTTCCTGCAAGAATTTCGCACGAGGAATATTTCGAGCGTTTCGCAATGATGATTGAGGAGGGCAAGAAATCCGGCATTACCGTCACCCCTGAAAACGTAAACAACCATCTGAGCGAGAATCCCGAATTTATGAAGGAAATGAGGGCGTATCTGGGAAACGAATTCAAAATGGTTTTCGACGTCAAGCAGGCAAACCGAGCAGGCTTCAATCCCCTTGAATTCGCAGAGGAATTCGCTGAGAATATCATTCACGTTCATCTGAGCGACCACAAGGAAGGCTTCGACTGTCTGCCCCCGTCAAAGGGCACGTTTGATTTTGCAAAGCTCTTTGAGATAATGAAAAAAGCAGGCTACAAGGGTAACTATGTTATCGAGCTTTACAGACACAACTATTCCGAGCCCGAGGAGCTTGCGCAGTCAATGCACTACCTTGAGGGTTTAATGAAATAATACTTGCAAAAAATTCAATATATGGTATAATTTTGTCATGAGAAATTTCAAAGGAGTGTTAAACCAATGAAATGTCCGTTTTGCGGCTTTGAAGAAAGTAAAGTTATCGACTCAAGACCTACCGACGAAGGCGAGCGCATCCGACGCCGCAGAGAATGCATCGGCTGCCTCAAGCGTTTCACAACCTACGAGATAATCGAAAGCGTTCCCGTTATCGTTGTTAAGAAGGATAAGTCAAGAGAGGTCTTTGACAGAAATAAGCTTTTCAACGGTATGCTCCGAGCCTGTGAAAAAAGACCCGTTTCGCTTGAAAGCATCGAAAAGGCTGTTGACGAAATCGAAACCACCCTCCAGAATTCGCTTGACCGTGAGGTTACGAGCGTCAGAATCGGCGAGCTTGCAATGGATAAGCTCAAGGACCTTGACGAGGTTGCTTATGTGCGCTTCGCTTCGGTTTACCGTCAGTTCAAGGATATCAACACCTTTATGGACGAGCTTGCAAAGCTTCTGAGCGAGAAATAAATCAATACGTTTAAATCGGGAGCAAAGATTGACCGCTTTGCTCCTTATATTTTCGAGTGAGGATTGAATATGAAAAAATTCTTTGCCGTTTTATTTGCCGCAGTGCTTGTTTTCTGCAGCGGATGCAAGGATAACGGCGATATCGAAACAACAACGCAGCCGCCCAAAACGGCAGATATGCTTGTTTTACCCACTAACAAAAAGAATTACGCAGACTGCGTAAAGAGACTTTATGCGGTTATTTCCGCAGTAAAAAATAAAGTTCAGGTGCTTGAAACCGAACATAACAAAGCACTTGAAGCCGCTGACCCCGAAAAGTTCTTCCTCGGTGATGATTATATTGCAACGGGCTTCGACCCGTTTATTCTTACGGAATTTGCCTTGACAGAAAGCTTCGACTACACTCTGGACGAAGAAAAGGCCCGTGAAGTTTTTGCGTCGCAGAGCAACGGCGCGGATATTCAGTTTGAGAAAAACACAACCAACAGCTTTGTTCTCAGATTTGTTGAAGAGGAATCAATGAAGGAATACACCGTTGATTACAGCACGAGTGACGCCTTCCGATACGTCAGTACGCACGAAAACGGCACCGAAACCACTGTCACCGAAATGCTTGAGTTTGTCAAGAAGAACAGTGCCTATTATATTCAAAGCCTCAAAACAAGGCTGTACGTTCAGTTCGACCCGAGCGGAAACATCGTTTATTTCTGCTGCTCAACTCTCAAAGACGGAGACTACCTTGAGGAAAGCATTTATCCTCAGGCTGATGACAACACCGAATGGGCAACCGACAGAGAAAAGGACAGCTATCTCAGCAT
>JAZNUD010000051.1:0-3524 GCA_045592085.1 Acutalibacteraceae bacterium | reverse complement strand
ACCCTTGTCTTCCTAAGACCGCTTGGCCTCCGACTTATACCAGATTCTGTCGGCATAGACGTTGGAGATAACGGGAACCGACAGCTTCTGAAGCCATACGGGCAACTGATCTGCCGAAAGTCCGAACCACGTGCAGGTCAGCGTGCCCCACAGAATGGTTGACAGACCGAAAAGTCCGATAAGCAGGAATGCAGGGGGAACTTTTTTCTTGGATACAACCGATTTTGCAATCAGAACACCCGTAACGGCGGAAATCAACAAGCCGTAGCCGCCGTCACCGAAAATAATGCCGAAGAAAATCAGTATGAATCCAAGGAACCAGCCTGAAATATCGTATTCGAAATATCCGGGCACCGTACCGAGGAAATCGGTAAGCGGATAAATAAGGCTGACAAACTTGTTGTTTTTAAGCTTGGTCGGCACGTTATCTTCCTCTGTTGGATCTTCTACAAGCAGACCCCATGAGTTTTTCATTGCCGTATCCTTGAGACCCTTGAGGTTTTCTTCCTCAACGTATCCCGTGAAATATGCAACGGAAACCTCCGCCTTACCGTCGGCGGATAATCTTTCCTGCGCCATTCCCGTAGCATACGTTTCAAACTCTATCTCTTTTTCACAGGCTTTGACCGCATTTTTGATGCTGTCTGCACAACCTGCGTATGACGAAATTTTTTCATCAATTTCATTGATGCGGTTGCTGATTTTATCAAGCTTTTCTCTGATTTCAGCCGTCGATAACGAAGGCATATCAAATCGGTATGCTTTCAGGGAATCGATAATTTCAGCCTCGCCATCAATACCTGATTTAATAAGCAGGAATTTGACGGACGCTTTGGTTTTCTCAAGGCTCAGGGTTTTTACACCTTCGCCGAGAGCTTCGTATTCCGCTTTCGGCATTTCATAGAGTGAGATATCAACGCCCTTTTCCGTCAATGCACCGAGCTTTTCGGGGTCAATCTCACCCCATCCCGAAAGACGGTCAAGCTCTGCGGTAAGGGCAATTTTTTCTGCCGTACACTGCTTTTTATCTTCCTCAAGAGCAAAGATTTCGTTTGATATTGAAATCGCCTGCGGAATATCGATGCTCTGAGGCTTTGCTTTTTTGTTTTTCTTATCCGAAATGCTGAAAAGCGCACTTTCAAGCAAGGCAATTCTTTCGCGGAGCTCTTCAAGCTTTTTGCCCGAGCCTTCAACCGCTTCAATATGAAGAATTCCGAGCTTGCGAAGCTTTTTGAGCGTTTCGGATTTTTTATCCCCCATTATAATGAGAGAAACTTTTTTCATAGGCACGATCATAATGAACACACCTCCATTCCCGAAGATGAATCATCACGAGCGGCAATTTTGCGTTTTGAAATCTTTGAGCGGACAACGGCACTTACCTGCTGGTCCGCAAGATAAATTGAAATCTTTCTGATATTTTCCTCTGTTTCGGGAATTTTTACCTTTTCAAACAGGTTGACTCTCTGGGAGGTTGAACGAAGCTCCTGCTCAAGAAGTCTGACCTGCTCATCCAACACCTCCGCTTCAAGGTCGAGCGACATAGCCTTTTCCATATGATTAGCGGCTAAGTCGACCCACAGCGGTGTTTCGTATAAATCATAATCTGCACGGGCAAAATCCGCACCCTCATAAACGGGAATCGAAACACCAGCGATGTTACCCGTCCCCTTGCGGATGTTGCTGACAGTGATTATTCCGTCGGGGAAAGCGTCGTATTCGCTGAAAACGGCAATCCAGGATGCAAAGCCTTTTTCAAGCTCTGCCCTCTCCTTTCTTACCGCTTGCGCTTTCGCTTCAATCGTGCGGATTTCAGCCTGAAGCTGCTGTTTTTTCAGTGTCAGAGTAGGCAAATATCTCCGATACATTTTAAGGAAATCCTTCTGTATCTTTAACTCGTTTTTAGTCAGTTTGATTTTTGCCACTTAAATCCTCCTTACTTAACGGGCCAGAACTCGTCTGTCAGGTCGGATTTGATTCCGGTTTCGTCCTTTTCAAAGCAATCTGCAAGGATTTGCCAACCGAGGTCAAGAGCCTCTTCAAGAGAAAGATTGACAGACAAATCCATCAGCTTGTTTTCAAAAAGCTGGCCGTATTTGAGGAGCTTTTCATCCCAGCGTGTCATTGCAAAGCCCATATTCTTCTTTTCGAGTGTCTCTTTATATGAAGAATACATTCGGATCATTGCATCCATAAGTGCACGGTGGTCTTTACGGGTTTTGCCGTTGACATTCTGCTTAAGACGCGAAAGTGAGCCGAAAGGCTCGATGCGTCCGCCCTTGAGATAATACTGACCTTCGGTAATGTAGCCCGTATTATCTGGAACGGGATGCGTAACGTCGTCACCGGGCATTGTGGTAACTGCAAGAACGGTAACGGAGCCGGAATCGGCAAAGTCAACCGCCTTTTCGTAACGGGATGCAAGCTGTGAATAAAGGTCACCGGGATAGCCTCGGTTAGAAGGAACCTGCTCCTGAGTGATGGCAATTTCCTTCATTGCGTCGGCAAAGTTTGTCATATCGGTAAGAAGAACGAGAACGTCCTTATTCTGCAGCGCAAACTGCTCTGCAACCGCAAGTGCCATATCGGGAATCATCATACATTCAACCGTCGGGTCGGATGCGGTGTGGATAAACATAACGGTTTTGCTCAGTGCACCGCCGTTTGAAAGCTCCTCTTTGAAATAGAGGAAATCGTCGTATTTAAGACCCATGCCACCGAGCACGATAACGTCGGCTTCGGCCTGCAGTGCAATTCGTGCAAGAAGCATATTATAAGGCTCGCCCGAAATCGAGAAAATGGGGAGCTTCTGTGAAACAACGAGAGTATTGAACATATCAATCATCGGGATGTTTGTTCTCATCATTCTGTTTGCAAGAATACGCTTTGTGGGGTTAACGGAAGGGCCGCCGATGGGTTTCAGATTATCGGTAAGGGCGGGGCCTTTATCTCTCGGCTCACCCGAACCGTTGAAGATTCTTCCGAGAAGGTCTTCGCTGAAGGATACACGCATTTCGTGGCCGAGGAAGCGCACCTCGTCACCTGTCGAAATACCCTGACCGCCTGCAAAAACCTGAAGCGAAACGATATCGCCGTCGATTTTATTTACTTCGGCAAGTGATTTACCGAAACGTGTGTTTATCTGTGCAAGCTCGTGGTATCTGACACCCTCAGCTCTGACGGTGATAACGTTACCCGTAATAGATTCAATTCTGTTGAAAACTTTATTCATTATCACTCACCGTCCTTTAATAAAAGCTCTGCCTCACGGCTTAATCTGCCCTGACCCTCGGCATAAATAGCATCGATTTCAGCCTCAGCCTTTGCAAACTTTTCGCTTTCAAATTCTGTATAATTCCAGTCGATAAACTTCTGACGCATACGGTTGAAATAGCTTCTTGCACCGTCTTTATCGTCAAGGGCATATTCACTGCCCAGCACGTATATCAGCTTATCCGTTACGTATCTCTGACGCTCTCTGGTGCAGTTTGCATCAACAAGGTCAAAGGAATTCTGCTGAAGAT
>JAZNUD010000050.1:0-5025 GCA_045592085.1 Acutalibacteraceae bacterium | reverse complement strand
GACTTCTATCAGGTAGCTGACGGCAACTATATGGTACAGCTCAGCTTTGCAAACATCGGCATCGGCGGTTATGTTGCCGCAAAGCTTATCGACCTCAAGGCAGGCGCAGTTATCGCTGCCGCAACACAGCTCTTCCTCGGCGGCAAGAACAAGTATATTCCGCCTGCAAAGGGTGACGTGCCCAACCGTTTCGGCTATAAAATCGGCAAAGCAGAGTTTGATTTCAATACCGAAGAGAACACAAGAACACTTTGGTTCAGGATGCTCAAAGGTAAGCAGACGGTTGAGTGTAAGTTCACAATGGATATTATGCCGGGCCTTGAGAACATAACAACAGTTCTTCCGTTTGAAGGTGATGATACAAAGTTCTTTATGACAACCAAGCAGAACTGTATGCCCTGCGAAGGCACTTTTAAAATTGATGATAAAGAGTGGAAGCTTTCAAAGGAAGATTCGTTCTGTGCTCTTGACTGGGGCAGAGTAAACACCGTTCATAAAATGGTTTGGTACTGGGGCAACGGCGCACAGTACATCACCGACGAAAAGGGCGAAAGACACCTTGTCGGCTTTGAAATCACCTGGGCAATCGGCAACGAGAGCAATGCAACGGAAACCTGCATCATCTATGACGGCAAGGTACATAAATTCGGCGCAATCGACGTTGAAAAATTCCCGAAGGACAGATATCTTGAGCCCTGGAAATTCATTTCCGAGGACGGGCGATTCAATATGACGATGATGCCGACGTTCGATAACCATTCCGACGTTGATTTCAAGGTCGGCAGGATGAACTGCCACCAGATTTTCGGCTGGTGGAACGGCGACGTAACTCTCGACGACGGAACAAAAATCGAAATCAAGGACCTCTTTACCTTCTGCGAATACGTGGAAAACAGATGGTAAAATGAAACGCAAAAAGGACGGCTCACAGTTAAAGTGAACCGTCCTTTAATTTTATTCAGCAAAGCTGTCGCAGGGGTCTTTTGAAAGCTCAATTTTCATTACACCGCCCGAGGTTATTTCGGTATAGGTGAGATAAGGTCTTGTTATTTTTTTGCCGTTGAAGCTCACACTACGGATATACGGGTATTCTTCGGGGTCTTTATCGCACTCAACAGCAAAGGTTTCCGCAACACAGCAGGAATGATATTTCGCATCAAGCCCGATTTTTGCGTTTTTGAAAAGAGGAGTATTTATATAATATTCCTCACTTGCGGGACAAACCTGAGCAAATCCGATTGCCGACAAAACGTACCACGCCGAAAGCTGACCGACGTCCTCGTTTCCGCAGAATCCGAATGCTCCCGTACGGTACGCTTCCTTCTGGACTCTGCGTGTCCAGTACTGCGTTCTGTCCGCCTTGCCGAGAATCGAAAAATAATGCGTTATGTTGTGACACGGCTCGTTGGAATGGTTATAATCCTCGTTCCACAGACGGGTGAAATCTGCCTTTTTAAAGAATTTCTCAAGAAGAGAAAACGTTCTCTTTTCACCCAAAAGCCTGCTTAAGCCTTCAACGTCATACGGAACAAACCACGATTGCTGATATATATTGCTCTCAACCGTACCGTCATCACCGTATTTGCCCTTTTCGAAAACGAAACGTCCGTTTTCCTTTCTCGGAGCCATAAATCCGAGCCATTTGTTATAGTTTTCGGTGTAACGCCTTGCACGGCTCATAAAATATTCCGCATCATCACTCTTTCCAAGAGCCTCCGCAAACTTTGAAAGGGTATAGTCAGCAAGAAGATATTCAAGCGTGTCGCTGATTTTTCTCGGCACGTAAGCCTTTTCAAGATATTGACTGCAATTCGGTCTGAAAGATTTGAAGGGCTTCCCGAAAAGCTCCGTTTCGCAAAGTGCCGATGCCCTTGCAATCGCATACAGCTTTTCGGCATCAAAATTCCTTATGCCCTTCACGTAGGCATCCGCCGCAACTATAACCGCAGGGTCACCGACCATACTGTGGGTATCATTGCCCAGCACCTCCCATCGGGGAAGCGAAACACCTCTGTGAGCGGCAATTTTCATCAGTGAATTGACCTCGTCGTTGACAATATCGGGGCGTATGAGAGTCAGCAGCGGAAACTCGCTTCTGTAAACGTCCCAGCCGCTGAACACCGTTCTGTGAATATATTCTTCCTTGAAAACGCTGTCACCGATTGTGAATCTGCCGTCAACGTCAGCGGCAATTCTCGGGTCAAGAAGCACGTGATAAAGGCAGGTATAAAACAGCTTTTTATCCGTTTCATTGCTTCCGGAAACCTCAACGTCCTCAAAAACACGCTCCCACGCATCGGATGCCTTCTCTGCCATACCGTCAAAATCAAAGTCTGCATATTCGGCATCAAGATTTTTTCTTGCGCCGTCAAGGTCGGTATACGATATTGCGCATTGAATTTTCAGAGGCTCCGAAAGCTTGTCTCCGAACGTGACAAGCAAACCGACATCCTCGCCCTCAAAGAATTTCAAGCCTTCATCGGCAAATTCCTCATTGGAAAAGAAACGCATTTTTTCGGCGTCCGCAGATATCTCAAGCACAAAATAAAGGTTATACGAAACTCCGCCGCCGCCTCTGCCGAGGCCGCCGCCTGCCGGAGTACATTTTATGCTGCCCTCAATACGGTGTGCGTTTATGATTTCAACCTTTTCAAAATCGGCCTTTCCTCCGATTCTGCGTGAAAAATTGAAAATCAGCCTTGCATCCGATTTTTTCGGATAAGTGAAGCGAAGCATTCCCGTACGCTCCGAAACGGTTGCCTCCGCTCTGATATCATATCTGTCGAGCAAAACGGAATAATATCCAGGCTTTGCAAATTCCTTTTCGTGAGTAAAGGGCGATTTCCAGCCGAGAGTTCCCTTGGTAAACGGAATCTCCTGATTGCTGCCGCTGCGCAAATCGGTTTCACCCGTTACGGGCATAATCTGAACGTTGCCCAAATCGCCGTACCAGCCGATTCCGCTCAGATGATTGAAGCTGAAGCCCTCTATCGAATTATGGCAATAGTTATATCCCGTTCCGTTATCTCCGCCCGTTACGGTATCGGGCGAAAGCTGCACCATACCTCCGGGCACACACGCACCGGGATGTGTTTTTCCTCCCCCGTGAAAGGATTCCGCCTGCTCATCTCCGACGGTGCCTATCATCGGGTCAACGTAATCTGTTTTTCTCATTTTTGCACCTGACCTCATATTTTGGGAATTTCCGTCATACGGAGCTTTGCGCAGCCGTAGGGATAAAGCTCAATCTCAATTTCATCGCTTATCGGCTCTGTCGATGCAGGAATTTTTGCGCAGACGGTATCATACCCGTCCTCATAACCCCAATCGATTTTCTTAACCGCCGTTTTAACCATAACGGGCGGCTCAACAGAAAAGAACGGAGTATCTCCGACACCCTTTCTGCAAACCTCGAGAGAATCGGTGCAATATGCATAATTCCAGTCAGAAAGCGGAATCAGCTCATAATCGCAATACGGCATTCTGCGTTCAACACCGTCACGCTCATATTCAAGCATTTTTCTTCTGTAGCTGATAGGTACGGAAAATACAAGTGAGCCGCATCTGACGCTCTTAAGTCCGTGAGGTCTGTCAACAAATCGGGGTACAACGTCAAAAGCAACGTCAATTTCAAGCTTTTCGCCTGCGATAAGGTCAAAGGAAAGCTCGTTTCCGCTTGTTGCTTCGCCGTTCACCGTAAGATTCTCGGCAAAAGACGGAATACGGATTCTGAAAGTTATCGCATCCTTTACCTCAACGGTATATTTAAAGCTGTTTTCAAAAGGATAATTCGTTTCAACAACGATATGCTCGTTATCGGTTTTAAGCTCGGAGGGTACGGGCAAAGCATTGATAATACTGTCGCCGTCATACATAAAGGCTGAAAGCGCGAATTTCGGCCACGCCTGATTGAAATTCGCAGTGCAGCAGCCGAAATTGGGCTCAAGACCGAAAAGGTGAGATTCCGCACCGTTTGTTCTGAAAATCGGCTTGGCAGGGAATTTCACACACGCAATCTGGTTGCTCAGCTGGTCATACTGATGAGTCCACATATCGTCGCTGATTGTTGCAGGCAGAGCGTTGAAAGCAATAAGCTCAAGCCTTTCTGCCCATTTATTATCGCCCGAATAAGCAAAAAGCTGCTCGCAGGAATACATCTGCTCCGCAACGGCGCAAAGCTCCGTGCCCTGAATGGGGCTCAATCCCGAAAGGCATTCGTCACCCGTAAACAAACCGACGGGTGTGCCGTTATATTCTTCAAGAATACCGTAAAGCTTTTCGGCGTTATCGGTATATTCTTCCCCCAGAATTCCGCAGGAAACCGCCTCGCTTTTAAGCATCATACCGATATTTACGATGTGAGTCCTGAAATCCCACTTATTAAGCGGTCTTTTCCAGAGAGGAATTGCCTCGTTATAGTCGAGACCCTGCTCCTTAAGAAGCCTTGCAAGGTCCTTAAGCCATTCCTCACCGCATCTCTCATATGTGAAATTGATGGCAATGAAGCCCTCAAACCACCTCGCCTTGCCCCAATCAAAAAGGCTGATTCTGCCTTCCTTGAGAAGCTCATAATAGTTTTTGAGAACTCGGTAAACCACGTCGGGAATTCTTTCGTCGCCCGAGCATTCGTAATAAACAACCAGCGTTTTGGTTATCAGCTGTACCGCCCAGGTATCGTATTTTTCAATTTCTCCCTCATCGCAGGGACAAATCCAGCCGTCAGGCTTCTGGAAGGACAAAATTGCATCTATATATTTTTTGGCTCTTGAAATCAGCACCTCATCCTCAAGCAGATATGCGAGAGGCACAAAGCCGTCAAGCCAATAGGGCACTCTCTCCCAGCCCTCTTTGTTGCCGCCAATCCACGCACTGTCCTTGACATCGGGCCAGATAAGATCAAGATTGCCGCTTAATCCGAGAGCCTGAATCGTAAGCTGTCTTTTGAGCCAGCCTCTCGGTTTTATTTCCTTTGACGTGTAAAAATTCCATTTTCTCATAAGAAATTCCTCATTTTGATTTGAATAT
>JAZNUD010000049.1:0-42759 GCA_045592085.1 Acutalibacteraceae bacterium | reverse complement strand
CCGGCAGATCTGCGCATAACCCGCTCTCCGATGTATCTCATTTATAATACAGCTGCTGTGGGATCCGATCAGTCATTGAAGCCGTTGACAACCAGATCTTCGATGCCGTTGAGTGCTTCAACTTCGTCTGCACCGTCAGCGATCAAGGTGATGGTCATGTCCTTGGTGATACCGAGGGACAGAACACCGAGCAGAGACTTTGCGTTGACGCGTCTGTCTTCCTTTTCAACCCAGATGGAGCTCTTGTAGGAGTTTGCCTTCTGAATGAAGAAGGTTGCCGGACGGGCGTGAAGACCAACCTGATTCTGAACTGTTACATCTTTAACGTACATAGTATATATCTCCCAAGTTCAATTTTTGTTTTGACATATTAATTATTATATCAAAAAAATCTGCTTCGTCAACATTTTTTGAGGGCTGTTTTCATAATTCGGATTCTACTCCAAACTGCAGGGGAAAAATAATTTTTGTTTTGTTAAAATTGACTATAGATTTTTTGAAATTTTGTTGTACTTAAACAGTTTTTTTGTTTTTGTCCGTATTACCAGACAAATTCTTTGTGTAAATTACCCCATAAATAAAAACAGACACCTTCCGGTGTCGTGCAGGGTGTTTCTGAAGAAGGCGGTTATATGGTGAAAAAGCTTTCAGCACACGCTTTTTCTTCCGCACTTCTTCATTCCCTGTCATACAAGATACTTCAGCACAAAGTTTCTCTCATTGCTGACAATTTTACACCCTTTTTGTTTATTTTTCAATATACAAAAGTGACATCTTTTTTGGAATCTATTCATTTTTTTAGGTATTAAACAACAAAAACAGACAGCATCACACTTGAATTCCGCCTGTATATATGTTATTATCGAAATATACTTTTCAAAAGGAGATTTCCCTATGCTCGGCTATATCAAAGGAATTGCGGCATTCATTGAGGTTTTGCTTTTCATCATCGGCATCATCCCCGTAAACACAGATATCAACTACGGCGGCAAAAAACACGAGCCGATACGGATTGAAAACCCGATGTATCTCGTTGAAAACGGCAAAACGGAGTTTTCGATTGTCACCGCCGACGGTGCAGACGAATGCATTATGACTGCGGCTGACGAATTGCAGACTTATCTTGAGAAAATCAGCGGCGCTGAGCTCCCGATTGTTACCGAATCGGATTTCGACGGAGA
Source organism: Acutalibacteraceae bacterium (assembly GCA_045592085.1). Taxonomy (GTDB): domain Bacteria; phylum Bacillota; class Clostridia; order Oscillospirales; family Acutalibacteraceae; genus CAG-177. The sequence goes on along the minus strand of JAZNUD010000049.1, from coordinate 41,578 downwards.
TAATGCAATCATCCTCGGAAAAACACAGCTCGAAAATGAAATCACCGAAATTGACCGTACGCAAATCGGTGAGGACGGATTTATTCTTTTCTCCGACGGAGATTATTTTATCATCGCAGGTGAGGACAGCCGAGGCACGCTCTACGGCGTTTACACCTTCCTCGAGGAATATCTCGGCGTAAGATGGTTTACCCCCGAGCTTGAGGTTGTGCCCGAAAGCGACGACGTCATTATCGACAGCGCATTAAACCGCAAGGTCGAGCCGTCCTTCACCGTCAGAAGAAACGACTGCGCAGGCACAAACAACGCCTACAGAGCAAGAACGAAAATGAACGTTTCATTCTGGAATGAGGTACCCGAATACGGCGGAGCAATGACCTTCGTGCTCTGGGACGTTACTCTCGACGTGCTTGTGCCCGATTCGCTTTTTGCCGAGCATCCCGAATATTTCGCAATGAATCCCGACGGCACACGCACCACCGACCACGTCTGTCTCTCACATCCCGAGGTGCTTGAAATTGCAATCGAAAACGGCAGAAAAGCAATCCTTGAATGCAAAAGGGATTCAAAATATATCCATATCGGTCAGAAGGATAACACCAACTACTGCCACTGCGAAACCTGCGAGGAAATCAACGCAAAGTACGGCACGGTATGCTCAACAACCATTCTCTTCACCAATGCGTTTGCCGATGCGCTTGACGATGAATTCCCCGATATGACCTTCACATTCTACGCCTACAACGAAACCGACCAGCCGCCCACGGACCTTTCCCTGCGCTGCAATCCCAACGTTGTGCCCGTCCTGTGCGGACTTCACAAGGCGTGCCGCAGCCACCCTATCACCGAATGCGGAGCAATCGACGGCAATGAGAATTTCCGGAATCTCTTTATGGAAAACGAACCCTCCGTTGCCGAGGCTCACGTCAACTGGACAAAGGTTGCGGACAGAACGTTTATCTACGATTACACAATCAATTTCCTCAACGTGGCACAGTTTTTCTCAAACTTTGAAACATTGCAGTCCACAATGAAATATATGCACGATATCGGCATAACGGGCTACGTTTATAACTGCGGAGACGGTCATTATGCGGCATTCAACGAGCTTCGCAACTATCTTCTCTGCAAGCTTCAATGGGACGTCAACGCCGACGTTGAATACCATATGAACGATTTCCTCAAGGCTTATTACGGTGAGGATGCCGCACCCTATATCAAGGAAATCATTGATATTCAGACTGCGCAGGTCAAGGCAACGGCGCACGCTTTCGATTTTGACTGGCACTATCAGTCGGGCTTCTATCCGTTTTACACCGTCAACCGTCTCAACAGACTCTGGGACAAGGCGCTTAACGCCGACGTTACCGACGAGCAGAGGTTTGAGATTGAGGTTGCAAACCTGAGCTGGGAATATTTCATGGCAAATCAGTATATCGGCAAATATTCCTTCCTCAACCCGATGAGACAGAAGGCAAACGAGGAGCTTTACGATGCGTTTATTGCTCACAATATGAACAGAGTTTCATCCTTCGGTCTGATACCGCAGGATAAGAGCACCGTTGACTTCTCTCTCCGCCCGTTTAACTGGAGATAAAAGAAAAGGCTTACACGAATCCGTGTAAGCCTTTTAATTATGCAGCAAGAAGATTGATTGCCGTTGTGAGCTGGTTATCCTGCTCAACAGTAAGAAGCGAGATATTCGAATCGTCGCCGCTGAGAAGAGTTACGTTGACGCCCGGCTCGATGCCCTTGCCGTCATAAACGGCATCCGCACCGTTTTTCGGCTCAACAAGAGCCACCGTCAGCAGAATTGCGCCGCCGTTTTCAAGCGTGAAAAGCTCCTGCATCGTGCCGATGCCTGCCGTTTTCGTGCCGACAATCAGAGCCTGGCTGATATCTCTCAAATCGCAGGCAAAAAGCTCTGCGGGTCCCGAGGTTGCGCCGTTGACAAGCACCGCAATGGGCTTGTTGACACTGCTGTATTCAGCGGTATAAATTTTATTTTTGTAGATTTCTCCGTTTTTATCCTTTGCTACGGCGATATTGCCCGAAATTGCAGGCACGATAACGTCGATAACCTGCGCCGCATAATCAATGCTGCCGTCGCTTGTGTTGCGCACGTCGAAAACGAAGCTCTCAACGCCTGCGGTTGTCAACCTGTCGATTTCTGCCTTGAATTCCTTGGCGGTATTCTTATAGAAGCCGTTGATTCTGATATAGCCGACATTGCCCTCTGCTCTGCCGATAACGCTCGGCAAAGAAAATCCGAGAAGCGGCTCAACGGTTTTGGTTTCTCCGCCGCGCTCATATTCAATCTCAACCGATGAAAGAATGCTGCCGAAAAGATTTTCGGAAAGCGAGGCGTAATTTTTTCTCGTAACCGTAACGTTGCCGATTGCGGTTATAACGTCACCCTTGAGCAGACCTGCGGTTTCTGCAGGTGACTCTGCGTAAACGTGGGTGATGACAAATTTATCATTCTGATAATCGTATGCCGTTTCAACGCCGATGCCCGTTACGCCGCCATCAAGCCTTGCGGTATATTCGGAATATTCCTCTGCACTCATATATCTGCTTGCGGAATCCCCTAGACCGTTTACGTAGCCATCGGAAAGCGAAGCATTGATCAGGTTGCTGTTTTGCGTTGAGCCGTAGAAATAGTTATTTACAATCTGATTGATTTCGTCAATCGATGAATACATCTGTGAGCGTTGCGAAATATTGCCGATGAGTTTATTATATATGCTCTTTGAAAAAACCATTGTTGCGGAGAAGGTTGCCGCCGCAGTTATGGCAATCAGAGCAATGCAGATTCCCAATGAAACTTTTTTATTCAAAGGACGCACCTCCAAAACAATAAGGAGCCATTCCGAAGAATGACTCCATTATTATATCACGGTTTTGAAACATAATCAAGAGGCTGGACTCTGCTTACGGAATCGCCTCTCTTGACTCTTACCTCGAAGTGAAGATGCGGACCCGTTACGTTGCCCGTTTCACCGATAGCGCCGATATTCTCGCCCTTCTGGACAATATCGCCCTTGCTGACGTAAAGCGTCTGTGCGTGTGCATAGAGGGTCTGTGTACCGTCGCCGTGGTCGATAACGCAGTAGTTACCGAAGCCGTAATTCCAATTATCATCGTTTGCGGCAATGATAACCTCTCCGCCCTGCGCTGCTCTGAAGGGTTTGCCGAGAGAATAGCTTTTGCCGTTTTCATCTCTTGTGCCGCCCGTTGCGCCTACAACGCAGATATCGATGCCCCAGTGAGCATTGCCGTTGCTGTATGCGGGATAGCCTGCGGTCATAGTCGTTTTACCTGCTACGGGCCAGAGCATATCGCCGTCGTTGTTATATTCTTCATCGGGAGTGTCGCCCACCTGAGAACCGTGCTCCTTGATATAAGCATCAATCTGAGCTTCAAGTATCTTACGCTCCTCCTCCTGACGCTTGATGATAGCCTTGTATTCCTCGCTGTCCTCATCAAGCTGCTCAAGAATATCCTCAACCTCTTCGTATTTCTGGGTTGCTTCCTTCTTCTTATCCTCCTGAATATCCATGCTGCTCTGGAGGTCATTCTGACGGGCTGTGAGCGTTGTCATATCAGCATCAAGCTGTGTCCTCTTGCCTTCAAGCTGGAGCTTTTCGGATGCAAGCTGGCTTTCAAGGGAGTTAAGCTCAACGATATCACCCGTAAGCTCGGTGATGAGCTTGGTATCGTTTTCGCTCACGCGGTCAACAAGCTCTTTTCTTGTGAGGAAGGATTCCATATCATCCGCCGAGAAAAGAATCTCAAGGTTTGAGCCGCCGCCTGCCATATAGTTTTCTCTGATTCTCATAAGGAGCATTTCTCTTGTTTCAACAATAAGAGCCTCGCTCTGAGTAATCTGAGCCTCAATTTCGGCAATCATTGTGTTGATATCCGAAATTTCCGCCGTAACGTTCTTTATATTGCCGTTAAGAGATGAAATATCTCCGTTGAGAATATCGATTCTGTCGGTCAGGATATCAACCTGCGCCTGGATATCGTCGATTTCGGAATTGAGCTTGTCCAGCTTGGTTTTGTTATCCTTGATTTCGCCCTGAACCTCGTTGAGATTCTGCTGATTTTCCTGGATACTCTGCTCAATTTTTTCATATTCATCTCTCAAATCCTCAAGCGTCTTTTCCGCAAAGGCGCTGATGGGTGAAAAAAGACAGAAGGTGCACGTAAAAACAAGTATAAGGCTGAGAAGCATTCTGAGCCTGCGTGCGGTATTATTAGTCTTCAAGCTCAACAAACTTCCTTTCCTTAAGATATTTTCTCATTGACGTTGCCGAACCGAAAACGCCTGTGAATACGCCGATTCCGATGAATGCAAGTGCAAGCCACGGAGCGTAATCAATAAAATTCACCTCAACGCTTGCGCCGACGATTGAGAGCGACGAAGTGAGAGAACCGAGAGCGAATTCGCTGATAATCCAGACGGCAACCGTTGCAAGAACACCTGCGATAACACCGATAACCATACCCTCAACCATAAAGGGCCAGCGGATGAAGGAATTCGTCGCGCCGACGCTCTTCATAATGCTGATTTCGAGGCGTCTTGTAAACATTGTGACCTTGATTGTGTTTGAAATAATGAAAAGAGAAACAATAAGCAGCATAACGATAACGCCGATGCTGATATAGGTTACGCTGTCCCTCAGATCTGCAAGCTGTTTTGCAAGCGAACTGTTTTCACGGACTCTGAAAATATTCGTTATGCCCTTAACCTGCTCAACAACCGAGTTGAAGCCCGTCATATCGCTGACGGTGATTTTGTAAGCATCGGGAAGCGGATTCACCTTGAGTCCTTCAAGATAGACCTTGAGATTTTCGTCCATATCGGTGAGGATATCCTGATAAGCTTCCTCTTTGTCGATTTTCTCAACGCTTGCAACGTTCTGAAGCTTTTCGAGGTCGAGCCCGACCTTTTTAATCTCAATTTCCGTTGCCTTTTCATCAACGTAAGCCATAATTACGTTTTCGGATTCGATGCTTGAGATGAACGCATCGATATTCACAAGGAGCATAAACGCAATGCCCACAAGCATAAGGCAGCTGAAAAGCACCGTTACCGATGCAAAAGACATAAGCTTGTTGACCTTGAGGTTGCGAAAACCTTCTTTGGTCAGATAATTGAGCTTGCCCATCAGTTTTCGCCTCCTTCCGTAGCCTCTGCGGGTGCAGAATCTTCCGCTTCCTCAGCCTCGGATGCAGAAACGTCCGAGCGGCTGACGTAAGCCGAATAATCCTCATCGGGAGGGACAACATATTCGTTGGATATTTCACTTGCCGCATTGATATGAGCCGTTGCAGCTTCGCCGATGAAGCAGGGCACGTCGCTTGCAACGGAGCCCTTTTCGATGGTGATTACGCGCTTGTCAAAGCATTTTACAAGGCTGTGCTCGTGCGTAACCATAATAACGGTTGTGCCAGCCTCGTTAAGACGCATAAGCATATCAACGATTTCATAGCTCATCTGGGGGTCAACGTTACCCGTAGGCTCGTCGGCAATGATGATTTCGGCATTGTTGACAAGTGCTCTGGCAAGGGCAACTCTCTGCTGCTCACCGCCCGAAAGTTCCTTCGGATAGCTTCTTGCCTTTTCGTTAAGACCCATAAGGCTGAGCACGTAAGGCACTCTGCGGCGGATTTTCTTCTCTTTCGTGCCGATAACACGCATTGCAAACGCAACGTTGTCATAAACGGTCATTGTGGGAATGAGTCTGAAATCCTGGAAAACGATTCCGAGCGTGCGTCGGAATTCGGGAATATTCTTATTTTTAATTGTATTGAGATTGACGCCCTCAACAATGATTTCGCCCGACGATGCGACTTCTTCACGCATCATCAGCTTGAGGAAGGTACTTTTACCTGCGCCTGATGCTCCGACTACGAAAACGAACTCGCCCTTTTCGATTTTGATATTGATATCCTTGAGAGCATATGTATTGGCGCCGTCATATTTTTTGCTGACGTTATTAAACTCTATCACAGTATCATCCTTAATGTTAGAATAGGGAAAGATCATCTTCCCCTTTGCCTGCCGCAAAAAGGCTGAATTTTAAGGCTGACGGACAAGAAATCCGTCAACCTTATTATTAATATTTGACCGGCTTTGCGTCAAGGTACTTCTTAACCATAAGAGCTACCTTGAAAACGATGGCATCGTCAAACTCACGAAGGTCAAGACCTGTGAGCTTCTTGATTTTTTCAAGTCTGTAGACGAGAGTGTTTCTGTGAACAAACAGCTTTCTTGAGGTTTCGGAAACGTTGAGGTTGTTTTCGAAAAACTTCTGAATTGTAAACAGTGTTTCGTGGTCAAGGCTTTCGATTGAGCCTCTCTTGAAAACTTCTCTGAGGAACATATCGCAGAGAGTTGTGGGAAGCTGATAAATAAGTCTTGCAATACCGAGGTTATCATAGCTGACGATAGTCTTTTCGGTATCGAATACCTTGCCGACCTCAAGAGCAATCTGTGCTTCCTTGAATGAACGTGCAAGGTCCTTGATGCCCTCGATTGTTGTGCCGATGCCGACAAGCACGTGAGTATAAAGCTCTGTGCTCAGCGAATCGGAGATCGAGCGTGCAAGCTTCTCAAGATCCTTTGGCTCGATGTTGCTTCTCACCTCTTTGACAATGGCGATATCGTGCTCATTGATATTGACGACGAAATCCTTTGTCTTGTCGGGGAAAAGATTCTGAACGGCATCAAAAACGGATGCATCGTTATGGTCGGTGATTCTGATAAGAAGGCAGACTCTCGTTGCATCGTTGTTGAAGCGGAGCTCTCTTGACTTGATATAGATATCACCGGGAAGAATATTATCAAGAATAACGTTTTTGATGAAATTGCCTCTGTCGAACTTTTCCTCGTAATACTGCTTGAGATTCTCGAGCGAAACGCAGCAGACAGCCGCAAACTTTGCCGCGAGCTCGTCCGTACCCTCAACAAAAACGGCATACTCTGTCTGGATCTGTGTGCCGAAATTGCAGAACGTGCAGTTATTGATATAATGAATCTCAGCGTCGGCAAAAACGTCGGAGGCGTTGGAGATGACCTCACCGATTTTGCTCAGCTCGCTGCAGGCGATTATTGTTCCTGTTTCGTCAATTACGCCCAGAGTTCTGCCTACTGCATCCTTCATCTGATGAACAAGACCCTGGAAAATTCTGTTTGACATAATAATTACCCCTCATCTGATATGTTTTTTGACTTCCGTTAATTTAGACAAAATGACCATCGGGACATATACATTTTACACAACAATCAGCATTTTTGCAATAGAAATCTGCGTATTTTTTTAATTATTTTTTGAATTTATTGTGAATAAACCGAAATATTTATTGAATATTAACAAATTTTTCCGTTTTTCCGAGTGTCAAAAACATTTTGCACAAATTATCTGCCAAAGCCCCAAAAGCCGTAAATATCAACAAATTTCACCCGTTTAATTTGTCAAAAATGCCATTTTGAATCTCATTTTACTGCTCAACGGAATTTTGTTTTTGGTGAAAATTATTAATATCTTTTTTGAAGCATTTTTCGCTTCAAAAAGCTCGTTTTGCCTGTTTTACTGCCGACGTAGTGCGGAATAATAAATACGTCGGAACAAAAAATCCGAGGCAGTAAAAATTTTCCTTAAAAATATTGATTTAGGTCTTTTCAAATCAGAAAAAGTATGCTATATTATTTTAGTATGTAAAATAGATAATTATGGAATTATCTGTCTTGTTTTGAAATCTTACTTAATTTCCGATATAAAGAACACCAAAATAACGAAAGAGGGAGAGCTTTGGAAAAGATAATCATCAACGGCGGCAAGCCGCTTTTCGGTGAAGTTGAAATCAGCGGAGCCAAAAACGCTGCTCTTGCAATTATTCCCGCCGCAATTCTTTCTCAGGACGTCTGCACCATCGAAAACCTTCCGTTATCCATCAGCGACGTCTGCATTATGATGAAAATTCTCAATCAGCTCGGCGCAAAGGTCAGAGTTGTTAACAAGCATACAATCGAAATCGATTCGAGAAGCGTTAATTCCTACGTCATCTCAAACGATATGACAAAGCATCTGCGTGCATCGTATTATTTCATCGGTGCGCTTCTCGGAAGATACGGCAGAGCCAAGGTCGCCCTTCCCGGCGGCTGCTATCTCGGTCCCCGACCCATCGACCAGCACATCAAGGGCTTCGAAGCACTCGGCGCAACCGTTTCAATTGAAGAAAACGCCATCGTCAACGCAACGTCAGAGCATCTTACGGGCTCACCCGTTTATCTCGATATGGTATCCGTCGGCGCAACAGTCAACGTGCTCCTTGCCGCAGTAAAGGCAACGGGACTGACCGTTATTGAAAACGCAGCAAAAGAGCCCCATATCGTTGACCTCGCAAACTTCCTCAACTCCATGGGTGCCGACGTCAGAGGCGCAGGCACGGACGTTATCAAAGTCAGAGGTGTTGAAAGACTCCACGGCTGCACGTATTCAATCATCCCCGACCAGATTGAAGCAGGAACCTATATGGTTGCCGCTGCCGCAACAAACGGCAACGTGCTCATCAAAAACGTTATCCCCAAGCATCTTGAATCTATCTCAACAAAGCTCATCGAATGCGGTGCGCAGGTTGAGGAATTCGACGATGCCGTCAGGGTTTCTCTTAATTCACGCGCAGGAAAATGCAACATCAAAACAATGCCCCATCCCGGCTTCCCGACCGATATGCAGCCCCAGATGGCGGTGCTTCTCGCTCTCGCAGAAGGCACAAGCATCATCTCCGAAAGCATCTGGTCCAACCGTTTCCGTTACGTTGAGCAGCTTAACAGAATGGGCGCATCAATCAAGGTTGACGGTCAGCTTGCCGTCGTGCAGGGTGTTGAAGGTCTCAAGGGTGCTCCCGTCAAAGCGGATGACCTTCGTGCAGGTGCCGCAATGATCATCGCAGGCCTTGCCGCTTCGGGCACAACCGAGGTTGAGGATATCCATCATATCGACAGAGGGTATGAGGACGTTGTTGAAAAATTCAGCGCACTCGGCGCATCAATCAAGCGTGTTGAGATTCCCGACCCCTCGTCGCTTTCAAACGTAGGATAACGCAATATTTATTGTTTATTAATATTTAAAAGGCAGACGGGTTGTTTCTCAGCGAAGCAACCCGTTTTTACAAGGGAAATATATGGCTAAATTCTGTTCACTTTATTCATCAAGCAGCGGTAACTGCACATATATCGGCACCTCTCGGGGCGGTATTCTGATCGACGTCGGAATCAGCGCAAAACGTACCTGCGAGGCGCTTGAAGAAATCGGTGTTTCACCGTCATCAATAGCCGCAATTTTCGTCACTCACGAGCACACCGACCACGTCGGCGGAATCAAGGTTTTCGCCAAAAAATTCGGTATAAAAGTGTATGCATCCGAGGGTACGCTTCTCGGTATGGAGGAGAAAAAAGCGCTCGACCCGAAGATTTCCACAGAGGTTATTTCCTACTCGGGAATCGAAGCGGGCGGCATATTCGTGCGTCCGTTTTCAACACCTCACGACAGCCGTGAAAGCACAGGCTACTCCGTGGTTACCCCTGACGGAAAACGCATTTCAATCGCAACCGATATCGGCAGAATGACCGATACCGTAATGAACGCAATCCACGGCAGCGACCTTATTCTGCTTGAATCCAACCACGACGTCGGAATGCTCCAGAACGGCCCGTATTCCTTCTGGCTCAAGCAGAGAATTCTCTCCCCCGTCGGCCATCTTTCCAATGAAAGCTGCGCAAAAGCGGCAATAAAGCTCATCGAGTCGGGCACAACCCGTCTTGTTCTCGGTCACCTGAGCAAGGAGAATAACATCCCCTCTCTCGCCTACGAAACAACGCACTCCGCTCTGACCCTCGCAGGCGCAACCGAAGGCTCGGACTACCTGCTGAGCGTTGCAGGAGACAAGAATCCCGTCATCGCATTCTGAGGTGAAAACATATGCTTAACGTCAACGTAATCTGCATCGGAAAGCTCAAGGAGGACTATCTTCGTTCCGCCTGTGCCGAATACACAAAACGGCTCGGGGCTTTCTGTAAGCTCAACGTCATTGAGCTGACCCCGGCACGTCTGCCCGAGAATCCCAACGATTCGCAGATTGCGGCGGCACTCGCCGATGAGGCAGACAGAATCCTTGCAAAAATTTCAAATTCCGATGCCGTTTTCGCAATGTGCATCGAAGGTAAAATGCTCTCCTCCGAAGCTCTTTCAGCCGAAATAGATAAGCTCGGAGTATCGGGCTTCGGTACGCTTTGCTTCATCATCGGAGGCTCCCACGGTCTTGACCCGAGAGTCAAAAGCAGGGCGAAAATCCGCCTCTCAATGAGTCCGATGACCTTCCCCCACCAGCTCGCAAGAGTTATGCTTCTCGAGCAGATTTACCGTTCGTTTATGATTTCAAGCGGCGGCAAATATCACAAATGATATAGAGCTATTTACTTTTGATATAATGGATAAAAAATAATTAGGCACAATTGCACCCTTTTCATCGGGTCAGCAATAAAATTTGTTCAGATTACCAAATATTAACGCAAAATCAAAAAAACTGTTGCATATTTGCAGAAAAATGTTTAAAATAAGTATTGGCAAAAATTAAAAATTAATTTTTTGGAGGTAATTCCCATGGCAGTTAAAGTTGCAATTAACGGTTTCGGTCGTATCGGCCGTCTCGCATTCCGTCAGATGTTCGGCGCAGAAGGTTATGAAGTTGTTGCTATCAACGACCTCACAAAGCCCTCAATGCTCGCTACTCTTCTCAAGTACGACACCGCTCAGGGCGGTTACTGCGGCTACATCGGTCAGAACGCTCACACAGTTGAGGCTGACGACGAAGCAGGCACAATCACTGTAGACGGCAAGACTCTCAAGATTTATGCAATGGCTAACGCTGCAGAGCTCCCCTGGGGCGAAATCGGTGTTGACGTTGTTCTCGAATGCACAGGCTTCTATTGCTCAAAGGCAAAGAGCCAGGCTCACATCGATGCAGGTGCAAAGAAGGTTGTTATTTCCGCTCCCGCAGGCAATGACCTTCCCACAATCGTTTACAGCGTAAACGAAGGCACTCTCACAGCTGAAGATAACATTATCTCCGCTGCTTCCTGCACAACAAACTGCCTTGCTCCCATGGCTAAGGCTCTCAATGATTATGCTCCCATCCAGAGCGGTATCATGACAACTGTTCACGCTTACACAGGCGACCAGATGATCCTTGACGGTCCTCACAGAAAGGGCGACCTTCGCCGTGCACGTGCAGGCGCTGCTAACATCGTTCCCAACTCAACAGGCGCTGCAAAGGCTATCGGTCTTGTTATCCCCGAACTCAACGGCAAGCTCATCGGCTCCGCACAGAGAGTTCCCACTCCCACAGGCTCAACAACAATCCTCGTTGCTGTTGTTAAGGGCAAGGATATCACCAAGGAAGGCATCAACGCTGCTATGAAGGCTGCTGCAAACGAATCCTTCGGCTACAACGAAGAGCAGATCGTTTCATCTGACGTTATCGGTATGCGTTACGGCTCACTCTTCGATGCAACTCAGACAATGGTTGCTAAGATTGATGACGACACATATCAGGTACAGGTTGTTTCATGGTATGACAACGAAAACAGCTACACAAGCCAGATGGTTCGTACAATCAAGTACTTCGCAGAGCTTGCATAATTTAAGCTGAATTTAATCCAAGGGTCGGCGTCAAAACCGACCCTTTTGTATTAACCGCAAAAAATCGGGTGCGGGTATCGCCCGCCCTAAACTTTTCACTTTTAACGGGCAACCGCACAGGGTCGCCCCTACAAAACAATCAGGTGCGGACAGCGTCCGCCATTAACTTTTCACTCTTCACTACTCATTATTCACTTTATAAGAGGTCATTATGGGATTAAAACGCCTTGACAAATTGATAGCTCTCAACTGCAACGTTTCCAGAAAGGATGCACGCAAGCTGATAAAAGACTCCGCCGTTACCGTCAACGGGCGGATTTGTCTGCGTGCCGAGGAACTGATTGACGTTGAGGCTGACGACGTTTCTGTAAAGGGATTTAACTTTACAATAAAGGAGCATATTTACATTATGCTCAACAAGCCGAAGGGTGTTGTCAGCGCAACGAGAGACCCTGCCAAGAAAACGGTCATCGACATCATCCCCGACGACCTCAGAAGGAAATCGCTTTTCCCATGCGGCAGACTTGACAGAGACACCACGGGTCTTTTAATTATAACGGACGACGGTGCTTATGCTCACAGAATTATGAGCCCTTCGCACCACGTTTACAAGACCTACGAAGCGGTTTTATCCTTCCCTCTTTATGATGAGGATATTGCAAAGCTTGAGTCGGGAATCACTCTTGACGACGGCACCGAATGTCTGCCTGCAAAGGTGAAAGCCTTTACAGCCGACGGACTTCCTGCCGCCAGAATACGCATCCGCGAAGGCAAATATCATCAGGTCAAAAGGATGTTTGCCGCCGTCGGAAATCACGTTGAGCAGCTTCGCAGAATCCAGATAGGCTCGCTTCATCTCGACCCAGACCTGCCCGAAGGCGGAAGCAGGGAAATGACCGACGAGGAAATGCAGCTCGTCTTTATTGATGAATAATTATTTCTTTAACACCGATTCAGTGAAAAATGAATAATGAAAAGTGAAGAGTTAAGGGTCTGCGACGCCGTTTATAAATTGCTCCGCAAAATATGTTACGGGCGATTCGTGAATCACCATTGAAAATATGGATACGGGTGAAACCAGTCCGAAACTGTTCACTATTCACTTTTAGCTTTTCACTGTATTTTGTTGTCAATAAAAATTTACACATCACTCCAACCTTTGATGCATAGACTTTTATTATCTGTCTGTGCGAAAGGATGCGGTGGTGTGTTTGTTGTTTTAAGGCTGACCGAGCAGGAAAAAGGATTTTTCAGAAAGAGAAAACAGATAAAAAATAACGCCCGTTCACCTGCGGTTATCTGCAAAAACGCAGGCGGACTTCCGTTTTTCAGGGTTGACGTTATCAGCGGCAAAAAGGGCATAATATGGGATGGGCTTACCGAAAAATGCGGAAAATATTCGTCAAGAATCGTTGCGCCGAGAAGTACGCCTCTGCCCGACGGCACGGGAATCAAACGCTTTTCACCGTCGTCAACAGTGTCAACCCTTATTTTTAACACTGCAAAAAATATCATATCGCAGGCTTCGCCGCCGCCCGACAGCTTCTGCATAACCGTCACCGACCGCTGTGCGCTTTCGGCTTCAAGAATCTGCGAGCTTCTTCCGCTTTGCTCCGTAATCAGAGTGGTTACTCTGCGTCCCGAAAAATATTCCGCCGCCTGCGAAAAGGCTCTTTCGGAATCGGGAGCAACGCTGATTATCCGTAATTCCTATGAGCCGACCGCAAAGCCCGACGTAGTTATCTGCTGTGACGGTGCGGTCTGTGCCGCAATGAGTGACGCCGCAATTTTTACCTTCCGCAAAAAAACCTGCGGAAAAATACGTTTCTGCGGAAGCGGTATCAACCTTACCGACGAGCATCGCGAATTTCTCCCCGAGGAAATCGACCCTCTTGATTTTGCGGCGGCTCTGACAGAGCTTTGCGGCAGCCGTGATTATGCTTCATCCTGCTTCGCCGATATTGAAACAAGCTGCAAAAAATGCGCTTCTCCGCTGCCCGAAAACTGCCTTCTGTGCCATATCAGAAGCAACGCAAAGCAATAAACACTTGACAATATTATTAATATTATATATAATAAATCAGCTAATAGTTTATTTTATAAATAATATTAAAGGAGATATAACGAAATGGAAAAACAAACCGTTTATACCCGTGAGGACTATGCGAAATTAAGCGAGGAACTTAACAGATTAAAAACCGAAGGCAGAGACGAAATTGCCGAAAAAATCAAAGAAGCACGTTCACACGGCGACCTTTCCGAAAACGCAGAATACGATGAGGCTATGAACGAGCAGGCCAAAATGGAGGCTGAAATAGCCAAGCTTGAAGCTGCTCTTCGTAACGCTGTTATTCTTGATGAAGAAGAAATCACAACAGAGGTTGTTCACATCGGCTCAAAGGTAAAGCTTTTCGATATGGATTTCGAAGAAGAGCTTGAATATAAAATCCTCGGTAAGAGCGATATCGAGCACGGCATTATCTCCGACCTTTCACCCGTAGGCTCAGCCGTTATGAACAAAAAAGTCGGCGATATCGTTGACGTTCACACCCCCACAGGCAAAGTTATCAAAATGAAGATTCTTGAAATCTCCAAATAATTAAAAATGCTACAGCGATGGGATATAGCCGCAGCAATGCGCTGCCTGTCGCTTTTGCATTGTTGAGTAAAAACCGAAAGGATTGATAAATTATGGCAGAAGAAAAGATTGTCACCGCTGCTCCCGAAGCAGAGGAGCAGGATATAAACGAGCTTAAGAGAATCAGAATCGAAAAGCTCGAAGCACTTCAGGCTGCAGGCAACGACCCCTTTGAAATCACACTTGCAGACCAGAGCATTCACAATGCCGAAATCGTTGAAAGATTCGAAGAGCTCGAAAATCAGGACGTTTCCATCTGCGGCAGAATGATGAGCCGCAGAGATATGGGTAAGGCTAACTTCATCGACGTAAGAGACCTTACCGGCAGAATGCAGGTTTACGTTAAGATTGACGAAATCGGCGAAGACGTTTTCGCAGAATTCAAAAAGTGGGATATCGGCGATATCGTTGAGGTCAAGGGCTTTGTTTTCAGAACAAGAAGAGGCGAAATCTCCGTTCACGCAAAAGCAATCCGCCTCCTTTCAAAGTCACTCCTTCCCCTCCCCGAGAAATTCCACGGTCTGACCAACACGGACACACGCTACCGCAGACGTTATCTTGACCTCATTATGAATCCCGAGGTCAAGGACACCTTCGTAAAGCGTTCACTCATTCTCAGAGAAATCAGAAATTATCTTGATTCGCAGGGCTTCCTTGAGGTTGAAACACCCATCCTCGTTGCAAACGCAGGCGGTGCCGCCGCAAGACCCTTCCTCACTCACCATAACGCTCTCAACGAGGATTTCAAGCTCCGCATTTCACTTGAGCTTTACCTCAAGAGACTCATCGTCGGCGGTATGGAAAAGGTTTACGAAATCGGCAGAGTTTTCAGAAACGAAGGCTGTGACACACGCCACAACCCCGAATTCACTCTTATGGAGCTCTATCAGGCTTACACCGATTATAACGGCATGATGGACCTTACCGAAAATCTTTACAGACACGTTGCTCAGGCTGTTCTCGGCACAACCGTTATCAGCTACAACGGCGTTGAAATGGATCTCGGCAAGCCCTTCGAGAGAATCTCAATGATCGATGCCGTCAAGAAATATTCAGGCGTTGACTGGAACGAGGTCAAGACTCTTGAAGAAGCAAGAGCACTTGCAGACAAGCACCACGTTGAATACGAAGCAAGACACGGCAAGGGCGATATTCTTGCTCTGTTCTTTGAAGAATTTGCAGAGGAGCATCTCATTCAGCCTACCTTCGTTATCGACCATCCCATCGAGATTTCTCCTCTCACAAAGAAAAAGCCCGGCAACCCCGATTACGTTGAGCGCTTCGAGTTCTTTATGAACGGCTGGGAAATGGCAAACGCATATTCCGAGCTCAACGACCCC
Organism: Acutalibacteraceae bacterium; assembly: GCA_045592085.1. GTDB lineage: Bacteria > Bacillota > Clostridia > Oscillospirales > Acutalibacteraceae > CAG-177. Next base: position 25,886 of record JAZNUD010000049.1, on the reverse strand, counting down.
ATCGACCAGAAGGAACGCTTCAAGGCTCAGGAGGCTCTTCTCGCTCAGGGCGACGAAGAAGCCAACACCACTGACGACGATTTCCTTATGGCTCTTGAATACGGTATGCCCCCCACAGGCGGTATCGGCTTCGGCATTGACAGAATGTGTATGCTTCTCACCGATTCATCAGCTATCAGAGATGTTCTTCTCTTCCCCACAATGAAGTCACTCGGCGGCTCCGAAGCACCCAAGGCTTCCGCAGCAGCAACAACAGAAGCTGCAGCAGACGAAGCTGTTGCAGAGCCCGTAAAAGAGGTTATCGACTTCTCCAAGGTTGTTATCGAACCGTTGTTTGAAGAAACCGTTGATTTCGAAACCTTCAGCAAGTCCGATTTCAGAGCAGTTAAGGTCAAGGACTGCGTTGCCGTTCCCAAGAGCAAGAAGCTTCTTCAGTTCACTCTTGATGACGGTACCGAAAACGAGCGCACCATCCTCAGCGGAATTCACGCATTCTATGAGCCTGAAGAGCTCATCGGCAAAACACTCATCGCCATCACCAACCTCCCCCCCAGAGCAATGATGGGCATTGAGTCATGCGGTATGCTTCTGAGCGCAATCCACGAGGAAGAGGGCGAAGAAAAGCTCCATCTTCTTATGGTTGACGAGCACATCCCCGCAGGTGCAAAGCTCTATTAATTATGAAAATATCCGTTGCGTTAGCCGCCTATAAAGGCGAAAAATTCATCGCAGAGCAGATGGAATCCATCCTCTGTCAGCTCGGCGAAAACGATGAACTTATTGTTTCCGACGATTTCCCCGAGGGCAAAACCCGGGGAATCGTTGAGGCTTTTGCATTGCGTGACGGCAGGGTCAGATATCTCGAAGGTCAGGGCAAGGGTGTTATAAAGAACTTCGAAAACGCCCTTTCCGTCTGCAGCGGAGATATCATCTTTCTCTGCGACCAGGACGACGTTTGGATGCCCGACAAGGTTGAATCGGTTGTGAAGGAGTTTGAAAACGGTGCGCAGCTTGTGCTTCACGACGCCTGCGTAACCGACGGCTCTCTCAACGTCATCAACCCCTCGTGCTTCAGCATCCACGGCGCAAATCTTTCATTCGGCAAGAATTTTGTGAAGAACACCTTTGTCGGCTGCTGTATGGCGTTCACAAAGGAGCTTCTCGCTGAAACAATGCCCTTCCCCGACGGCATTGCGATGCACGATTGGTGGATTGCACTCGTTGCCCTGAAAAAGAAACGCAAAACCGTCCTTCTCGAGAAGCCTTTGATTCTCTGGAGAAGGCACGGCGAAAACGTCACGGGCGGCAAAACCTCCGCGATGCAGAAAATCCGCTGGCGTTTCAGAATGTTTTCAGCACTGATGAAAATATAACGGGTGTGGGCAGAGCCCGCCGTTAACTTTTCACTTTTCACTATTCGCTATTTAATTAATTTCCAAATATGTGCCTTTGGAAAGGATTTTTTTAAAATGGATAAAAAAATTACCGGATGCATTGTGACTTACAACAACATCGCAACCATCGATAAGGCTGTAAGCTCTCTCCTTAAATGCACCGAATCGGATTTCCGTCTTTTTATAGTCGATAACGGCTCAACCGACGGTACTCCCGAATTGATAGAAAAAAACTACCCCGAGGTAACCGTCATCAGAAGCGGCGGAAACATCGGCTTCGGCGCAGGTCACAATCTGATTCTGGACAGGCTCGATTCCGATTACCACGTTATCATCAACCCGGATATTTCTGTGCGTGATGACGTTGTTTCATCCCTTGCCGCATATCTTGACGAAAACCCCGACGCAGGTCTCGTTTCACCCCAGGTAAGATTCCCCGACGGCAAGCCCCAGATTCTCGGCAAAAGAACCCCCTGCCTGCGTTATCTTTTCGCAAGCCACTTCAGAGGCAAGGGCGATGCCGAAAAAACGCTCAGGGAATACGCAATGCTCGATGAGGATTATTCAAAGCCCTTCCCGATTGAAAATGCAACGGGCTGCTTCATCTTCATCAGGACCGAGCTTTTCAAAAAGCTCGGCGGCTTCGACAAACGCTATTTTATGTATTTTGAAGATTGCGACCTTTCAAGAGAAGTCAACCGCATCAGCAAGGTTATCTTTAATCCCCTTGTTACGGTTTATCACGAATGGCACCGCGAATCAAAAAGTAATATGAAGCTGAAGCTTATTCACATCACGTCCATGCTGAAATATTTTGCAAAATGGACCTTTAAGAAATAAGCCGAAGCGGAAACGGAATTAACTATGAAATATCTGAAAAATTTTCATAAATACAGATTTCTGCTCTACGAAATCGTGCGCAAGAACATCAAGCTGCAATACCGCAACTCCGTTCTCGGCGTTTTCTGGACTTTTCTCCAGCCCCTTCTGACAACCATCGTGCTGGTTGTTGTTTTCGGCGGTATTTTCGGAGCAGACAGAAACTACACAACCTGCTATCCCATTTATCTTCTCTGCGGCAGACTGGTTTATGAGTTTTTCACGCAGGCTACGAAAAGGGCGATGCGTTCAATCAACCTGAGTGCATCGGTTATCAAAAAGGTCTACGTACCCAAATATATCTATCCCCTTTCAAACATCATTGCGAACTTCATAACCTTCGTTATATCGCTGCTTGTTCTCGTGGTTTTCATCATCTATTTCTATTTCTTCACGGAAACACAGCCTAATATAACAGGCTATGCATTTCTCGCTCCCGTGCCGATTCTGATTCTTCTTCTTCTTTCAATCGGCGTGGGTATGATTCTCTCCACCCTTTCAGTTTTCTTCAAGGATATCGAATACCTCTATGAGGTTTTCTGTATGCTTCTTTTCTATGCAACCCCGATTTTCTATCACGTTGACCAGCTCAAGCTGCCTGCGGCGGTTGCAACATGCCTCAAGCTCAATCCGCTTTATTCAATAACAGAAATGTTCCGTTGCACAGTGCTTTACGGCAGAATGTTCAGCATAAATCACCTGCTGTATGCTCTCGGCTTCAGCCTTGCAACCCTTCTTATCGGCTTCTTTGTATTCTACAAAAAGCAGGATAAATTTATTCTCCACATCTGATGAAAGGAGAGATACCAATTGGGCAATCCCGCAATTATCGTTGATAACGTCAGCATCCTTTTCAATATGAACAAGGAGAAGGTTGACAATCTCAAGGAATATTTCATCAAGCTTGTCACACGCAAGCTCAAATATAACGAATTCTGGGCGCTTCAGGACGTTTCCTTCACCGTCGAAAAGGGTGAAAGAGTCGGCGTGCTCGGCTTCAACGGAGCAGGCAAATCGACCCTGCTCAAGACCATCGCAGGCGTGCTCAAACCCACGAAGGGCACCGTAAAAACCTCGGGCGTTATCGCTCCGATGCTTGAGCTCGGCGCAGGCTTCGACCTGAATTATTCGGGCAGAGAAAACATCTTTCTCTACGGTGCAACGATGGGCTATTCCAGAAAATTCATTCAGTCCAAATACGATGAAATCGTCGAATTTGCAGAGCTCGGCGAGTTTATTGATTCGCCCGTCAAGAATTACTCCTCGGGTATGCGTGCCCGTCTCGGCTTCGCAATCGCAACTGCAGTTGAGCCTGAGATTCTGATTCTCGACGAGGTGCTTTCCGTAGGCGATGCAAAATTCAGAATGAAAAGCGAAGCCAAAATCCGTTCAATGTTTGATAAGGGCATAACGGTACTTTTTGTTTCGCACAACACCAATCAGGTGCTCAATATCTGTAACAAGGCAATTATTCTCGACCGAGGCAAAATCGTCGCTCAGGGCGATGCCGCCGAGGTCTGTGCAAAATATACGGAAATGATAAATTCAAAAAAATAACCGAAAGGATGATTTGAAAATGGTTTTTGCAGCAGTTTTTGCAGGCGGAATCGGAAGCCGAATGGGTAACTCCGACACTCCGAAACAGTATCTCGAGCTTGGCACCAAGCCCGTAATTATCCACACGGTTGAAAAGTTTTTCATCAATGACAGAATTGATGAAATCCTTGTCCTCTGCCCCAAGGCATGGGTCGCTCACACCAAGGACCTTATCGAAAAGCATCTTCCTGCAGGCAAAAAGATAACCGTTATCGCAGGCGGCGCAACAAGAAACGGCACCCTTGAGGCGGCTATCGATTATATCGAAAAAAATTACGAAACGGACGAGCAGACGGTTCTTGTTACCCACGATGCCGTCAGACCCTTCCTCACCCACAGAATCATCTGCGAAAACGTTGATGCGGCTATCGAATACGGCGCTTGCGACACAGTTATCCCCGCAACGGACACAATCGTTGAGAGCGTTGACGGCAAGATGATAAGCTCCATCCCCGAAAGAAGCAAGATGTTTCAGGGTCAGACTCCTCAGTCCTTCCGTCTCAAGGAGCTTGAGAGAGTGCTCGCATCCCTCACCGATGACGAAAAGGCAATCCTCACCGATGCCTGCAAGATTTTCTCAATCAAAAACAAGCCCGTTTATATGGTTGCGGGCGAGGTTTACAATATCAAAATCACCTATCCCTATGATTTAAAGGTTGCCAAAACCCTTCTGAAAGGTAAGGATTCGGATGATTAATTCAGTTTACAGGCTTGTTGCACCCGGCCTCATTGATATCGCCTGCACCGAGCCGGATTTAAAAAACAGCGTTATACTGCGCCCCGTTTATCTCTCCGTGTGCAAAGCAGACCAGAGATATTATCTGGGCAGAAGAAGCCGCGAGGCTCTCAAGGCGAAGCTCCCTATGGCACTCATTCACGAATGCGTTGCCAAGGTTGTTTTCGACCCGACGGGCAACTATAAGGTTGGCGAATACGTTGTGCCCGTACCCAATATGCCCACCGAAGAGGACGACGTTATTGCGGAGAATTACCGCCTGACAAGCCATTTCTGCTCAAGCGGCTACGACGGATTCCTCCGTGACTATATCGATATGCCTCCCGACAGACTTGTCAGAGTCCCCGAGGGCGTTGACCTCAAGGTTGCATCCTTCAGCGAGCTTATCAGCGTTGCCGTGCATGCGGTCAGCCGCTTTGAGAAATTCGCTCATTCAAGAAAGGATTCAATCGGCGTGTGGGGTGACGGCAACGTCGGCTACATCACCGCCCTTATCATCAAAGCTCTCTATCCCGAAGCAAAGCTCCACGTTTTCGGCACTGTCTGGGAAAAGCTCAATTATTTCGCTTTTGCAGACGGCGTTTATCACGTTGACCACGTGCCTGCCGACCTTCGTGTTGACCACGCTTTCGAGTGCGTCGGCGGCGAAGCATCACGCTATGCCGTTGCACAGATTATCGATATGATTAACCCCGAGGGCTGCGTCGGTCTGATGGGCGTCAGCGAAAGCCCCGTAGGCATCAACACAAGAATGGTGCTTGAAAGAGGACTTAACCTTTTCGGCTCAAGCAGAAGCGGTGTTGAGGATTTTCAGCGCACGATGGATTTGCTTGAGGAGAATCCGAGAATCGCCCAGTATCTCGAAAATCTTATCGCAGGCGTTGTTGAAATCAGAACGATTCCCGATATCCACTCCGCTTTTCAGCAGGATATCAGCCGAAACTTCGGCAAAACCGTTCTGAAATGGGATAAATAATATGAACTACAAGCTTTCTGTAATCATTCCCGCATATAACGGCGAAAGATTCCTTGCCGAAACCCTTGACTGCGTTCTGAATCAGACTCTCAAAAACGTTCAGATTGTTATTGTCAACGACGGCTCAACGGATTCAACCGCCGATATCATTGCGGATTACGCAAAAAAACACAGCAATATTCTCCCGATAACCCAGCCGAATTCGGGTGTTTCCGCAGCCAGAAACAACGGCATCAGAAACGCATCGGGTGAATATCTGCTCTTTCTTGATACCGACGACGTTTTCACCCCCGATTCGTTTGAGCTTATGTGCGATAAGCTTGACAAAACGGGTGCTGACATCGCAATCTGCCGAGTTCAGCGTTTCGGCTACGGCGGCGAAGAATTCAATCCCATCGTTGACGAATTCACAAAAGAGGATTCAATCGGCTGCTACGATAAGCGCCTGCTCTGGAATTTTCTCGTGAGCAACAAATGCTACCGCACAAAATGGCTCAAAGATACGGGTGTTGAATTCCCTGCCCTGCGCTACAGCGAGGACGGTGCATTTTTTATGCAGGCGGTTTATCATTTTCCGAGGATTACGGGCGTTTACGGTGCGGTTTTCAGATACCGCCGCCACACTCCCGCAGAGGGCAGCTCCGTCACGCAGAGAATCAGCAAAACTCTTGTGAGCGATTTCTGCAAGTCGCTTGATACCGTTTATGAATCGGCAAAGGCATCGTTTGAAAAGGACGGCTGCGGCTGCACCGATAAGGACGGCTATCTTCAGGAAATTCTCGCAAAGGCATACACCGCACTTGTCAACGAATTTTACCGTATGATATGGGCGGCGGATGACGAAACCTGCAGGCTGATGAGGGCGAGATACGAATATCTCACCTCCCTGATGACACCCGAAACGCTCAGAAAATGTGCACTTAACCACAAGGATATCAAAACCCTTGTGTTTGACAAAAAAGAAATCAACGAAAAGCCGCAGATAACGGTCATTGCAAAGCATCCGACAAAGGAATTCATTCAGTCTCTCTATGCGCAGTCGATGCCCGTTTTTCAGCTTTTAACCTGCAGCGGCACCGTCAGAGAAAATATCACCGTTATTTCGGCAAGCAATTTTGAGAATCAGGCGAAGAAGGAAACAAGAGCAGAAACGGTTGTCACCCTTTCGGGCAAGAAACCGCTTGACCCCCGTTTTCTCAAGGTGGTATCCCTGCTCAAAGCCTCGCCGAAATTCGGCATCTTCCCCGATCCGCTCATCATCCTCGGCGCAAAACTCTTTCTTAAACTGAAATGAGGAATTATCGTGAAAAAGCTTTTTTATTCGCTTTATGCCCTGTTTTTTAATATCAGCCGCATCTTCCCCGTGAAGAAAAACAGAGCTGCCTTCGTTGCACCCCATAACGGCGGTGACAACGATTCGCTCTCCGTTATGCGCAGATATTTTGAAAGCAAGGGCGGATATGATATCGTAAGCATATCCACGCAGGATTTAAGGCTTGATTCCTCATCAATCGGCTCAATCATAAAATCCTGCCTCAAAGCGGCGGGGTTTTTTACTTTTAAAGCATTTATGCTCGCAACCTCAAAATACGTTTTTCTCAACGATAATTTTATGCCGATGGCATCGCTGAATTTCAGCAAAAAGGCGGTTGTCACCCAGCTCTGGCACGCCGAAGGAGCGTTCAAAAAATTCGGTCTCTCCGCACCCGTAACGGATGAAGTGCGTGAAAGAGAAAAGAGATGCTCCGAAAAGCTGACGTATATCGTCTGCTCCTCAAAAGCTGTTGCTCCGTTTTATGCCGAGGCGTTCGGCGTTGATATCGGCAAGCTTCTGCCTCTCGGGTCGGCAAGAATCGATTCTCTCCTTGCACCGACGGATACCGCAAAACTGAGAAGCGATTTTGACAAAGCTCATCCCGAATGCGTCGGAAAAGAGCTTGTTCTTTATGCCCCCACCTTCAGGGACAGCGCAGAGAAGGATTCGGCACTTGCAGAAAAAATCGACGTTGCCGCATTCAACCGTGAGTTTCCCGATAAGCGTTTGCTCATAAAGCTGCATCCGCAGATTCATTCGGCAACCGTCCCCGAGGACGCAACGGACGTTACCTCCTGCGATATCGGAATGCTCACTCTCATCTGCGAAAGCGTTATAACGGATTATTCATCCGTCTGTATGGATTTCGCCCTTCTTTCAAAGCCCTGCATTTTCTATGCGTTTGACCTCGATGAATACGAGCACGAGCGTTCATTCTATTTTGACTACGAAAGCGGAGTGCCTGGACCCGTTGTCAGGGACTCCGAAGCCCTGCTTGAAGCAATAAAAAATCCCCGAAAAAACGAAGAAAAGCTCCGTCAGTTCAGGGAATTTCATTTTGATTATATCGACTGCAATAATGCAGAGCGGATTTATAACGCAGTTACTTCAGCCAGCTCATAACAAGAGCCGCGGCTCTTTCGGCTGAATGACCGTCACAAGCACTCATCTGCCCGTTTCTGAATTTTTCAATTCGGTCTGCGGGCGGATTTTCTTTTGCCCTGCGGATTGCACCGAGCAAACCGTTTGCATCCGTCACCATCTCACCCGGCAGGTCGTCGGGGAATTTCAGATAAAAGCCTCTGTCGTATTCCTTGTAATCGGGGCAATAGAATACCGTCGGCACGCCGAGCAGGCACGCATCGTAGATAACCGAGGAATAATCGGTTATCAGCACGTCGCTCACGGCGGTCAGGGCAAGGGTCGAATCCTGCGACAAATCTATAATATTATTATATTCCTTATTAATAAGGGAGTAATTCATAACGGGATGTCGGCGGATGACAAGGATTTCATCGTCCGCAAGCTCTTTGCTGAGAGCGTCCCAATCAATCTGCGGATTGTAATTGATGCGCTCTCTGTTTTTCTCCCTGAAGGTCGGCGCATAAAGATAAATTTTCTTGCCGACGAATTCGGGATGCTTCTCGTAAACGGATTTTTTAAGCTCATCCGCCTTCGTGAAGAGCATATCCGTTCTCGGCAGACCGATCGGCAGACAGATATCCTCGCTGATTCCGAAAGCCTGAGCATACGGCTTTTTGCAGCTTTCACCCGTAACCGCAACAGCCGAATACTGTGTATGAGATGCACGCTCCTCCTTTTCGGTGAGCATTGTTTCGGCATCGAGACCGAATTTCTTGAATGCACCGCAGGCGTGCCATATCTGGAAGAGTTTCTGTTCTTTGCGCAATTTCGTGAAGCGCACGTAACGCACGTAGTCATCCGTCACGATGACTCTGCTTGTGAGCAGATAATAATAGATTTTCGGCTTGATTTTAATTGAATGCGGAAGCATTTTCGCAAAGATTATCTTTTCACAGTCGAGTGCATCATAGAGAGCCTTCGCGTTATCGAACAGCTTGCCGTCGGCTCTGACGGTAAAGAAAAGCACTCTGTTGCGCAGAGGCATAAGCCTGCAGATGAAGCACCAGAAGTGATTCAGGAAATCCATAATTTTCCGCCTTACCTTCGGCGGAAAAAGCTTTTTGAGCAGAGTTTTCATATCGCTCACCTCAATATTATATCTGTCTAAAGTATATCATATTAAATTAAATATGCAATAAAAAATCGAGTGAAATTAATCTGTAAATCTGTTCGGCAGATTGGGATTCGTTTAACTGTTTTCTGTAATCCACTTCTTTGACCAAGCAAACAATGTTTCGGACATCAAATTGAAATCTACCGTTCCACCATTTTTCAAATTCAAGAAAGTTTCGACAATTACCTGTTCATCGGAAGATACAACTTGGAGCAACTCTTTTTGATGGGTGATATAATTTCCGGTTTGCTTGAAAGCAATTGCCTGTACAACAAAAGATGCCGATTTATATAAACCTCGCAAAATATCTTCGCTTTTTTCATGGAGCATATTGTGAATACATCCGTGATATAAATTACAGGCACCGATTTTGATTGCTCTGTTCACAGCACTTTCGTCAATAACTGCCATAACTTCGTCAAGGCTTCCCTTGATTGGTGTGGTGTCATAGCAAAACTGGAATAAGTCGGATGGCTCCCAATTCATAATCTCCTTTTTTCCTGAAAGGAAACCACAAATCAGTTCCCTATGAGACATGGTGTCCAGCATGGTATTATAAGTTTGAATGTCCATAGCAGATAATTTATCCAAAATTACAACAATATCAATGTCGCTTGTTTCTGTTGCTTCACCACGACCATAACTACCTTGCAAACCAACAAACCATACACGGTCTGCGAAAGTATCATTTAACATCTGCAAGAAGTTTTGCATCCAAGCAGTAATATCTATCATCTTAATTACCTCATCAAATTCTTATTTATCAAACCGATTATAGCACATTTAATAAAATATTGCTGCGCAATATGAAATAATCCTGCGGATTATTTCACATTTTGCCTCATCGGCAAAATGTGAAATAAAATAAAAGACCCCGTCTGTTGACGAGGTCTTTTTGGCTGGGGAATAGGGATTCGAACCCCAACAAACAGAGTCAGAGTCTGTCGTGCTACCGTTACACTATTCCCCAATGTAACTCGCAGATGGGCTACGGGTTATTATTATACACTCTTTTTGCGAAAAGTCAACACCTTTTTCATAATTTTTTTAAAAAATTTTTAACTGTGTTTTCAATCGCTGAATTTCTGAAATGCTATACAATTTTGCCGTTTTGTATGTATTTTTTGCGGTTGCACAGCGTGACAGTATTGCATTTTTGTAAGAATTATGTTAGAATTTCTTGAATATCGCTTATCAGCATCCTTTCAGAAGGAGTGGAAATATGCAGAAAAACAATACCGCCAAATCTGCAGAATCAAAAAAGACGGCAATACAGTTTGTCAAAAACTTCCTGATGGGTCTCGTCGTTACGGTGCTTGAGAGTCTTTCTCTTAACCCCCTCATAAAACTTTTCGACGCAACTCCCCTGCCCGACAAATACGTTCTTCTCGTTGCAAACGCCGCAACCGTTATCATCTATTTCTTCGTGCGTTTCTTCGTCAACTATTTCTGGGTTTTTCACAGCAAGAGAAGCATCGTACGGATTCTTCCTCTGTTTGCTGTGCTGATTGTCGTTTTCACCTTCACAACAACAAAGATGATTGAAGGTATGGAATTTTTGTTTAACCTCTCCGCCTCGGTATCAGAAGCCCTCGGCGAAGATAATGTAATCACCATTTCAAAGCTTACCGCCACCTTTATTATGGGTCTTGTGAATTTCGCAATCTGCAAGAAATTCATTTTCAAGGACGAAGCGGCTGACGGCGAGAATTGAAATCGTATAAAACGGAGGTATTATAAAATGGGAAACATTACGGGACGTCTGGCAGTTGAATTCAGCGTTATGCTCGGCAGAATGGAGCACGCAAAGCTGGATTTCTATGCCTCAAGAGCAGTCAAGCAGCAGAAGAGAAATCTTATGAAGCTGATGAGACGCAACAAGAATACCGAATACGGTAAAAAATGCAATTTCAAGGACGTAACGTCAATCGAAAGCTATCAGGATATCGTGCCCTATTCGTGGTATCCCGATTACGCCGATTATATCGACAGAATTGCCTATAAGGGTGAAAAGAATATTCTCACAAAGAATTTCCCCATCAATTTTGCCGAATCCTCAGGCTCAACGGGCAAATCAAAGCTCGTTCCTATGAGTGCATGGGCAACGTGGGTTGCACAGTGCTTCGGCTTCAGCGCAACCGTCGGATGCGCATACAAGTATTTCAAGAGTAAGGGTATGAGAGTGCCTCCCCAGAGAGGTCTCCTCACCGTTGAGGTGCTTTATCATAAGCTTCCCTGCGGCAGCGGTGCGGCAGGTCTGGCATCAATCCCCATGAACTATCTCAAGCCCCTGACTCCCCTTTTCGTAACCTCTCCCAAGGAGGTTATGTATCCCGAATCCCTCAAGCCGATGGATATGCACTATATGAAGCTCCGTTTCGCTCTCCCCAGAACTGACGTGAGCTATATCGGTACGGTTTTCATCACAATGGCTGAATCGATGTTCAAATATCTTGAGGATAACTGGGAAATGCTCTGCGACGATATCGAAAAGGGCACAATCAACGAAAGCATCACCTGTGACCCCGAAATCAGAGCAAAGCTTCTCAAAAAATGCAAGCCCGACCCCAAGAGAGCTGAAGAGCTCAGAGCCGAATTCCGTAAGGGCTTCGACGATGAAGCTATCGTTCCCAGAATCTGGCCCAAGGTCGGCTGGATGTACGGTATGGGTACCGGCGCACTCTCCTTCTACCAGAAAAAACTCCGCCGTTATATCGGCAACGACATTCCTCTGCACTACGTAGGCTACGCCGCATCCGAGGGTATGCTCGGCATTCCGATTGAGGTTGACAGCGCAGATTTCGTGCTTCTTCCCCAGAACGGTTTCTATGAATTCCTGCCCGTTGATGCTCCCGAGGACTCAAGACCTCTCACAATCAGCGAGGTTGAGGTCGGCAAGGATTACGAGCTCATTCTCACCAATATGAGCGGCTTCTACCGTTACCGCATCGAGGACGTTGTGAAGGTAACGGGCTTCCATAAGCAGTCACCTATGGTTCAGTTCCAGTACAGAAGAAACCAGATTGCCAACATCAGCGGCGAAAAGATTAACCAGCAGGCATTCGATATTCTCATCAACGATCTTTCCAAGGAGGTCGGAGAGGATTTCGCAGGCTACTGCATCTATCCCGACCGCTCAACATCACCCGGTCACTATATTGTCCTCATCGAGCCCAATAACGAAATTCCCGACAGCGAATGCGCACGTTATGCCGAAATTTTCGAAAGAAATCTTTGCGCAACCAACGTTCTTGTTCCTCCGCTGATCAGAAACGGTGCTCTCGGCCACTGCGAGGTTAAGTTCCTGCGCAGAGGAACCTACGAGGATTACCGTGAAAAGGTTCTCAGAAAGAAGGGCGCAAACCTCAATCAGGTCAAGCCCGTCAAGGTTATCGACAACGAGGAGCGCAGGGAATATTTCTTCTCAAACGTACGTGACTCTCTTAAATAATCGGGGTATAAAAAGATGGTAAATGTTTTAATTGCAATTTTATTCTGTATCGTTCCGGCACCGATAATCTTCCTCAACAACCGTTTCAAGATTGTTGAAAAAATCGGTATCGTTCTTATTTGTTATCTTCTCGGCATACTTGTCGGCAACGTCGGCATCCTGCCCGAGAGCTTTTCGGGTATCCAGACAACGATGCAGGACGTCAGCGTCTGCCTTGCGTTGCCTCTCGTTCTGTTTTCGCTTGATATCAAAAAAGGCATCAAAACCACCAAAAACGGTATCAAATGTATGGGTCTGGCAATCCTCTCAATTTCAATCATAATATTCATTCTTCACCTTATTTTCGGAAGCAACCCCGAAACCGCACGCTACGCAGGTCTTGCGATGGGCGTTTATACGGGCGGCACACCCAACATCGCTTCCATCAAAACCGCAATCGGAGTTGACGAAAGCACGTTTACCATATTCAACACCTATGATATGGTTATTTCAATCGGCTATATGCTTATTGTGCTTTCCTCGGGAAAATTCATTATCAAAAAGATTTTCCGTCTCAAGGATTTCGAAGGTGAAAAGAACGTTTCGGTTGATAAGGATGAATGCACCGAATCCACGTCATACAAGGGCTTTTTTGAGCCCAAAACCTTCGGTAAGCTTATGCTCGCATTGCTTCTTTCGGCGGCAATCGTCGGAGTTTCTTACGTTGCGGGTACGTTTGTCAAGGGTTACGAAACAGCGGTCACCATTCTGCTTATAACAACTCTTTCTATCATCTGTTCGCTTTTCAAGCCGATAAGAAGCATAAAGATGACAACGCATCTCGGTATGTATATCATCTATATTTTCTGCTTCACGGTAGCCACAATGGCTGATATCACAAGGCTCATCCACATTGACGTAACTATTCTTGTATACGTTCTCGTTTCGATTTTCGGCAGTATGATTCTTCACGCACTCTTCTGCAAAATCTTCAGAATCGATTTCGATACAATGATTATCACGTCTGTTTCGGCAATATGCTCTCCCCCGTTTGTGCCTGCGGTTGCAAACTCACTCAAAAACAACGCGGCTCTTATTTCAGGTCTCACAACGGGTATCATCGGTTACGCAATCGGCAACTATCTCGGCGTTGCGGCGCATTGGATTTTCAGTCATTTACCTTTCTGATTAAATTAAGGAGGCTCGGTTATGAGCAAATACGCACCCGAAACGGGCAGACCCTTTGAGGAGGTTCTCAAAGAGCTTGAGACCTTCGGCAAGGATGACCCCAACTACAAGGAAGCCAAAACCTGGAGCCTTGTTTACTATCTCAACGAGGAATACACACAGTTTCTCGAAAAGGCATATGCCAGCTATTTCTCCGCAAACGGTCTGAATCCCACCGCATTCAAGAGCCTCAAAAGGCTTGAAAAAGAGGTGCTTCGCTTCACTGCAGAGCTTTTTCACGTTGATGAAGAGGCCTGCGGCGTTATGACCTCTTGCGGCACTGAAAGCTGTATGCTTGCAGTTAAGACTTACCGTGACCTCGGACGCTCAAAAGGCATAAAGAAGCCCGAAATGATTATCCCCGAAACGGCTCACGTTGCGTGGGACAAGGGCTCGGAATATTTCGGAGTCAAAATCCGCAGAGCTCCTCTTGCGGATGATTTCGGCGTTGACGTTGCGGCGGTTGAGAAGATGATTAACAAGAATACCGTTATGATTCTCGGCTCCGCACCCGAATATCCCCACGGCATAATCGACCCCATCGAGAAGCTCGGTGCAATCGCTAAAAAACACAATATTCCCCTGCACGTTGACTCCTGCGTCGGCGGATATATTCTGCCCTTCATTGAGAAAGCAGGCTATGACGTGCCTCTCTGGGATTTCAGGGTTGAGGGTGTAACCTCAATCTCTGCGGATATCCACAAATACGGCTTTGCGGCAAAGGGTGCAAGCTGTATTCTCTACAGAAACGTTGATTATTTCAAGCATCAGGTATTCGTGCACGAAAGCTGGCCGGGCGGACTTTTCGCTTCGCCTGCATTCCTCGGCACACGTCCCGGCGGCGCATATGCGGCAGCCTGGGCAGCAATTCAGGCAAACGGCATCGAGGGCTACGTTGCTCTGGCAAAGAAAACCGTTGAGGTTTCCGAGCGTCTAAAGAAGGGCATCGAGGAAATCGGATGCTTCAAAATCATCGGCAATCCCATCGCAAGTCTCTTTGCATATAAATCAACCGACCCTGCGGTCAATGCCTTTGCAGTAGGTGACGTTATGGAAGAAAAAGGCTGGCATATCGACAGACTCCAATTCCCCGATGCACTCCACGCAATGGTTACCGCACCGCACGAAAAGGTTGTTGACCAGTATCTTGCGGACCTTCGTGAAGCTGTTGAAACGGTCAAGGCTCATCCTGAGCTTGCAGATAAGGGTCAGGCGGCGACCTACGGTCTTGTTGCCCATCTCCCCTTAAGAGGAATGGTGCGCAAGCAGGTGCTTGATATCTTTGCGAATTCCTATAAGCTCAATGCGCAGGAAATCGACCTTTCCGACAGCGACGCAGTTGCACCCGGCGGCGGTGACGGCGGCACAGAGGAAAAGAAGGGTCTCGTTGACAAAATCATCAGCTGGTACGTCAAAAAACAATCTGCTAAAAACAAATAAAATTATATCGGAGTGTTGTCAAAAATTTCTTGGCAACGCTCCGTTTTTTTGTAAACACGCTCAATTGACATCCGCACTCAAAGTGATATAATCAAATCATAATGATACGGAAGTGAAAAGAAAATGGAAAACCGTTATTCGCTTGATATGACAAGCGCACCGTTTTTGAAAAAAATCTTCATATTCTCAATTCCCCTCGTGCTGACGGGTCTGCTCCAGCTTGCCTATAACACCGCTGACGTGGTGGTGGTCGGCAGATTCGCAGGCAGTGAGGCGCTTGCCGCCGTCGGCTCAACGGGCTCGCTGATAAATCTTCTGCTGAACGTTTTTATCGGTTTGTCAATGGGCTCGGGTGTTATGGTTGCACGCCATATCGGCGCAGGAAACGAGGAAAGAATCCGCAACTGTACCCACACCGCAATGCTTCTGAGCATCATCAGCGGCGTATTCATCGGCTTCTTCGGTTTCTTTATGTCGGGCAAAATTCTTGTGCTGATGGGCTCACCCGAGGACGTGCTGCCACTTGCTACGCTTTACCTGAAAATCTATTTCACGGGCTGTCCCGGCTCAATGGTTTACAACTTCGGCTCGGCAATCGTCAGAGCGACGGGCGACACAAAAAAACCGCTTTTCATCCTCGCATCAACGGGTCTTGTCAACGTTGCGCTCAATCTGATTCTCGTTATTTTCTTCCATATGGGTGTCAGCGGCGTTGCAATCGGAACAATCGTTTCGCAGTATCTCTCGGCAATTATGATTGTCGTTCATCTCACAAAACTCAACAATTCCTGCAAGCTCCGTTTCTCAAAGCTTCGCATTCACAAGGTTGAGCTGTTCAAAATTCTCCGCATCGGTCTGCCTGCAGGCATCCAGAATTCACTTTTCTCCGTTTCAAACGTTATCATTCAGTCAACAGTCAATTCCTTCGGCTCGGTTGCAATGGCAGGCATCGCCGCAGGCTCGAATTTTGATTCGTATATCTACACCGCAACCAATGCAATTGCCCAGACAGCAATGACCTTCACCTCACAGAATATGGGTGCAAGAAAATACGAAAATATGAGTAAAATCTACCGTTACTGCCTTATCATAACGGTCGTCATCGGAACGGTTATGGGTGCATTCGGAACCTTATGCAGCGAATTCATCGTCGGATTTTTCTCAACGGACAAGGACGTTATCGCAATCGGTGCGCAGAGGCTTGCTCTCGTTATGCCATTTTACGTTTTCTGTTCGCTGATGGACGTTGCGGCAGGTCAGCTTCGCGGAATGGGCGAATCCTTCAAGCCGATGGTTTTCTCCCTGCTCGGTGCGTGCGGAGTCAGGCTTTTCTGGATTTACGCAATTCTTCCTCTTAACAGGACACTGATATTCCTTTATTGGGCATATCCGATTTCCTGGTTTGTGACTTTCGTTATCCAATCCGTTCTTTACTTTTTCGTCAAAAACAAAATACTCAAAAATCAAAAGGCAGGAGCTTAATCCTGCCTTTTCCTTTTCTCTGTATAAATAAAAAAAGCCCCATAAAGCAAGAAAAAGATGCTTGCGGCAGCATCTTTTTCCGCATGGGGTTGAATTGAGGAGGGGTATTGCTCAGGGTGAAAATCTTCACCCCGTACTCAAAAAATGAGCAGTACACCGAGGGGTTGCGGCTCCCATCGGGTACAATCAGATAATACCCCGAAAATATTAATTCAATGTGAATTTAATTTTAACATACGTAAGATATTTTATTAAGATTTGCCGATTGCTTTTGCGAATTCCTCTTTAAGCTCGTCCTTAACGATGCCTTTGAGCAGATTGAGCGAGAGAATTTCGTTGGTTTTCATAAAATCCTTCGTCATAAAATCACCGACGATAACGTTGACTTTTTCAAGCTTTTTCGGGTCGGATGCTATGTCGGCAACAATCTGCGGAAAATAAGGTCTTACCATCTCGTCAAGGTCATCTGGCCATTTCAGCCAGCCGTTTTCGGTGCCGGGATTGGGGGTCTGCTGAGTCTGGAAACAGAAGAAGCCCTGCGTATCAATCTCATCGAAATAGTTGAGAATCGTCTTTGCGAATTTCGGAGTCTTGTAGCCGTAAATTTCGGGATTCCACGGATAAGGCATCGGACAGTTTACGCTGAAATCATATTCCTCTTTTTCGTTGATGAGAATGTATTTTTTGCCCGCTTTTCTGATATCTCCGATTGTGAGATTGCCGATATCGGAAATGTCGGTAAGTGCGTATTTTTCGGGGCTGAGATATTCTCTGATAAGTCGGCTTGCCTCGGCAGAATTGCTGTTGTAGCTGAGCTTTATGGGACCGATTCTCTGATTCATATATGTCTGCAGGCTGATAACGAAAAACTCATCGGTTTCGTCGATAATTCTTTTGAGGTCGCGGAAAGCATCCTCGGCAGGTATGCCCTTTATGATGCCGTGAGCAATAAAAAGCCTGCCTTTTTTATCGGCCTTTATTCTCAGGTCAAACATTCTCAGCCCGTGCTCATACTGCTCATAGAGCGTACCCTTCTGGCAGCACGCAAACTTATTCATACGGATTGTTGCGGAGTTATGTGAGCCCGGAGCTGCAATGCGGGTGATTTTCGTATCGTCCTTTATGTAAGACATCCAGTTTTTGTAAAACATATTTTACACCACCTGAAAAATATAGAATTTGAGGTAATCCGTTTCGGGAACGTTCCACAAAACGGGATGGTCGCAGCATTGCTGACGTGCTTCAATCTGCTTGAGCTGCACGCCTGCATCGGCGGCGGCATCGTGAAGCATTTTGACGAACAAATCGTTTCTCATAAAGTGAGAACAGGAGCAGGTTGCAAAATATCCGCCTCGGGGCAGAAGCTTCATCGCTCTGTAATTGATTTCCTTGTAGCCCCTCTCTGCATTCTTAACGGTTTTGCGGCTTTTGGTGAATGCAGGCGGGTCGAGAATGATGAAATCATACGGCTTGCCGCCCTGCTTTTCGAGCTCGGGAAGCAAATCAAAAACGTCCGCCGCAAGAAATTCCATCCTGCCGTCAAGACCGTTTCTTTCGGCATTTTTTCTTGCCATTTCAACAGCGGCTTCGGAAACTTCAACCGCCGTCACCTTTTCCGCACCGCCCATTGCTGCGTTGAGTGCAAAAGAGCCCGTATGAGTAAAGCAGTCAAGCACTTTCTTGCCCTTTGCTATCTTCGAAATTGCAAGTCGGTTATATTTCTGGTCAAGGAAAAATCCCGTTTTCTGTCCGTTTTCAAAGTCAACGCCGTAAACGATTCCGTTTTCACAGATTTCGGTAACGGTAGCATCCGTATGAGGAATTTCCTCATACCAGCCCTTGTATTCCTCAAGACCCTCGAGTGCTCTGATTGCAACGTCGTTGCGCTCATAAACGCCGTTTACAGTTTCGCCCATATCGGTGAGCGTTTTCACAACCGCCTTGTAAATTATATCCTTGATTTTATCCATTCCGTAGGACAAAACCTGCGTGACGATGATATCGGAAAATCTGTCAACCGTCAGACCCGGCAGACCGTCAGCTTCACCGAAAACAAGTCTGCAGCAGGAGAAATCGTCGCCCATAACGGTTTTGCGGTATTCGATTGCATACCTGATGCGTCTCTCCCAGAATGCAGGCGAAAAGGTTTCGTTTGCATTCGTCGAAACAACCCTCACTCTGATTTTGCTGTTGAGACTCAGAAAGCCCGTGCCGAGATATGAGCCCTTCTGCGAAACAACGTCTACAAGACCGCCGTTTTCGGGATTGCCGAAGGTTTCGGTTATCTCTGCATCATAGACCCACGGATGACCTTTTTTAAGCGACGCCTCCGCCTTTTTTGTGACGGTAACAATCGGAAAATTTCGTTTTGATTTCATAATGCTAAAAATTCGCCCGCTTTGATATCGGACACCTTTCATAAGTTATAAATCACCCTATAAATATATCATAATGCGTTCACCGTTGTCAACCGAATGCGGCTTTTGCCTCGGCTTCAGACGCTACGCAGAAAAGCTCACGGGCATACATCGCTTTTCTTAATCGGAAAACTGAAAAAATATACAAAAAACCTTTGATTTCACTCAAAAAATTGTAATTTTGCCGTAGCATTTTTTTTTAATATATGTTATAATGCAGTAGAATGCAGGAATATGGATTTTTTATGCATTCATCAATCAAGTTTTTTAAAGCAGCTATTAAAATACGAAATCAGGAGGAATGGCTAAATGCTTAAAAAAATCAGTAACATTCCCTTCGCAGGCACTGCCGAGCAGGAAGCACAGCTTCAGGCTGTTATGGCAGAATGCAAGGGCGACAGAAGCATGCTTATGCACGTTATGCAGGAGGCACAGAACATCTACGGCTATCTGCCCATCGAGGTTCAGAAGATGATCGCAGAGGGTATGGAAGTTCCGCTTGAAAAGGTTTACGGCGTTGCAACCTTCTATGCGCTGTTCTCACTTTCACCCAAGGGCAAGTACAACGTTTCCGTTTGCCTCGGTACAGCCTGCTACGTTAAGGGCTCCCAGGAAATCCTCGACAAAATCTGCGAGGTCCTCGGCATTGCTCCCGGCGAGTGCACATCCGACCTCAAATTCTCCGTTGAAGCCTGCCGCTGCATCGGCGCTTGCGGCCTTGCTCCCGTTTTCACAATCAACGAAGACGTTTACGGCAGAGTTACTCCCGACGAAATCCCCGAAATTCTCGCTAAATATCAGTAATCCCCCGGTGTTATTTAATCTGTAAAAACAGAGGGATGTTAATATGACAATCAACAAAATCAAAGAATTGCTCGGGGCTGAAATGCTTTGCGGCACGGAAAGCCTCGATAAAGACGTTCATTCTGCCTGCGGCAGTGACATGATGAGCGACGTTCTGGCTTACGTCAAAGACCAGGCGGTGCTTCTCACGGGGCTTGTCAATGCGCAGGTTATCCGAACCGCAGAAATGATGGATATGCTCTGCATCGTTTTCGTCAGATCAAAGCAGCCTTCAAAGGATATGCTTGAGCTTGCCGAAGAATGCGGCATCGCAGTTATGTCAACTCCGATGCGTATGTACGACGCCTGCGGCATCCTCTATTCAAACGGTCTGACGGGAAACGGTAACCCCAATGGCTGATGCTTTAACATTCCATTATGACGTAGACGGCGAAAACTTCACGTCGGCAGGTCAGGCTTCCGTGCAGGTCAAAAAGAATCTGCGCCAGCTCGGCTTTGACCCCGAAACAATCCGCAGGGTTTCCATCGCTATGTATGAAGGCGAGATAAATATGGTTATCCACGCGGGCGGCGGCACGGCTGACGTTACGGTTGACGACGGCTGCATCGAAATAATTCTCTCCGATACCGGCCCCGGTATTGCAAACATTGAGCAGGCTATGCAGGAGGGCTTCTCCACAGCGCCCGATAATATCCGCACTCTCGGATTCGGCGCAGGTATGGGTCTGCCGAATATGAAAAGATACACCGACTATATGCATATAGACTCGGTTGTTGGCGAGGGAACAACGATTACAATGAAGGTAAACTACTGATTCCTTGCCGATGAAAGGATAGTATGATGAATACCTACATCCATTCCGTATCGCTCGACCCGAGCAAATGCACAGGCTGCACAACCTGCATGAAGCACTGCCCCACAGAGGCAATCAGAGTGCGCAACGGCTGTGCCGAAATTGACCCCGAGCGATGCATCGACTGCGGTGAATGCATCCGCAACTGCGTCAACAACGCAAAGAAAAGCGTTTGCAACACCTTTGACGAAATCAAAAAATACAAGTATAAAATCGCTCTCCCCGCACCCGCACTTTTCGCTCAGTTCGATAACCTCGACAATATTGATTACGTGCTTCAGGGACTCCTCGATATCGGCTTCGACGACGTGTTCGAGGTTTCCAAGGCGGCGGAAATAGTTTCGGCTTACACAAGAATCTATCTCCGTACGGAGGGCATCAAAAAACCCGTTATCAGCACGGCTTGTCCCGTAATAACAAGACTCATCGGTCTGCGCTTCCCTTTCCTCAAGGATAATCTTATGCCTCTGCTGCCTCCCATGGAGGTTGCCGCTTCAATGGCAAGGGAAATGACTCTCAAGGCTCATCCCGAGCTTAAGAGTGAGGATATCGGCATCTGCTTCATCTCCCCCTGCCCCGCAAAAGCGAGCTACGCCAAAAACGGCTTCGGCAGCTATAAGAGTGAGGTTGACCTTGTTGTTTCGATGAGTGAGGTTTATTTCCTGCTCATCAACGTGATGAACAGAGACAAGCCTTTGACGCTCTCAACCCAGGCAGGCAGAATCGGTCTGAGCTGGGCAATCTGCGGCGGCGAAGGCTCTGCGCTTCTCAACGATAAAATTCTTGCGGCTGACGGCATCAACAACGTCATCTCCGTCCTCGACCAGATTGAGGACGGCAACATTCCGCCGATTGATTTCGTTGAGCTTAACGCCTGCCCCGGCGGCTGCGTTGGCGGCGTGCTGACAATCGAAAATCCCTACATAGCAAAAAACAGACTCCACACAATAAGACGTTATATGCCCGTTTCACTCAACTCTATGCCCGAGGGTGAGCATTTCATCCCCGAGTGCCGTTTCTTCACCGATTATCCGAAATACCAGCCGCTTAACCGGCTCAGTGATAACATCGGCGAATCAATGCGGCTTATGGCACAGATTCAGCAGGTACGCAAGTCCCTGCCGGGAATCGACTGCGGCTCCTGCGGCGCACCTACCTGCAGAGCTTTTGCCGAGGACATCGTGCTCGGTCACGCAGACAGAAACGACTGTATAATCGCCTATAAGGAGCTTTTCAAAAAGTATCTCGAAAAGCGAAACGGAGGTGACGGCAATGAAAGTGAATGAGCTTGCTTCGCTTGAAGGCTTCAGCGTTGTTGCTCTCCCCGACGGCGAAAGAGAAATCAGCGGTGTTTACATCGGTGACCTTCTCAGCTGGGTAATGGGCAGAGCAAAGGCTGATGATGCGTGGATAACGATAATGTCCAACATCAACATTGTTGCCGTTGCATCGCTTGCCGACGTTGCGTGCATCATTCTTGCGGAGGGCGTACAGCTTGAAAAAGCAGTTACCGAAACCGCAGAAGCAAAGGGAATCAACATTCTCACTTGTCAGATGCCTGCTTACGAGGCTGCGAAAACGTTTTTCGGAAAGCTCTGATATGAAAGAATATTACTACGACCTTCATATTCACTCCTGCCTGTCCCCCTGCGGCGACGACGATATGACGCCAAACAACATCGCAGGTATGGGCGTGGTTGCAAAGCTCGATATTATGGCGCTCACCGACCATAACACCTGCCGCAACTGCCCCGCATTCTTCAAAGCAGCCGAAGCAAACGGAATAATCCCCGTTGCAGGTATGGAGCTGACAACGGCGGAGGATATCCACCTTGTCTGTCTCTTTGAAAAGCTTGAGGATGCGCTGAAATTCGATGCTGCGGTCAACGAAAAACGCATACCGTTCAAAAACCGCGTTGATATCTTCGGCGAGCAGATGATAATGAACGAAAACGACGAGGTTATCGGGGTTGAGGAGAATCTCCTCTCCAACGCAACGATGATTACCGTTGATGAGGCTCCCGCTCTTGTTGAGAGTTTCGGAGGAATCTGCTACCCTGCTCACATTGACAGAGAAGCAAACGGAATCGTTGCAACGCTCGGTATTTTCCCCGAATTTCCGTTTTTCCCCTGCGCCGAATATCACGACGGCGACAAGCGGCACGAATATGAAGAAAGATTTGAACTGCTGAAATCAAAGCCCTTCGTTGTTTCGTCCGATGCCCATTATCTGTGGGATATCAGCGGCAGACTCAACTGCTTTGAGCTCGAATGCGGCGAAAATCCCGAAGACATACGCAAAGCACTTTTTGAAAGGCTGAAAGGCTTATGAAAGAGTTATCGCTGAACGTTCTTGACATTGCTCAGAATTCTGTTAAGGCAAAGGCAAAGAACATTCTTATAAAAATTACCGAAACCGAAACGTCTCTTACTCTTGAGATTACGGATGACGGCTGCGGAATGAGCGCCGAAATGGTTGAAAACGTTATCAACCCCTTCTGCACAACCCGCACCACCCGAAAAGTCGGTCTCGGCATCCCCCTCCTAAAGCTCGCAGCAGAGCAGACGGGAGGTACGGTAGAAATCAAGTCCGTCAGCGAGCAGGTTGACCCTGCAAACTGCGGCACAAAGGTTACGGCGGTATTCTTCAAGAATCATCTCGATTTCACTCCGCTGGGTGACATTGTTTCAACCGTCACTGCTCTGATTCAGGGCTCGCCCGATATCGAGTGGCGCTTTGAGCATCACCTTGAAAACGGAACGGTTGAGCTTGATACAAAGGAGCTCCGAGAGGTGCTCGGAGACGTTCCGCTTGACACCTATGAAGTTATCAAATGGATTGAAGCCTATCTTAACGAGGGCTATGATTCAATATAAACCCGTTTAATATTTTAAGAGAGGATAGATATTATGAAATCATTGGCTGAACTTGCTGCTATCAGAGAAAAAATGAAGGACAAGGTTGTTCTTCGCGAAGGCAGCGGTGAAATCAGAGTTGTCGTAGGTATGGCTACCTGCGGCATCGCAGCAGGCGCAAGACCCGTTCTCAACGCTTTCGTTGAAGGCGTCAGCAACGCAGGCCTCGCAGACAAGGTTATGGTTTCTCAGACAGGCTGCATCGGCGTTTGCCAGTTTGAGCCCGTTGTTGAAATCTTTGAGGCAGGCAAAGACAAGGTTACTTACATCAAGATGACACCCGAAAAGGCTGCTGAAGTTATTGAGAAGCATCTCAAGGGCGGCGCTCCCGTTTCGGAATACACAATCACCAACGCTATCTCATAATGGAGGTTAAAGTAATATGATTCGTTCTCATGTTTTGATTTGCGGCGGTACCGGCTGTACTTCTTCAGGCAGCAAGGTGCTTATGTCCACCTTTGAGAAAGAGCTTGAGAAAAACGGTCTCCAGGACGAAGTAAAAATCGTTCAGACAGGCTGCTTCGGTCTCTGCGCTCTCGGTCCCGTTGTTATCATCTACCCCGAAGGCACATTCTACAGCAGAGTTGAAGAAAAAGACGTTGCTGAAATCGTTTCCGAGCATCTTCTCAAGGGCCGTCTTGTTGACAGACTCGTTTACAAGGATGTTGACGAAAGCATCGTTGAAGAAGCAGGCCAGACTGTTTCCCTCAACGACACAAACTTCTACAAAACACAGAAGAGAGTTGCTCTTCGTAACTGCGGTCTTATCGACCCCGAAAACATTGACGAATACATCGCAATGGACGGTTATGCAGCACTCGGTAAGGTTCTCACAGAGATGACTCCCCAGGAGGTTATCCAGGAAGTTATCGATTCAGGCCTCAGAGGCAGAGGCGGCGGCGGTTTCCCCACCGGCAGAAAGTGGAGCTTCACTGCAGCCAACGCAGCTGACCAGAAATACGTTGTATGTAACGCTGACGAAGGCGACCCCGGCGCATTCATGGACCGTTCAGTTCTTGAAGGTGACCCCCATTGCCTTATCGAAGCTATGACAATCTGCGGCTACGCAACAGGCGCAACCGAAGGCTACGTTTACGTTCGTGCAGAGTATCCCATCGCTGTAAGACGTCTTCAGCTTGCTATCGACCAGGCTAAAGAATACGGCCTTCTCGGCAAGAACATCTTCGATTCAGGCTTCGACTTCGATCTTCACATCCGTCTCGGCGCAGGCGCATTCGTTTGCGGTGAGGAAACTGCTCTTATGACCTCTATCGAGGGTAACCGTGGTGAGCCAAGACCCCGTCCTCCTTATCCTGCAGTTAAGGGCCTTTTCGGCAAACCTACCGTTGAAAACAACGTTGAAACCTTTGCTAACGTACCTCAGATTATTCTTCGTGGCGCTGAGTGGTTCGCTTCAATGGGTACCGAGCGTTCAAAGGGTACAAAGGTATTCGCTCTTGGCGGGAACATTAATAACACAGGTCTTGTTGAAATTCCTATGGGTACTACACTTCGTGAGCTTATTTACGATATCGGTGGCGGTATTCCTAATGATAAAGAATTTAAAGCTATCCAGACAGGTGGTCCTTCAGGCGGGTGGTTGACTGCAGAAAGACTTGACGAACCAATCGATTTTGATAACCTTGTTGCTAAGGGCTCAATGATGGGTTCAGGTGGTGCTATCGTAATGGATGAAGATAACTGTATGGTTGACGTTGCTAAATTCTATATGGAATTTATCTGTGATGAATCTTGCGGTAAATGCTCACCTTGTCGTATCGGTACAAAGAGAATGCTTGAAATTCTTACACGTATTACTGAAGGTAACGGTACAATGCAGGACCTTGAAGAACTTGAAGAACTTGGTAAGTCAGTAAAAGCTAACTCACTTTGTGCTTTGGGTCAGACTGCAGCAAATCCGATTATTTCAACATTGACTCACTTCAAAGATGAATATATTGCACACATTGTTGACAAGAAGTGTCCTGCAGGTGTATGTAAGAACTTGATTCAGTACACAATTATTCAGGACCAGTGCTTTGGTTGTGGTGTTTGTGCTAAGGCTTGTCCTGTTGGCTGTATTGAAAGAACAGATTATACAGCTCCTGGCAAAAAACTTGCATCATTCCAGATTGACCCACAGAAGTGCGTTAAGTGCGGTGC
>JAZNUD010000048.1:0-34687 GCA_045592085.1 Acutalibacteraceae bacterium | reverse complement strand
GGTATGCAAAGAAGATGAACATCGACCCCAAGGATATCGTTGTTGTTTCAATTATGACCTGCACAGCCAAGAAGTTTGAAGCAGGCAGAGCAGACCAGTCCGCAAGCGGCTATGCTGACGTTGAGTACGCACTCACAACCCGTGAGCTTGCAAAAATGATTGAAACCGCAGGTATCTCCTTCAACGCTCTTCCCGATGAAGAATTCGACAATCCCCTCGGCGAAGGCACCGGCGCAGGCGTTATCTTCGGCGCAACCGGCGGCGTTATGGAAGCAGCTCTCAGAACAGCAGTTGAAACTCTCACCGGCGAAGAACTCAAGAATCTTGAATTCACAGAGGTCAGAGGCACAGAGGGTCTCAAGGAAGCAACCTACACAGTTGCAGGTATGGAAATCAAGGTTTGCGCAGCAAGCGGTCTTGCAAACGCAAAGAAGGTTATGGACGAAATCAAGGCAGGCAAGTCAGAATATCACTTTGTTGAGATTATGGCGTGCCCCGGCGGCTGCGTAAACGGCGGCGGTCAGCCCACTCAGCCCGCAACAGTTCACAACTTTGTTGACCTCAAGGCTATCAGAGGACAGGCTCTCTACGAGGCAGACAAGAATCTTCCCGTCAGAAAGTCACACGAAAGCGAAGCAGTCAAGACTGTTTACGCCGAGTACTTCGAGCATCCCGGCAGCCACATTGCACACGAGGTTCTTCATACTCGCTACGTTGCAAGAGGTCTCTACGCTGATAAGAAATAATCTTATATAAACAAAATGCCCAGGTATCTGCAAGATACTTGGGCATTTTTTATTATACTAATATTTCTTACAAAAATGTAGGGCGGGATGCCTTCATCCCGCCGTATGCATTTGACTTTTATTTAATAAACAAATATAATAATATAAAAATCGTCAAGGAGAAGAAAATGACAAGCGAAATAATAAGATTGATATTTTTCGGACTCTTTGTTCCCGTCACAGATTTATGCCTCAAATGGATATGGAAAGCAGTATATCGTTCATCGCACAAAAGAGAGTGTGATGTTGAAAGATACAAACAAGAAAATTTAAGAATGCACAGACGTCATAACGGAATTAACGCTTGGTTGATTGATACTTCTCCAAAACCTCATAAAACCCAACTGTTAATCTGGATTTATTATATTTTGACGTTACCGTCTCTGGTCGGTATGGCATTAAGCAATTTCGGAATATTTACATCTGCTTTTTCGTCTGCTTTTGATTCAATTCTGAATGTTTTAAAATTTGTTGTTCCCATTATTGCTTTTTCGTCGATAATAATAGGTTTGATTTATAAAAAAACAGCAAAAGAACTTGATTTTTCTGAAATTCAGAATTCTGAAATAACCACTATGGAATCTCAACAGCTTGCCGATTATGCAGATGATTGGGAATCGGGTGAATATAAAAACAAAACAAGATTTCGTCCTTCTGCATTGCCGAAATATATCTTTCTGATAATATGGTTTGCAGCACTTGTTACTATGCTTGTTATCGCCTTTACCCAAAATGCAAAGAAACCGAACACGGAGCAGCTGACGAAAGCCGTTTCGAAAAATATTGAAACTATGACGATAAAGGCACTGCCTGTTTCAGAATTCGATGAAATATTTGCGGAGTATAATTTTTCTTTGAGCAACGAGCCAAGCTATCTTGACGGTGTTGCAAACGGATTAGTTGAAAGCCTTACTTACAAAGGTGATGCGGCATCATTTACAGTTCACTTGTTCAGCAGCAATGAACAAGCAAAGGCGGCTTGCCTTGAAAGAATTGATTTCAACGGAATCTCGGGATACGATTATTCGGAAACACAGAACGGGATTATTTACGAACAGAAAGACAAAACTGTTTATTATAAAACTTTAAGCATAAACAATGTGGTGATTGAAATATGGAACACAAGCACTACTGAAAACACCGAGAATTTGCTCAAAACAATTGAAAGCATTTTAAAAAGCAATTAAATAGTCAGATGCCTGACGGGTCGTCGGGGTCGCCAACCCCTACAATTTACAATAATCTCAAAAATTAAAGCGGATTGCAAAGGTTTTTCCTCTGCAGTCCGCTTAATTTTTATAGCATTTTGATTAGAAATCTACGCGAAGGTCATAGTAGCAGCACTTGAAGAGCTTTTCCATCTCTTCCTGGCTGGGCTGACGGGGGTTGGAGCCTGTGCAAGCGTCAGCAATAGCGTTCTTTGCGATTTCGGGAAGTCTCTCAAGGAATACTTCTTCGGGAACAAAGCCCTGCTCTGCAAAGTAGCTGTCTGCACCGTAGTTCTTGATGCACTGGGGAATGTTGAGCTTGTCGTTCATGCCTCTGAGATACTGGATGAGGTTTTCAACCTTATCTGCAACGGTTTCGCCGCCGAGACCGATGAAATCAGCAATCTTTGCATATCTCTTTGCTGCGGTTTCGTCCTTTGCGTTGAACTCGATAACCTTGGGAAGATACATTGCGTTTGCAGCGCCGTGGATAATGTGTGCGCCGAAATCGTCAAAAGCAGCACCGGTCTTGTGAGCCATTGAGTGAACGATGCCGAGAAGTGCGTTTGAGAATGCCATACCTGCAAGGCACTGTGCGTTGTGCATCTTTTCTCTTGCGTTGTTGTCGCCGTTATATGAATCAACGAGAGTTTCGTCGATCATTGAAATTGCGTGGAGAGCAAGGGGGTCTGTATAGTCGCAGTTGCAGGTTGAAACGTATGCTTCAACAGCGTGTGTCATAGCGTCCATACCTGTGTGAGCAACGAGCTTCTTGGGCATTGTTTCAGCAAGCTCGGAGTCAACGATAGCGATATCGGGAGTGATTTCGAAGTCAGCAAGAGGATACTTGATGCCCTTTTCGTAGTCTGTGATAACTGAGAAAGCGGTAACCTCTGTTGCAGTACCTGATGTTGAGGGGATAGCAACGAAACGAGCCTTCTGGCGAAGCTCGGGAATACCGAATACCTTGCACATTTCTTCAAATGTGATTTCGGGATACTCATACTTAATCCACATTGCCTTTGCAGCGTCGATGGGTGAGCCGCCGCCCATTGCAACGATCCAATCGGGCTCGAATTCCTGCATAACTGCAGCGCCCTTCATAACTGTATCAACTGAGGGATCGGGCTCGATGCCTTCGAAAAGCTTGACTTCCATGCCTGCTTCTTCGAGGTAGGAAACAACCTTATCAAGGAAACCGAACTTCTTCATTGAACCGCCGCCAACGCAAACGATTGCCTTCTTGCCCTTGAGTGTCTTGAGAACTTCAACTGAACCTTTGCCGTGATAGAGATCTCTGGGTAATGTGAATCTTGCCATTTTGAATTTCCTCCTGTTTCGTTTTTCTTAAAGAAAACGCAAATTTTTACGATATAATTATATCAAAAAATCCCCCTGTGCGTGAAATATAAAAAAAGCATAGAGCTATGATTTTTCTGATATGGCAGGAGCCTGAATTGTTGACGGGGCAGCAGATATGTGCTATATTAATATTATTGTTTGAGATTATTATTCGGGATATTTTTCTGCAATTTTAAAAGAGAATTGTAAATAAAGATATTAAATCGGAATTCGGAGAAGGAAAATGAAAATATTGTTAATTGTTCCTGCGAAATGTGATCTTATCCACAGTGTTTCCCTGCCGCTCGGTCTGATTTCAATCGGAACATATCTTGAAAATGCAGGTCATGAGGTCAAAATAATTGACCCCTGCGTCACCCACGTTTCAATAACAAAAACATTAAAAAACTTCAAGCCTGATATATGCGGACTTTCCATCCGTTCGCAAAAACAGATATTATCAGCCGTCAGCATTTCCAAAAAAATTCATAAAATGGGTATTCCCGTTGTTTGGGGCGGTCCGATATGCAATATTGCGCCGATTGAGCATTTTTTTGCAGAGGACTATATTGATATTTTAAGCTTCAGCGAAGGTGAAATGACCTGGGTCGACCTCGCCGATACTCTTGAAAAAGGTAATCCTCTTGACAACGTCAAGGGTATCGCCTTCAGAAAAAACGGAGAAATCATCCGCACACCTGAAAGAGAGTTTATGGATTTGAGCGAAATTCTTCCCAGCGACTGGTCTCTTGTTGACGTGCCGAAATATTTCACAGGAATTTACAGCGTCAAAAAACTTGTATACGTTTATTTGTCCAAAGGCTGTCCGGGTCATTGTTCTTTCTGTTATAACAGCTATTTTCACCGTTCCTGCGTACGCCGCAAGTCGGTTGAGGTCTTTATGACTGAAATTAAAGAGCTTGTCGAAACTTACGGTATCGATGGCTTTTACCTTGCCGATGAATACGCATTCTCAAAAAAATCTGATATTTACGAACTTTGCGATGCTCTTGATGCAACGGGCTATAAACTCGGCTGGGGATTTGAAACCAGAATCGGTTTACTTGATAAAGCTGATCTTCAGAGGCTCTATGACAGCGGATGCAGATGGATTCATTTCGGTATCGAAACCGCAAGCCCGAGAATGATGAAAAAAATCAATAAAAATATTCCGTTTGAAAAGGTTATACCGACCTTTGAATGGTGCAATGAAATCGGAATCATACCTGTTTCCTCCTTTGTAATCGGTATGCCTGACGAAACGGTTGACGACCTGAAATGCGATATTGAACTTGCAAAAAAACTGCCTAACTGTGAAATATCTTTTTTCAAATATGCTTATATTTACGACTCTCCTTTCGGAAGAGAGATTTTTGAAAGCGGTAAATATAAGTTGCCCGAAAAGATTCCGGACTACCGCAAGATAGATCTTTATCATAGCCGTACGCCCAATTTTTCGCAAATACCTATGCGTGACTTAAACGTTGCGCAGGGATACTTTTTCTGGGGTCTGCTGACCAAATCCGACTATGACAAAAAAGAAAAGAACGTTCTGCACCTTTTCAAGCAGTTCAAGATCCTGCTCAACAGAGTTTCTCATATCAATATCAAACACCTGCCTGAGGCGGTAATAACTTCAGCAATTCCCCTTTTCCGTTTCTTTTTTGCCGCAAAATTCTGCAAAAAGACCCGTGAGAAATACGGTCTGGATTAAAAAAGCAAAGCTCCCTGTGACTGATTCACAAGGAGCTGTTTTTTTATATATCGAGCAGATTCTTTCTTGCCTTGACAACCTCTTCGATAAACATTTTATCAAGCTCTGTGAGCTTATAGCCGTTTCTGTAAACAAGGATGTCTTTATAAATCTTGCCGTTGCCCTCGCATTTGAGCTGAACAAGATTATATTTTTCAAGCAATTCTTCGGGAATGGGCGAAACCCACATAAAGGTCGTCGGAACTTTTTCGAGCAAATCGAACTGACTTCCTCTTTCAAAAACAAAGATGTGCTTGTCAACCGATTCCGAAAGCTCGGCACGCTTGACGTCAATCATCGGCAGTGAGGGTACGTACGGGTCGGCGTGAGAAATCTCAATGAAATCCGACAAATCCGAGGGCTCGATTTTTTCGCATAAAGCAAGCGGACTGTTTTTGGAAACGAGCAGCACGTAGGAAAATTCGGTGATAATTTCGTGGGTGAGTTTTTTCTCTTTGAACATTGAAACGAAGTATTTTTCAAACGCCGCCTGATAACGGATTATGCCGAGGTTATAGTCCTCTTTGATGATGTTGTTGATTGTGCGCATGGAGTTTGTTTCTTTGTAGAAAATATCGGCAGGCTGGTCTGTGCTGATATTTCTCGAAAACTCCGTAAACGCCTTTGCAATATAGCTCGCTCTGGGCACGCTGACAGAAAACCTCTGCTTGGGCTTTTTGCCGTTCTGATAAATCGCCTCAACCTCTTCAACCTGCGAGATAATTCTCTTTGCATAGCGCAGGAATTCCTCACCCTCGGGGGTGACGGTGATGCCCTTGCTGGTACGCTTGAAGATGGTGATTCCGAGTGCCTCCTCAAGCTCCTTGATTGCTCTGCTCAGGTTGGGCTGAGCCATATAAAGATTCTCCGCTGCCTTGCTGATTGACTTTGTTCTTGCAATTTCAACGGCGTATTTGAGATGAACTATGTTCATATTATCACCTTAAATGTTGGAATACTGGTTGTTTTTGATTATGCGGTAGGTCTTTATCAGCTCTTCGATGCCGTCATCAAGTGAATAGAGGGGCTTCCAGCCGAGTGACTCAAGCTTTTCGTTGGAAACGATATAGTTTCTCTTATCAGGGTCCTCGCCGACGGGAGCTTCGATATAAACGAATTTCGGCAGATGGATTTTGATTTTTTCGCAAAGCTCAATTTTGGAAAGATTGGAGTCCGAAAGACCGCAGTTGTGCGTGCCGCCCTCCATTTTCTCAAAATTCTCAATTGCAAACCAGAATGCGTTTGCAGCATCCCTGACGTGAAGATAATTTCTCTTGAAGCTGCCCTCAAAAATAACATTCGTTCTGTCAAAAACAGCTCTGTAAACAAAATCATTGACAAGCAAATCCGTTCTCATTCTCGGTGAAGCCCCGAAAAGAGTTGCGAATCTGAATGCGGTTGTGCCGCTTTCGCTGAGCACCGCCGCCTCCGCCTCGACCTTGCTTTTGCCGTAAATGGAAATCGGCTTTATCGGAGAATTCTCGGTGCAGAAATTCTCGCCTTCACCCAGACCGTATCCGCTGTTGGTGCAGGGGAAAATGATTCTCTGACCCTTTTCTCTCAGGCGAAGAATCATCTTGATTGCATCGAGGTTGATTGAATAAGCCGAGCACGCCTCTTTATCGCAGATGGGGAAGCCTGCAAGGGCAGCAAGCGGAATGATATAATCCTTGCCCTTCATAGCATCTCTGACGGCGTTTTCATTTCGTGAGTCGGCATTTATGATATCAAAATTCGGGTTGGCGCAGCACTCAAGCAGAGAGCTCTGGTTAAACATAAAGTTATCGAGCACCGTAACCCTGCAGCCCTTCGAAAGAAGAAGGGGCACAAGCACGGAGCCGATATATCCTGCGCCGCCTGTAACAAGAATGTTAAGCATTTTTTCACTTCCGTATTATTAATTACATTATATTTTATCACTTTGTTGCCTTTTAGTCAACTTTAACGGTAATTTTTATGTCGGTTTGACTTTATATCCTGCAGGTGATATAATTATTCAGATATATAAACAGAAAGGAGCATCGGCGGTGAAAAACATTTATTTTGTCCAGGCGAATAACGTTTACGGCAACGAGCGCAGGTCGGTTTATATCCCCTACGCCTCGGGATGTATTGCCGCTTATGCTTTTGATAACGAAAAAATCAAAGAAAGCTGCTCCCTTGCAGGCTTCGTTTATACTCATATGCCTATTGCCGAGGCTGTTGATTTCATCTGCAATCCGTTTGCCGTTGCATTCTCCTGCTCGGTATGGAATTACGAATATAACAAGGCTCTCGCAAAAGCGGTGAAAGAAAAATATCCCGAGTGCAGAATCATCTTCGGCGGCCACAACGTTTTGCGTGACTTTGAAACGTTTGAGGATTGCTCCGCCGTTGATTACCTGATATACAGAGAGGGCGAAGAAGCTTTCAGAGATTTGCTGCTTTGCCTTCTTGAAAACAAGTCTCCCGAATCGGTTGAAAACATCGCCTTTAAAAAGGACGGCGGATATTTCAAAACGGCAGAGAAGGATTTCTGCCTGAGCGAATATCCTTCACCCTATCTCACGGGAATTTTCGATTCCATAACAAACGGTGACGTCAATTTCTCGGCAATCCTCGAAACAAACCGAGGCTGTCCCTTCAAATGCTCCTTCTGTGACTGGGGTACGCTCGGCAGCAGAATCAGACCCTTCCCGATGGAAAGAATCAAGGCGGAAATCGATTGGATTGCCTCCCACGGAATCGAATACGTTTACTGTGCCGACGGCAACTTCGGTATTCTTGACCGTGACGAAGAAATTGCGGAATATATAATTGAAACGAAGAAGAAAACGGGCTTCCCGAAAAACTTCAGAGTTTGCTTTACAAAAAACAGAACGGATTTCGTTAAAAAAATCTGTATGCGTTTCAATAAATACGGGCTCGATAAAGCGCAGACCCTTTCATTCCAGAGTGTCTCCCCTGCGGTGCTTGAAAACATCGGCAGAAAAAACATCTCCCTGA
Source organism: Acutalibacteraceae bacterium (assembly GCA_045592085.1). Lineage (GTDB taxonomy): Bacteria > Bacillota > Clostridia > Oscillospirales > Acutalibacteraceae > CAG-177. Next base: position 26,615 of record JAZNUD010000048.1, on the reverse strand, counting down.
CACATTTCCACGAGCTTATGGCGGAATACAGCCGATGCGGAATCTCAACCTCATCCGAGCTTATTCTCGGTCTTGCAGGCGAAACAAAGGAAAGCTTCACAAAAGGCATCTGCAGTCTGCTTGAATACGGTCAACACAAGGCGATTCAGGTCTACACCTGCGATTTGCTCCCGAATTCTGAAATGGGCGTACCCGAATACGTTGAAAAATTCGGCATAGAAACCGTCAGAGCACCGTTTTCGCAGGCTCATTGCAGTGCCCTTGAAAAGCACGAAATTCAGGAATATAACACCGCCGTTATCAAAACCAACACCCTCTCAACCGAGGATTGGATTGAATGCGTGGCGTTTGCGTGTCTTATTCAGGCATTTCACAATATCGGTTTTTTCAGAGCCGTTGCGCTGTGGCTGCGCAACGAATGCGATATGGAATATTTTGATATCTACTCCGCAATCGCCAATCTCTCAAAGAAAAACAAAAACTCTGCCTGCGGCAAGGTTTACCGCCTGATAACGGATTTTGCTTCGGGTATGTCACGCGGTGAAAACGGCTGGGCTGTCCCCTGCGAGGGTCTCGGTGATATCTGCTGGCAGTTTGACGAGATATATTTTTTGAAAGCGCTTGAAAATGCCGACGCAATTTTCGATGAGCTTGAAAATGCTTTTTCGGAAATAACCGATAATTCCGACGAGCTTCACGCCGTTTTTGACTATCAGCGCAGAATTCTCAGGCGCACGGGTCAGGGCGGTAATATCACCGTTGAATCGGACTATGATTTTTATAATTACTGCAAACGAATCTATGACGGCAGATATTCTCCCCTTGAAAAACACAAAACAACCCTGACCGTCGGCAACGTCATCCCCTGCAATTCACTCCTTGATTACGCCTGCGCCGTAGTGTGGTACGGCAGAAATCAGGCGGCGGCACTTTATTCTTCCGATTGCTATTCACCGAATATAACCCACAAAGACTAAACTAAAAGACCTGCAAGGACAACCCTGCAGGTCTTTTCTCTATTTTTTAAGTATATCCTCTTTCGGCATAAATCTGACGTGCAGCGCCGTTCTGAGATACTGCGGAATCTGCAGACACGAGTTGCTCGATTCGCCGTCCTTGCGTGAATGGCAATCCGTCGGCAGCTCCTTGAATCTGCATCCGAGACGCAGCGGCTTGAGCACCATTTCAAGGAAAATCGGAAAGCCCGTTTCCTCAAAATTGATTGAACGGAGAATTTCGGCGGGCACAATCTGATACGGAATAGTAAAATCCGTCAGGTCGCTTGAATAAAGCACCGAAAGAAACTTCTGTGCACAGAAATTAAGCGTTCTTTTGAATTTGTTATAGCCGTAAAATTTGTTACCGCCAAGCCATCTCGATGCCGAAAATATGGTTTCAGGCTCTTTTTTGGCGTTTGCAATCATCTCGGGAATAAGGGCGAGGTCAAGCGCCATATCGGCATCAACGGTTATTATGTGCGAGCCCGTCGCCATATCGAATGCTTCGGTCAGGAATCCGAGCTTTTCTCTCTTTTGCAGGAAGCTTATAACCTTAACCTCTTTCTGCTCCGCTTCGGCACGCCTTATTGTTTCAAGGCATTCGGGAGTTACTCTGTCGGGATAGCCGATGATAATCCCGGCAATATCGGAGGGTTCGCAGTTTTTCGCAATAAAATCAACCGTACCCTGCAGAGAGACCGTTTCCGTCACCGCACCTATTACTATTGAAACGCCTTTAAATTCAACCATTTTTCATTTATCCAATCAAATATATTCGGTTGTCATATTGGGATTGATTGCAATTCCGTTAACACCAAACCAGACAGCCTCAAGCGCATATTCTTTCCAGTTTGTAACCTGCTTCTCATTGTTGACGCTGATTCGGATTCTTCTCTTTTCAAGCGGTTGACGGTTGCCTGAAAGAGCATCTCTGAAATATTTATCCCAATCATACTCAAAATCAGCGGAGAAATTATTTCTCATCGGGAATTTGAGTACGGTTTTCTGATAGCGGATGATTTCGTCGATTATATCTGCCTCAACACCGATGTTGCGAAGAGAATTCTTTATCTCGGTATAGAATTCGTCAATACGGATAATCGTCATCAGATGAGCAACCTTCTTGTTAATCCAGGTTTCATCACCGAAAACGGGATTGGTGTAGAAATCAACGGGTTTGCCTTCGGAAATTGATTTATAGAAGGTATAAAGGAAATCATATGCAGGATAAAGAACAGAATCCCGGTTGTTCTTTGTATAATCTATAAGCGCATTATAGATATCCTCATATCGGTAGCCTTTTTCATAGTGAAGGTAGATTGCGATATATTTAAGAATTCCGTGATGGTGAAGCGATTCTTCAATGCAAGCAAAAATGTTGCAGGCAATCCAGTCCTCTGTACTGAGAGTATTTGTGCCGACAACGAAAACCGTTTTTTCCATTACCTCTTCTTCAACTGTGCGGTGAGCAACAAGCGATTCGCTTTCAGCAACTCTGATGCCGTGCTTCTTCATAAATTCAGGCTGAGCCATAGGTGAATTCGGGAGCAGCTCGCAGTTATAAACGGTAATCAGCCTGTGCTGACCTGCTTCAAGAAGCTTGCCGAAGCCTCTGCAGAAGCTTTCGTAGGTTTCGCCGGGCAGACCTGCGATAAGCTCGGAATAGGTCGTAATACCCGCTTCCGTATAAAGCTTGAGAAGCTCGCTGAATTTCTCCATGCTCATATTGCGTCTGCCGATATTCGCAAGCACCGTCGGGTCAAGGCTCTGGAAGGAAAGCGTTGCACCCTCCTTGCTCATATCGTATTGCTCAAGCTTACAGCTGATTTCAAAAACACGCTGAGGCTTATCCATCGCATAATTTATGCGGAGTCTCTCGGGACAGCCTGTCTTTTCTCTTTTATCGATCAGGTAATCAATGATTTCCATATCTCTTTCGGCGGCACCGAAGTTTGAATCCGCACCCCAGATGAATTTAACGCCGTGGTCGCTGAGCCAGTCAATTTCCGCAAGGACTCTCTCCGTCGGGAAGAATCTTATTTTTGAGCTGTTGCAGCCCCAATCGCAGTAAGCGCAGCTTCTCGGGCAGCCTCTTGATGTTTCAAGAATAGCATCGAGCTGCATATCGGGATTCTCCTCAAAAATGCTGTCAAACCAGCCGTTGAGATAGGGCGACGGATAGTCGAGCCTGCAGAGAATCTCCGTTTCGTTCTTTACAAATTCATTCTCATTCACACGGTAAGAGATATTTGATATCTTTGAAAAGTCCTTTTCTTCCTTGCAGAATTCAAGCAGAAGAGCCTTGAAAGCTTCTTCGCCTTCTCCGTGAATAAGATAATCTATAAAAGGATATTTCTCAAGAAAAGAGTTATCGGGAGGTACGTTGTGACCGCCGAAAATTATGATACATTCGGGAAAAGCTTTTTTCACCTTTTCCGCAAGAACAAGGTTATACTGCGTGTTCCAGATATAGTTTGAAAAACCGATAACCGCAGGACTTTCAAAGCTTGCAACCGCCTCATCAGTCTTTTCCCTTGTGAAAACAAATCTTTTAAAGCAATATTCCTCTCTGATTTTTTCATCTTCAAACGCATAAGCCGCAAGAAGGCCGACCGCATACGGAAGATACGCAGTCTTGAAGCCTCTGCCAACATATGTGTTAAAAGCCTGAACCAGATACAAATTCCTCATTATTTCCCCTTCTATCAGCAACAAATACAGACATTTCATTCGTTTTGTCTGTATTCAAATTAAATCATATTTCCGATTAAGAATCAATAGGTTTTGCAAATCTTAAACATACAACGCTGCAATTGACTATTTTTACTTATAAGAAATATTAATCTGTTCTCTTGAATTGGTGCAGATGGTTGCACTCCTTCTTTTTCCGAACCAGATGATTTCTCTCGCATACTCTGCCCAATCCGAAATTTTCTTTTCGAGCGTTATCGTGAGACGGGTATCAACCTTGTTAAGAGGCTGATATACGTCATCATAGATATTCTGAAAATACGTGTAGAAATCATAGCCCGTTTCAATCTGCACAACCTCGGTCTGAGGCAGACGGAGAATCTGCTTCTGATATTTCAGCATTTCATTGAAAACGTCCTTTTCGATGCCGAGGCTCTCGATAAAGGGCAGGATATCCTGCCAGAAAACGTCTCTGTTGTAAATCAGGTCAAGGAAAATTCCTTCCTCAAAATACCAGCCGACCTTGCTGAAAATATCCTTCTGATAGCACCAGTCGGAAACCTCGGTGTTTTCGGTTTTCCATCGGATTTCCTCAAAGAGCTTATAGATATATTTCGTCTCGTCGCTGAAAATATAATCAAGCAGCTTATTATAGAAATCATAATAGCTGATTCCGAGCTCATATCTTGCATAGATTGCAAAGCAACGGAGCAGACCGAGATGATGGAAGCTCTGAAGGCAAACGGAAAACATATTCGCCTTGACCCACATCTCCTTGGTCATATCCTTTGTTTCAACAACAACGTCATAGTATTCCTGCACGCCGTTGAAATCTGCAGGATAATGAATTCCGTGAAGGGGCTGACGCTCCCAGCGGATTCTATATTTATCAACCATTTCCTTGCTTGCAATGGGCGCATTGCAATAGACCTGACAGGTGTAAACCGTCATCGAATTGTGCTGACCGTTTTCAAGCAGACGGCAAAGACCCTTGCAGAAGCTGTCATAGGTCTCGCCGGGCATACCGAGAATCAGCTCGGTATAGGTGGGAATCTTTTCCTCGGCGTATCTTGCCGTCAGGGAAGAATAATGCTCAAGGGTCAGATTCTTTCTGCCGATGTTTTCAAGCACATCGGGGTCAAGCGACTGATATGCAAGTGTAACGCCCTTGTCAATACCGCTGAGATTAAGAATTCTGCCTATCTCAAAAACGGTTTCGTCGCTGTTTTTGGCATAGCAGGGCTTGAATACCTGCGGATAGCCGTTTCTGCGGTTAGCCTCAAGAATATAATTTGCGGTTTCAATATCCCTCTCCACAATGCCGAAATTGGCATCGGCGCAGTAGCAATAGGGAATCTTATGCTCCGAAATCCAGTCGATATCGCCCTTGATACGCTCCATCGGGAAAAGCCTTATCTTCTTTGTGAAGCACCAATCGCAGAATGCACAGCCGTAAGGACAGCCTCTGTTGGTTTCAAGGGTTGCGTGGAAGGTTATGTCGGGATATTTTTCAAGAATACCGTCGAAAATCCCCATAGTATATGGTGACGGGTAATCGGCTATATCGTAAAGTCTTTTCTTTTCGGTTGTAACAAAACCGCCGTCTTTTCTGAACGAAATATCGGGAATTTCAGAATAATCACCGTTACCGTCAAACGCCTTGAGAAGCTGAACAAACGGCACCTCACCCTCGGAATGCATCAGCACGTCGATAAAGCCGTGCTTTTCGAGCAAGGATGTATCATCGGGCACGTTGTGTCCGCCGAAAACAATAAGGCAGTCGGGATATTTCTCCTTAACCATCTGTGCAAGACGAAGGTTATATTCCATATTCCATACGTAGCAGGAGAAGCCCACAACCGCAGGATTCTGAATCATTGAGAGCGATTCCTCAACCCTGTGGCGCACGCAAAGAATCTCCGAAAGCTCGTATTTCTGCTTTATCTCATCATCGCTCCACGCATACGCAGCAAGGCAGCCCGCCGCATATGGCAGGTACGCAATCGTTTTGCTGTAGGTAACGTTGATCTGAACGAGATAAACCTTTTTACTGTTCATTTTCTGAATTTCTCCGTTTCAAAATTGCTTGTTTAAAGTGAGTGGTAACGCCTTCTTTTCTGCGGAACCACGCAATTTCTCTGGCAAAAGCTTCCCAGGATTCAAATTGCTCCGCATCAAACGAAACCGTATTTTTTTCTTTTTTCAGCACTGCCTTATCGCCGTCGATGCATTTCTCAAAATAGGCGAGAAAATCATATTCTGCCTCAAAGCAGTTTTCCTGCGAAAACGGGCGCTTGATAATGCTCTGCTGAAAATGCATCAGAGCCTCGAATATATCTGAATCAATGCCGAAGGTGAGAAGGAATTCACGCACCTCGGAATAGAATTTTTCACAAGCATAGGTAAAGCTGAGGAAAATATATTCCTCAAGCGGCCAAAGCACCTTGCCGAATCGGCTGTCGGCAACCGTCGGTATTCCCGTTCCGTCCAGAACGCAGTCAAGCTGTTTTTCAATAACCGCAAACGCTTTGCCTGCAACGGTTTCGGGTCTGACATAAAAATAATCCACGAAAGAGCAATAGAAATTCTTATAGGAGCTTATGCCCTCGTTATAAAGGTAAAGCGCAAAGAACTCCAGAATGCCCATATTATGGCAGCCCTGAACAACCGCGGAAATAATGTTCATCTTTTTCCAGTCAACTGTTGTCATTGAATAAGTTGAGGTAACAATCGATGATTCCTCGGGAATTTCATCAACGTCGTCAGCATCTCTGTGCGGCTGATTGAGGGGAATATGCGAAATACCGATTTTATATTTTTCAACGTAGTTCTTCTGCCCCATTATCGAGCAGGGAAGCCATTCGCAATTGTGGATATAAATTGCGTTGTGCTGACCGAGCTTGAGCAGCTTATCAAGCGAATCAACAAAACTGTCGAGGGTTTCGCCGGGCAGACCGAGAATAAGCTCGGTATAGGTCGGGATGCCCGCTTTGTTATATAAAGCCATAAGCTCCGAGAAAAACTCGGTGCTGATATTATGCCTGCCTATATTGCGGAGAGTTTCCTCATCCATCGACTGGAAGGAAAGGGTTATTCCCTTGCTGAGGCCGGCTTCTTCAAGCTTCATACCGATATCGAAAACGGTTTTGCTGCTGTTTTTTTCATAAGATGTCTGAAATTTGACGGGATATCCCGTTTTACGCTTTGCCTCAACGATTTTATCCGTAATCTCCATATCGCGGCTGAACATACCGAAGTTTGAGTCCGCTCCGCCCAGACCGAAAATCTTATGAGAGCTTATCCACTCTATATCAGAATAAATTCTCTCAAGAGGAAACTTGCGGATTTTGGATTTCATACTGCTCCAGTCGCAGTATGCGCAGGAATTGGGGCAGCCTCTCGAGGTTTCGAGCATGGCCATAAAAGCTGTATCGGGATTCTCGGCAAGAATACTGTCAAAATATCCGTTGGTATAGGGCGACGGAAAATCGCATTCGGTTGAAATCATCTCGGGATTTGTGATGATTCCGTTTTCGGTTCTCATTGAGACTCCCGGAATATCCGCCGCATTGTCAAGACCTATCAACGAGCGGAGAAGTCTGCGGAAAATAACCTCACCCTCACCGTGGAGAAGATAATCTATCTGGGGGCATTCCTCAAGCATACCGCCGCCGGGAGCAACGTGATGACCGCCGAAAACGGTTACGCAATCGGGATATTTTTCTTTTATGCGCCTTGCAACCTCTTTGTTGAAATTGCAATTCCACAGATAGGTTGAAAAGGCAACGACTGCAGGATTTTCTATTTTTTCAAGAATTTTGTCAACCGGCTCTTTGAGAAAAAATATTCTCTCAAGGCTGAAATTCTTTTCAACGTCCTTATCGGCAAATGCATAGGCGGAAATCTGACCTGCCGTATACGGCAGATGCGCCGAATTACCGTAAGCATAATTCACCTGCAGAAAATAAAGTTTCTTTTTCAAGGGGTTTCACTAACCTTTCGGTTTATTTAAAGGGATAGAGGGTTGCGCCCTTTCGTCTGCCGTACCATACGGTTTCCTTGGCGAAGGTTGGCCAATCCTCATATTTTTTGGTCGCATTGAATGAATACTCCGTTTTTTTCTTTTCGGGAGCTGAAGCCTTTTCTGTGCCGATATTTTTGAAATATGCGGCAAAATCATAATCGCATTCAAAGGCTCTGCCGTCCTCAAACGGGAGCTTTATAAGCCCGAACTGGAACTTGCGAAGCTCCTCATAAGCCTTTTCATCCTCAAAAAGAGGCTTTACGAAGCTGTCTGCGAAGCTCTCAAGCTCATCAAAATTATAAAGGAATTCAAGATAGAGCCCTTCCTCAAAGAACCACGTTACGTTGCCGAAAACGGGATTGCTGTGATTCCATTCACCTTCGAGTGAGCCGTCAAGCTTTTTCTTGATTTCCCTGAAAAGTCTGCCCGTCATACCTTCATCAGCAAGGCAATAATCAAGCAGGGATTTATAGAAATCATAGTAATCAACGCCAAGCTCATAATAAGCGTAAATCGCAAAACATCTGAAAAGTCCGAGGCTGTGGAAGCACTGCAGACAGATTGAAAACAGATTTGCATATACCCATCCGTCACGGGTCAGCGTGCTTGTTGAACGCACGAGATAGGAATATTCGGGAATCAGGTCCTTCTTGCCGCTTGCGGAATGGATATGGTTGAATTGCACCTTGATAGGCTCAATTTCAAATTTTTTCATATAGTCGGGGTCACACATCGGAGCGTTTGGGAGAAGCTCGCAGTAATAAACGCTGATTGAATTGTGCTGACCTGCACGCAGAAGCTTGCAAAGACCCTGGCAAAAGCTCTCGGCAGTTTCGCCCGGCAGACCGAGAATCAGCTCGGAATAGGTCGGGATATTCGCCTGCGTATAGCTTGCCATCAGGTCAGAGAAATGCTCCATCGTAAGATTCTTGCGGTTGATATTTTTAAGCGCATCGTCGCAGAGGGTCTGATAAGCCATTGTTGCGCCCTTATCAATACCTCTGGAATTGAGAATCTGAGAAATTCTGAAAACTCTCTCTGCACTGTTTTTTTCGTAGCAGGGTCTGAACACCTTCGGGAAACCCGTTTTGCTGTTAAGCTCAACGATATATTCGGCAATCTCAACGTCTCTGTCAAACATTCCGAAATTCGAATCCGCACAGAAGCAGTATTCGATTTTATGCTCGGAAAGCCATTTCAGCTCGCCCTTGACCTTTTCCATCGGGAAAAGCCTGAGCTTTTTGTGGTTGCTCCAGTCGCAATATGCGCAGTTATAGGGGCAGCCTCTGTTGGTTTCGATGATGGTGTCAAACATCGTGTCGGGATTCTTTTCGATTATAGAATCGAAAACACCCGTAAGGTAGGGTGACGGATAATCTTCAACCGATTCGGGGCAATTGGGAGCCGTCAGAATCGGGCTGCCGTCGGTATCTCTGAATGCAATACCGCAGCAATCGCTGAGGTCTGAGCCGTCTTTCAGGGCAATGAGAAGATTCGCCGTAACCTCCTCACCCTCGCCGAGAGTGAGAATATCTATGTAATCCTTTTTCAGGAATTCCATTCTGTCGGAAACGCTGTGACCGCCGAATACGATTATGCACTCGGGGTATCTTTCCTTGACCGCCTTTGCAAGCGCTTTATTGAATTCAACGTTCCAGACATAGGTGGAAAACGCAACGATATAAGGCGATTCCATTCCGTCAACGATTTTTTCAATATCGTCTCTGCGGAAGATAATCTCCTTGAAATCATATTCTGCTGCAATTTCAGGTCTGCTCTTGCAGTAGGCAACAATCGTGCCCGTTGCGTAAGGCAGATAAACGGATTTATCGAATGCAAATCCGACCTGAATGAAATAAACATTTTTCAAAATCAAAACACCTGCTCCAAATCTGAAAAATCAGAAAGGTTATCAAAATGCGCCGAAGCAATTTCTGCGGCGTCAGGCTCATCCGAGCCGATGAGTACGGCATTCTTAATGCCCGCATTAATGCCTGCAAGCAAATCCGAGCGTCGGTTACCCACAACAACGGATTTCTCCAAATCAATCTCCGCACCGATTCGGTCAAAATCCGAAACCGCTTTCAGAATAAGTCCCGCTTCGGGTTTTCGGCAGGAGCATTCCCTGCGGTATTCCTCAAGCACCGCCTGCGGATGATGGGGACAGTAATAATACCCGTCCGCAACCACCGAATGCTCACGCATAAGCAAGGAATCAATATGACCGTGAAGCCTGTCAACGTCATCGGCGGTATAAAGATTCTTTGCAATGCCTGCCTGATTGGTAACAATAATCACCAGATATCCTTTTTTCTTGAATCGGGCAATCGCCTTGTCCGCATCGGGCAGAAATTCAAAATCTTCGATGCGGTAGAGATGACCCGTATCAACGTTTACAGTACCGTCTCTGTCAAGGAAAACGGCGCGTCTTTTTCTTCTTGATTTCAGCATATCCGTTTGCAAATTTGCCCTTGCAAACTCCTCGGGAATGCCGATATCTATAAAATAAGTATCGCTTTCAAATACTCTCACGGGTATCCGAAGCGTTTCAAGCACCTGCTTTTCGAATGAGAATTTTTCTTCTTCCATAAAATCAAGTGCGTTTTTGTCCGTTATATAAATTCCGCCGTTGATAAGACCTGCACCCTGCACGCCCTTCTCACGGAATCCGCAGAGCTTACCGTCGGAAACCTCTATGAAGCCCGAACGCTCAACGTTTTTCAGCATTTTTGCCGCCATTGTTATCGAACATCCCGATTCGGAATGCACCCTGCACATTTCAAAGAGGTCGACGTCATAAAAAGTATCACCGTTGATAACTGCTGCGTAAGGCTCGCTGCACATTCCGATTGCCTTTTTGATTGCTCCGCCCGTACCGAGAGGAGTATCCTCACGGCAATAATCAACCGTCATTCCTCTGTATCTGTTTCCGATTGCCGTCTCAATCTTTTCCGCCATATACCCCGTTGAAATTATCACACGGTGAACACCGTTGACGTAAAGATAATCAAGCAGATATTCAAGGAAAGGTCTGCCGCCGACGGGTGCAAGAGGCTTCGGCAAACCGTCAACGCAGGGCTTCAGCCTTGTCCCGAAGCCGCCTGCAAGAATAATCGCTTCCATCAGGCTTCCTCCTGCGCAATAATATCCTTCGTGCCGTCGGGTAGCTCAACTCCCCTGTCGTAAAACGCAACAAGCACCGAATCCTCAAGATAATCGAAAGTGTGAACAACGTTAGGCTCAATTATAAACATATCGCCCTTTCCGAAGCTGAAAAGCTCTTTCTTTTCACCGAGCCTTGCCTCAACGTTAAACGAGCCTTCAACAACGTAAAAGCCCTCCCGATTGAGTGCATGAAAATGTCTGCCCCTTTCAACGCCCGCCTTTGAGGTGACAACGTTAATCTGTCGGTATCCCTCTCTGACAAGCTGAACGAGACTTCCTCTTTCATCCTCAAACACAAAATCGGGTTTTAATATCTTTATCATAAAATCTGCTCCGTCAGTTGTTACAAATTATCTGTGTACCTTCGTTTTCAAATCTGAATTTTATTTCGTGCATATCCGAAAGCGCATCGCGAACGCTCTGCCGCTTTTCCTCGGTAACGTAAAACAAAAGGCATCCGCCGCCGCCCGCACCGAGAAGCTTGCCGCCGAGTGCACCTGCACGGATTGCTTTCGCATAGCATTCATCTATATAGTCCGATGAAATTTTTTTGCTGATGCTTCTTTTAAGAAGCCAGGTTTCGTTAAGAAGTCTGCCGAAATCGTCGAGATTCGCAGACGGGTCAATAAGAATTTTCTCGGCAATATCCACCATACCAAGCATTTCAAGCAGCTCGGCGGTTTTGCTGCCCATTGCAGTTTTGGTTGACTGCTGGATTTCAAAAGAGAATCTCGAAAGACCCGTAAAAAACATCATCAGATTTCCGTTGAGCATTTCTTTTCTTTCATCGGAAATTCCGACAGGAGTTACAGTATACCCGTGCGCACCGAAATCAATTCTGTTGAAGCCGCCGAAGGCAGCCGCGATCTGGTCCTGAATTCCGCCCTCCTCGGCGCAAAGCACACGCTCAAGGTGAATCGCATCATCGGCAAGCTCACGCTTTGATTTTTCAACGCCGAGCATCGTATAGAATGCGTTGAGCATTCCGACGGAGAATGAACTGCTTGTGCCAAGACCCGTTTTCGACGGCAGGTCGGCGTCATAATTGAGAGCAATTTTCTCAAGCCCGAGCCATTTCATTGCGTTGCGTATCGCAGGATGCTGAATCTCATCAACGGAATTTACCCTTTCGATTCTGGCATAGGAAAGCACAGTTTTGAAGTCAAAAACGTCGGGAATCTCTTTCACATTTACGTGGCAGTATTTATCAAAAGTTGTCGAAATAACCGCACCGCCGTATTCACGGAAGAAATCGGGAAAATCCGTTCCTCCGCCGAAAAAAGACATCCTGACGGGAGTTTTTGAAATTATCATTCAATCACCCCGAATCTTTAAGTAATCTTAAATTGCAAACTGGGTTGTGTAAACGAAAAGTCCCGTATCAAGCACGAAAGCAGTTGTGTTTACCGCCATCCAGATAAGTGCGATAACCGTCAGTATCGGATGCGCCTTAACAAAAGCATTGAGCTTATCAAGCGCATAAAGAACAGCCTTATTACCCTTCGCCGCAAGAGCAAGAATAATAACAACGGGAACTGCATTGAAGCCCATAACGCCGCTGATGCCCATGCAAATGATTGATGCCGCAATGCTGAAAATATAGGGAACGGCCATCGCAATAACCGTCAGCACCTTTTCTGCTTTCTGTGCACCTGGGGATTTTTTCTTATCGACCTCGGGATTATATCCGAATGCCGCAACCGCAACAAAAATTACAGCCGCAATAACGGGGATTGAGGCAAGAATCGCATCGCCGAGATATGAGAAAACATCTTTTACATCCTGTGCGTGAGAAAGCTCAAGAACTGAAATCGGGTTGCATTCGCTTCCGCCGAAATTATAAAACACGCCCGAAAGCCTCATATCCATTCTTGCATTCAGGTCAACAACCGCAACCAACACTCCGGAAACCGCCGCTGATGCCGCTGCCGAAATTATGCCGACACCCTTTGATTCGTTCCACTGCGATATGAGCAAAACAATGATTCCGAGAACAACAAAGCTGAATATTGCACTCGGCATAATGAACGAAATAAGTGCCGCAGAAGCAACCGAAACCGCCGCTGAAACAATTTTGTTTTTTGACATAATACAAACGGCAACCCAGATAACGGTTATTATCGCCGCAAGTGCGTGAAGCAAGCTGCTTACCGTTGTGACAAATAACGGCTCTGCAATTGCAAGTAGTACAACAGGTGTTGCACCTTCACCTATTCCCTTCGCTGTCTTGATAAGTACAAACGAAAAAACCACCGAAAGAACCAGCGCACCCACAGCTGAGGTGATTTCCATAGCGCCGAGTCCGCCTGATCCGATGCCCAATAAATTACTGTATAACGGCTGTGTAAACACCGTTTTAAGAATCAGCAGCAAGGATATAACAACCAGTTCTCTCTTTGCTGTGTTTTCTGATTTAATTTTCATATTATCCCCCTTTTCGGGCATTAATTATTTAAAGAAAATCGCAAAATAAATCAGCACCGCCGCAGAGGTGAGAATATGTTCTTTGCAGAAATCCGTAATCTTACCGACAACGGTGAGAACAGCCTCGTTTTTGTTTGCCATATAATAAAGAATCAGACCGAACTGAACAACGTAGCTGTAGAAGAAGAATCTTGTACCCCAACCGAGAAGAGGCATCGCCAGAACCGAAACCATTGTTGCGGGGCAAAGCAGGAAAATGAATTTTCTGAACTTATCCTTTTCTTCCCTGATAACGTTCTTCCAGAAAATCACAAGAAGGACCAAAAGAGGAATTGCGAAAAAGACCGCATTCAGGAGCAGATATACCCATCCGCTGCCTTCAACAACAAACCGTGTGAATATGTCTTTGAAGAAACCCGTATCTCTTGTTCCGAAATATTCGATAAGTTCACCGTTCACCAGTCTGTTGCGCACCGTATCCGAAAGAACTGCGCTGTAGCGGCTGAAATAAAAATCAATCATTTCATCGGGGGTTGCAAAGCCGTGCTTATGTCCCGATGAAAGCGAGAATATGCCGATCACAATCATTCCGATATACGAAACGGCGCAGATGATAATGTTTTTAACGGCGAAACCGCTGTCCTTGCATTTCTGCAGAAGAATAATGGCGATGAGGAACATACATCCCGTCATAAAAATCGGATTGATAAGCATTGCCGCAAAGCAGAGAATCGGAGCAAGCCAGATGCCGAATTTGAACTGCGAAAAATAAACGGCAAAAAGAGCCAGCGCCCAGAAGAACTTGTCCTGCTTCACTTCAAAGAAATGATTTCTGAACGTGAACGGAGCAACGCAAAGAACTCCGATTATCACCAATGCGGCAGTGTACAGCTCCTTATTTTCACGTGTCTTGTCAAGCACGCTGCCGAAGCAAAGCGATGACGCAATAAGAAGCAGCACCGAGCCAAGCAAAGATACGCCTTTTATAATTTCAGGAGTCAGCGTATCGACAAACCAGCTGACTACCTCGCCGACAAACGCCTTGGAAAGGAATCCGTGGTCGTAGGTAAAAAGATAAGAAAGCTCGTAGTAGCCTGCCGAGAATTCCATCTCATCCGCCGCTACCAGATAAATAAGATACGCCGCAAGCGCAGTAAACGGAGCGAGGTAACAAAATACCCTCGATCCGAAAAAGCTCTCCGCACCGCTTCTGACGGCAGATAATTTGCCTTGATTATTTTGCAAAGGAAGCACCTCCGTAAGTGTTTTGGTAAGCTTCTCTGAAAAAAGAGCCTTTTACACCTATAATATCACTCTATTATACCAAATGCTCTCATAAAAGTCTATATATAAAAGTGAAATAAAAAAATAAAAGAAGCCTCTTTCGTCTGAAAGAAGCTTCCGTCAGAATCAATACATCATCTTTGAAAGTGCGTAGCACACCCACAAGGCAACAACAAAAAGTGCTTCCGCAGGAATTGCGAGCTTTGTGTAAGGGCATTTCCAGCCCTTGTCAACGCAGAGGAAAATTGTTCTCGTCACGAAAACTGTCGTTGAGAAAAACAGACCGCCGACAAGCGAATATACGGGCGTGCCGAGCGCAATCGTCAGATAGAGCAAAAATGCACCGATGGCAAAGGATATGCCGCCATAATAAACCCTGATTTCTGTTTTGCCTGCGTTATCAACGGGCTTGATTGAAAAGCTCTCGGCATTTTTCAGAGGGCTTGTGATAAACACGATTGCCATACCGAAAAAATAGAGCACAAGACCGATAACCGCAACGCTTGCAGGGATATTGACCGCCAGAATTTCTTTTAACGCTTCCATATT
This sequence comes from Acutalibacteraceae bacterium, assembly GCA_045592085.1. GTDB lineage: Bacteria > Bacillota > Clostridia > Oscillospirales > Acutalibacteraceae > CAG-177. The sequence continues at coordinate 11,480 of JAZNUD010000048.1, read as the reverse complement.
ATTACCTCCGTACTAAACTTTATGGATTCATTATATCACACTAACGTTAAATAGTCCATAAACGGAAATAAAAATATTGAAATCCCCAAAACGCTGTGATATAATCGTGGTATGGAAAAATTAACTAACGCTCAGATTCTCGAAAAAATCAAGGGCGGACTCATCGTTTCCTGTCAGGCGTTATCAACAGAGCCGTTATATGACAGCTATATTATGAGCAAAATGGCTTATGCCGCATCCCTCGGCGGTGCCGTGGGCATAAGGGCAAATACTGTTGTTGATATTCTTGCCATCAGAGAAAGAGTCAGCCTGCCGGTAATCGGCATCATCAAAGAAGAATACCCTGACAGCGACGTTTACATCACCCCCACAATGAAAGAGGTTGATGCACTCGTTGAAATCGGCTGCGAAATCATTGCAGTCGATGCCACAAACCGCACACGCCCCGGCGGAGTTTCCTTTGAGGAATTCTTCAGGGAAGTGCGTGCGAAATATCCCGACCAGCTCTTCATGGCAGATACAAGCTGCTTTGAGGAGGGCAAGCTTGCGCTTGAGCTCGGTTTTGACCTGCTCGGCACAACGATGAGCGGCTACACACCCTACACCAAAGGCACTCCCCTGCCCGATTTCACCCTTATGAAGCGATATAAGGAAGAGCTCGGCGCAACGGTTATTGCCGAGGGCGGTATCTGGGTGCCCGAGCAGCTTGTTGAGGCTTTTGCAAACGGTGCTCACGCCGCAGTTGTCGGCACGGCAATCACAAGACCCATGGATATCACCAAGCGCTTTGTCAAGGCGCTGGAGGAAAGCAGATGAAAATCCTCGTTTTCGATATCGGCGGCACAGAGATAAAATACGCTCTGTGCGACGAAAACTTCAATCTTTCAGACAAAAAATCCGTTCCCACCAACGCATATGAAGGAGGGAAGCGTATTATCGAAAGAGTCGTTGAAATTGCAAAAACCTTTGACAACGTTGACCGCATCGGCATTTCAACTGCAGGTCAGGTTGACAGCGAAAAGGGTATGATTGTCTATGCAACGGACAGCATTCCCGGCTACACCGGCACGCAGATAAAGCAGATTATTGAGAGTGAAACGGGCGTACCCTGCGCGGTTGAAAATGATGTCAACTCCGCTGCACTCGGCGAGGCTCATTTCGGTGCCGCAAAGGACGAAAGCAATTTCATCTGCCTCACCTACGGCACGGGTATCGGCGGCGCAATCTTCCTTGACGGCAAGCTCTTCAAAGGATGCGGTTGCTCCGCAGGCGAATTCGGTCATTTCGTGACCCACGCAAACGGTTTGAGCTGCACCTGCGGCGGCTGCGGATGCTACGAAGCATATGCATCATCGGGTGCACTGGTCAGAGCCGTTGCCGAAAAAACGGGCAGACAGCTTAACGGCAGAGAGATTTTTGCCGAATTCGATAATTCCGAAATCCGAAGCGTCATCGATGAATGGATTGACGAAATCGTTATCGGTCTCAAGGGTCTCGTTTATATCTTCAACCCCTCGCTGATTGTTGCGGGCGGCGGAATTATGAACGAGAAATATATCACCGACGAAATCAACAAGCGCCTTGGAGCGCAGCTTATGCAGAGCTTCCGCTGTGTGAAAGTCAGAAAAGCTGAAAAAGGCAACGATGCCAACCTTCTCGGCGCGGCATATATTGCATCAATAATATAATTCAAAAAGGACTGTCATCAACCGATGGCAGTCCTTCTCTTTATTTTGTTCTGCTGACTATTCTGCCATACTGATCAATCAACACGGTAAAATCACCGCTTGTGGTAATAAAGGTTACCTTACACGTTGTGCTTCCGTCGGTGAAATCCGCCATCACCTGTCTGTAATCAAGGATGATTCCGTTTTTGTAATGCTCATCCCCGTGAAAAGCGTGAAATGCAATGCACAGATTCTCATCAGACGCTATGTTAATATCCCACATCTGCGGAAACCAATATTGCATCGTCTTTTCTTCACCCTCTTCCCAGACGAAAAGAATTTCACATTGTTCGTTCATAACGGCAATAAAATCACCCTTATCAGTGTCAAAATGAACTCTTACGCACGGCTCACCGCCGATTTCTCCGAGCTGAAGATACTGATCTTTTTTGACTTTGGCACCGCTGAATTTCGGATTCTTGCTCATTTCATCAAAAGCGGCAGTCTGAAACTTATCGATGCCTGAAACAGGAACGTTCGGCCATGGAATATTTGTGCTCTCCGTTGCACCCTCAGGCAAAACGGGCTTCGTCTGTCCCTCGTTTCTGTTAACCGTAGGCACAGAACAGAGCTGATGATTCGTTTCGGGATCAATATCAATGCCCGAGATTACAGTTTGCACTTCGGAATTGTTCTCGGCGGAAGGCTGAGTATCGGCCACCCGTGTTGACGTTGCGTCAGGCTTTTCCGCTTCTTTTGTGCACGCAAAAAGTGCCGCCGCCATTGCAAACGTGAGTATAATACAGATGAAATTTTTCATAAATTCACGCTCCTTTCAACAATTATTCGCTGAAAAAGACAAAAACACTCCCGAAGGAGTGCTTTGTTTCTGAAATTATGATGATTTAAGTTCGACTGCAACAACTTCGGGGCGGTTGTTTATTCTAACAGGCATAATGCTGTTTCCGAGACCTCGGCTGACCATCATCTGCGTATCTCCCGAAGTGTAAATCCCCGAATCATACTCGGGGAAAAGCCCCTGATTCGGCACGTAAAGACCACCGACAAACGGCAATCTGAACTGTCCGCCGTGTGCGTGGCCGCTGAAAACAAGGTCCGCACCGTGTTTTGCATAAACGTCAAACAGCTCGGGTCTGTGAGCAAGGAGAACAACAAAATTCTCCTGCGCAACCTGCAGTTTTTCAAGCTCTCTGTCGGCAATTTCGGAATACTTTGCAGGGTCGGATTTTGCCTTGAAGCTCGGGTCATCGTAGCCTGCAAGGGTGATGCTCGCTCCGTCTTTTTCAATTTCGGCGCACCTGCCGTCAAGCACCGTCACGCCTGCCGCTTCAAGCTCCTGCCTCAGCTCGGGATAGCCGTCAATCCTCGATTCGTGATTGCCCGTCACAAAATAGCAGGGTGCAATTTTCACCGCCTGATTAACGAAATCAAGCGCCTTGCCGATATCCGTTCTTCTCGAATCAATCAGGTCGCCGGTTATGACGATAATGTCAGGTGCGGATTCCTCAAGAAGTCCGATTATTCTGCCGTTATTCTTTCCTAGCTCCGTGTTGTGCAGGTCTGAAATCTGCGCAATGACAAAGCCGTCAAACTGCGAAGGAAGCCTTTTGCAGACAACCGACGTTTTGCTCAGCTCGGGTATGATATTCGAATACACTACCCCTGCCGCAACAAGCAGCGCCGATGCCGCGGCGGCTATTATCAATGCTTTTTTTCTCACCGTTTCACATCCTCAAATGTTTTTTGCTCCGACAATACGCAAATACGAATTTTATTGAAAAAAGCACCGACAGAGTCGATGCTTTTTTCTGGTACGAGTGTTGATAACGGATTCAATTTTAAATATCAATTAACCGACAGTCAAACACATATTCTTGCTTGTATCAGAGAATTTTGTAGTTTCTTCAACAAATCAAATACAGATTGCGAGGAAACGATATGTCAAACTTTATAAAAGAATTATACTACGGTAATATAGAGCCACAGGAATTAAGCACAGAGTTTTCAGGTAAGCTCAAAAAGAAACTTAGTAAACTTTCCGAAAAGGAAGAACAACTCACTGCGAAACTTAATGATGAAGATAAAGAATTGTTTCAAAGCTATGCAAGTGCATATATTGAATTTTCAACATTAAGTAATGCCGACAGTTTTATATCAGGCTTCAGGCTCGGCTCAAAATTTATTTACGACACATTTGTTAAGAATACGAAAGGATGAATACGACTATGAAAAACAATACAAATATCCAGTACAGACAGGTTGGAGATTTTAGAGTTCCCAACTTAACCTTACCACCCGAAGAAGCAAATATAAGGCTTGGCAAATGGGGAATGTTACATAAAGATTACCTTCTTAAACATGAGAAAGCGTTATTTACAACGCTCATCACCCAAGGTAAACTCTATCAGCACTGTGCAGAGATTGAAAATCAGGCACAAGATATGTTTTATGCTCTCATTGAACAAATGAAAGTGGCTGAGGAGGTTACCGAACAATTGAAAGAAGAAAATCAGATGGAGTGGGTGCATAGGTTGAATAACATTCAGGTAAGAGCAAGAGAAATTGTTTGTCTACAATTGATTTATACATAACATAAAATTACCCCGTAGGCGTTTAGTTCTGCGGGGTTCGGCTTTGATATTCTCATTTCTGAGTGAATCAATTAAAATTCTTTGTTTATTTTCAATGAGCGTGGTTTTTGTTGTTTATGTATACTACAAACCGCTAAGATATATATTATTGTTTGAATTTGATTTGAATCAAACAATAATCGAACAATAAGTGTTGACAACAGCAAAAAAAAAGTATAAAATAATAATGTAATTATAGGGAGGTGACCATGTTGGGACTACTTTATTCGATCTAATCGCAGTTTTGTTTAAAGAAATTGAAAAATTTTCTGAAGATGAGCAAAAAACATCCATCAGCAAAGAAATGTCAGATTTATACGAAAAAACAGCAAAGGGAATTTTAGATAACAAAATTAATGTTGAAACAATATGCTCTGGTGACAGAATTTGCGTAAATTCACAAGATTTTAATGATATAATCGGTACGTGTGCTGAACACAATGATTTTATTCTCTACAGAAGTGTTTTGTGTCAACTTGATACTTTAATTGATATTAACAAGTTAATTGAGCTGTATAACTACAATAAAATATATGATGGAAAAATGTGTAAAAGTTTTGACAGCTTAAATCAAAATAGTATTGAAACAGGAATAACAATCATCCCCAAGGTTCAGTCGCTGCCAAATACTTTTTACATTAAAAAAGATGATTCATTCTCAGACAAAGAATATCGGGATAGCAATTACTGGTACGACAATATAAACGAACATTTTAATAATGTTATTTGCATCAAAAATACGGCGCTGAATGGTTACAAAATCAAAAATGTTATGATCGATCTTTTTAGAGATCGTAATCGGGAAAAAATTGTTATTGGGGTGACACCATTTTGTAATGATGATTTAAACAGCATTATGGAAGTTGTGCGATATTGCGACAAAGGAACTGGAAAACAGCATTTCAAAATAGAAAAATATCATGATTCAAAAAAACTAACAGATAGGTTTATGGGTATTTTATCCAAAGCTAAGGATAACAATGTGGATATTTTAATGGGACCAGAAATGCTAGGTTCTTTAGAATTGTGCGAAACCGACACGCTTGGCTTTAATCCCATACTGCGTAAAAAAGCAGGTAGTATGCCATATCTTGTAATTACACCAACCGTTTGGGTGGACGGTAAAAATTATTTATCTGTTTATTTAGGTAGTGGCGAATTAATTGGGCATCAGTACAAACAGCATAGTTTTGAACTTGCTGATTCGAAAGAACGTTTTGAAGAGGATTTAACAGATACGCCTAGAGAAATATTATTACTACATATCCCAGGTTGGGGTAGAATTGTCCTACCCATTTGTGTGGATTTTCTGGAAACGAGATATAGAGATATACTGGCTAGAGAATTAAAAGCAACTTTAATGTTATGTCCATCTTATTCTAGTGGGACGGTTCAATTTGGAAACGCTTCAGGCTCTGTAAGAGATTTTGGCACAAGACTTGTTTGGCTTAACTCTTGTTCTGCATTGAGAAAATTTGGGAACATCCCGGATACTATAGGTTTGGTTTCGGTTCCGGTTACGAATCCGAACAGTATAGAGCAAAATGCTACACCAATAAAACCACAATGTAATGGAGAATGCTCGAAAAATTGCTTGTTTACGATTACCATTCAAGCAATTAGTGACGAATTCAGTCATTGTAATGAGGTTCAAGTGAAACATGTGCCACTTGTTTAAAGTGGCACATAAAAGGAGGTAAAAAAATGAATATTGCAATTGATTTTGAAGAAGTTTTTGAAAAAAATGAGTATGATAAGATTTTTCTATACATACAAGAAAAATCCAAACAATTAAAGTTATCTCTTCAAGAACAACAGTTAGGACAGTTGGAAAAGGATTTAGATGATGAAAAAAATATATTGGCGTACTATGTAAAAAAGTCATATGTGGAAAAAAATATACATTTTATATTTGGGCGATATGTGGGATTGTTGGATGCTTTGTATGAGCAACTTATAGAACAAAGTTCGCAACAATTGTTGGAAAAAGAAATCGAAGATTATGATATTTCTAAAATTCCTCATGTGAATGATATTATAGTTGAAATTCAAAAAAACGAAGGAATACGGCACGGAAAACTTGCTGAAAAAGTTGGAATAGAAAAAAGTACACTTACAGGAATCATGGACAAGTTGGTTAAGCGAGAGGTTATTAAATTTTCTCGACCAGGAAAATACAAGTACTATTATTTGAGTGAATTGGGTAAAAAATATTTTGAAAAGAACAAAAAAACATTAGAGGTCAATTCAAATATAGATGCGATGATTGAACAACTGCTTGTATGCTTATCAAAGGAGAATGATGCAACAGACAAAGTTTTACAAATAATAACCGCTTTATATAAAGGAAAAGGTGCTTTTGAGGGGTATAAACCGAAAATAAAAGAACCTTTGAAAATAGAAGAAATTTTTGCCACTATTCCTTCTATAAAAGCAGTAAATGTTATGTTCCCAGATTTCAATCAAACATATAAAATCAATCAAGCCATGACATGTTATTTTAATCCAGCAGAACCGATTGTAGCACTGATAGATAATAGCAACAATAACTTTAGCGAGGGCTGTCAAACAGCAGTGTTTAATTATATTAATATTTGAGGTGAATAAAATGAAACAAATAAATGTAGAAGAATTTTTAAAAACAGCTGAATATAAGAAAAGCATTGGCGATTTTTGTTTTACTTATTACGAAATGTATATTGAAGATGAAAATGAAGATGTAGCTATTGAAAATTTTGTGAAGCTATTAGAGTGGAAACAGAATTCTGATGAATCATTAAAAGTGGAAAAATGTTTATCAGAGGAAAATTATCAAGAAATGGTTAGCAACTTATATCCTATTGTTCGAAAAATCGTAGATACCTTAATTCGAGAAAACCTAGATGAAAAAGATTTTTATACAAAATTATACCAAAAAATCACAGACGATATTTTATTCTCAAAAAAAGAAGAACAAATTGGTGCTATCATTATTTTGCTTTTAGATCGAAGAATACCATATTTTTGTTTAGGCGAAGCAATTCGTATGGATGATGATGATTACAAAGTAATTTATGATTCAATTAATAAAGAAATAGATAAAGCATATTTTATCTTGGAATATGGGTATGAGCAAAGGACAGAAGTAGCTTCACAGTTATATCGCTTAGTTAAAGAACAAAAAAATGATGAAGAAAAACTTGTTTTAATATCTAGCGTTTTAGGATATTTTAATGCAAAAATTAAATTTTTGTATGATGAGTTACATAAAGATAGTGAATAAAAGCTATTGGAAAATTTCAATAATAGTATGACATATTTATGCTTGTAAAATGAATAACTTTAGACATTCAACAGTAACTTGGTAAATATCATATTCTCGTGGTGTCGTAAAAAGCGGCACCACATTTTTAATTTGATAAGTTAAATTATTAATAACTTTTATATTTTTGTTTCAAATTTTGTTACAATTATGACGGAGGTCTTATCTTGATTTATTAAAAAAGAAATATATACAAATCAACAGTCAGTAAAGAGATTTTTCTAGAAGGTTTATAAAATGTTGTTGTGCTTGACAGATGGATTATTGACGAACACTATAAAAAACAATTGAACAAAAGTCTGAAAGTTTGTGATACGGTTACAATGTTATTTTAAATCAAACAGGAGGAAATAATTATGAAAGATAAATTCTTAATCACAGGTGAAGATAAAATGAGAGATTTTTCAAGAAATATTGTTATAGCTGCTAGTAGTATTATTCCTGGAGTTGGAGGAGTTTTATCGTTATTTTTGGATAAATATCTTCCCGATGTGATAGATAAGAGAAAAAATGATTTCTTATTGGATTTGGCAAAGGATTTTGAAAAAATGCCACAGCATATTGTTGAAAAAATATCGACTGATGAAGAGTTTTTTTCGATTACATTAAAAATATTTAAAGCTATTACACAAGAAGAAAAAGAAATAAAAATCAATTCGTTTAGGAACATACTTATTAATACCGCATATTCTGAAGAGAGAACAAACGAAAATGAGTTCTATGTTAAATTGATTACAGAACTTACTACAGATCAAATAAAAGTGTTGCACTTATTTTATTTAAGAGATTATAAAAAATTAATTTCTTTCAAAAACATCAATGATTTCATTTCAAAAAATTGGACAAGTGTAGATGAGTCATATCGCTTTGCGTTAATTACTGAATTGATACGGTATGGTTTAATATCGGGTTCGCAAAAAACAACAAAAGCTCATGGAGAAGGGCATCATCTTTCGGAATTCGGCAATAGATTTATTTGTTATATATTCCAACCAAATGAAACAGATACTTTTCCATATATGGAAAAGTAATTTAATCTGCTAGAGAATTTATTTGCATATAATTAATTTATACATAACATATAATTACCCCACAGACTTTCAGCCTGTGGGGTTTGTTTTAAATATTCTCGTTTCTGAGCGTATCGACTGTATTTTCTTTGTTTACTTTTTTGATTGAATATATCATACTCAGCACCACAATTATAAATACACTTGCAATAGCAATAATGAATTTGTCCCACGGGATATAAAATGGCATTTCGTAACCGCTGTCCGCTGCTACAAGATATACGAGATATGTCGTTCCCAATGAAACCGGAAGCGAGAACATAAGACTCTTTACGCCGTAAAGAATAGATTCAAATGTCATCATCTTTCTCATACCCTTGCTTGTAAGACCGACGGATTTGAGTGTAGCAAATTCCCGTCTTCTCAGGGAGATATTGGTTGAAATTGTATTAAAGACATTTGCGGCAGCGATAGCGGAAATGAGGATGATAAATCCGTATGCCATAACCTTTGCGATAGTCACAAGCGCCCGTATGCTTTCAATTTCTGCTGCGTAATCGACAACGCTGATGTGATTTCTGTCTCCGCCGATGTCCTTGATAAGTCGGCTGACATCACTTGCAACCTTGCTGTGGTCCTCGCAAAGAATAAAAGCGTGTGTCTGGCTGTATTCATCAAGCATTATGCCTTCTCTTACAGATTCAGGGTAAATAAGGTTTGTGTTATGGTCTGCAAAATACGGCTTTTCGTCGATAACCGCACCGATTGAAAGCTTGATATTCTGCACGGCTTTTTCTTCGGACAGGTAACGCTTTGTTGACTCGTCAAATTCTTCGCCCTCGTTACGGCCGATATCATAAACATAATATGTTACACCGTCTTTTACCGTTGTTTCCCCTATATAATGGTAGTCCACATCATTCTCTGTAAAACGAGGAAGGATATTTGTTATCTCAATGCTTGAAGAAATATCGTCCGTGTTAAGGAAAGGTACGATATAAACCTTTTCTTTGTTGTCGTTCTGGTAGATATAAGTACCCATATCATAAACAAGGGCTTTCGGATTTTCTTTGTCAAAGTATCCCTCTTCGCTGAGGCCCTCCTCTTTGAGAGTCCTTCGGAAAGCGTCATCATCGATAAAGATATATTTGAACATTCCGTAATACTGATTTTCAGCTTCGCCCGAATATCTCTCAACTTCCTTTTTCATCATATCAAGATATTCTTCCGAAATATACTTTTTATCAAGGTTATATTCCGTGTGCATCTTTTCGGCAAGTGTAAATTCATCAATACTCTTTACAGATTTCAATCCGTTATACAGCTTATTCCTGAATTCATCTGTTTCGTATAAAGGATTAAAGTCATTGTTGTAATTGAAAAAGTTTACGGCAACATCATAATTCATATCCTGACTTTCGGCTGCAACAATATCTGTAAAATACGTCGAAAGCGAAGAAGCGGAAATGAAAAGGACAACGGAAACAAAAAGTGAAAAAACTGTAGCACGGTATTTCTTTTTGTTTCTTTTAAAATTCTTTGACGAAAGCGTTGCTTCAAAGCCGAAAAGCTTCTCGGTAAGCGGTGAAACCTTAACGCTTCGACGGTTGACCTTAATCTCATTTGACTGTCTGACAGATTCAATGGGGTTAATTTTTATTGCCTTTTTCGCAGGAATATATGCAGAGATGATTACTGTCACAAAGCCTATTACGCTTGCGGCAATGATTGCCACGGGCGAGAACACAAACCGCATTTTAAGGTCTGTAAGCTCTGCAAGGAAGGTGGCGATTGAATCGCTTAAGAAATAGAAGGTTACTCCAATGCCAAGGCAACCTGAAATGAGACCTATCGGTATGCCGATACTGCAAAGCACCGACGCTTCGTAAAGAACGGATTTTTTTATCTGCTTTTTGGTTGCACCTATACTTTTGAGGATACCGAACTGCTTTGTGCGTTCACTTACAGAGATTGAAAATGAATTATAAATAAGTGAAACTGAACCGAAAACGATAAGCCCTATAAGAAGAGAAAGCAAGCCGATAACAAGGAAGGGAAAAGCTGAATCAAAGCTATTGAAACTATACATAAGCAGGTCATAGTTTATGCAGGAATTAACTTCGAGCTTTCTCGCCATATCAAGATTAAACTTGCTGTAATCCGACGGCTCGGAAATAATTGTATAAACAGAAGTAAGGTTTGCGTTTCCCTTTTCGTTTATGGTATAAGCAGTGTAGCCCGGTGCCGAAATAGGTTCGATAGTGGTCTGCTCGGGTCTTACACAAAAGCCTACAACTGTATATATTTTTTTCGTTGTGTTGGCGATTTGTTCTCTTGCTTCCTCGCCTTCATTTTTTAATAAGGGATATTCCTGAGTCAGCTTCGCCCACGAGTCACCGTCAAGTTTTTTGTACTCCTCGTCCGAAATATTTACAAGCTCAGACCATTGTCTTTGTCCGACCTCAAGAGTGATTTTTTGGCCGAGTTTAAGCTGTACCCCACCATTGGAATATAGATGGTCTGAAACAACAATTTCATTACTGTTTTCAGGAAGTCTGCCCTCTGTCAGATGTATCGGCATTATGTCCGTAAAGTCAGACGGTATGCCTGCTATATACAAATACGGCTTATATTCATTTGAAGAGCCGATTTCAGCATAGCCTATCTCCTGTACAAAGGTATATTTTTCTACTCTTTCGTCCTCGCTGATTATTGAAATGTCATCGTACTCAACATCATAAAAGCCTACATGGTATTTGCCGTTATACATTTCTGCATAGTTTATAAGGTAATCCTGAACGGTTACAAAAGCCTCTATTGTGGCAGTAAACATTGCGACGGAAAGGATAAT
>JAZNUD010000047.1:0-5830 GCA_045592085.1 Acutalibacteraceae bacterium | reverse complement strand
GACTGCACCCCAGTCGCTGACTACAACGCCTTCAAAGCCCCACTCGTCGCGGAGAATTTCGATCTGGGTGTGTCTGTTTTCGGAGCCGTGAGCACCGTTGATTTTGTTATATGAGTTCATAACCGTCCAGGGCTGAGCCTTCTTGACGGCAATTTCGAATGCTGTGAGATAGATTTCGCGAAGAGCTCTTTCGTCAACAACGGAATCGCAGGTCATTCTGCGTGTTTCCTGGCTGTTTGCGCAGAAATGCTTGAGTGAGGTGCCCACGCCCATTGACTGAACGCCGCTGATGAAGCTTGCGGCGAGCTCACCTGCAAGGATGGGGTCTTCGGAGAAATATTCAAAGTTTCTGCCGCAGAGAGGGGAGCGCTTCATATTGATGCCGGGGCCGAGAAGCACGCCGACTTTTTCTTTGAGGCATTTTTTGCCGAGCGCAACGCCCATTTCATAGAGAAGGTCGGGGTCCCAGGAGCAGGCGGTTGTTGCCGCTGTGGGATAGCTGATTGCGGGCACGCTGTTGCTGAGGCTGTCGCCCTTCTTTTCGTAGTCCTTTTTGCGGAGTCCGTGAGGGCCGTCGCAAACCATGATTGAGGGAATGCCGTACTTTTCCATTGCCTTGAGATTCCAGAAGTTTTCACCGTCACAGATAGCGGCTTTTTCTTCGAGAGTCATCAATGCGAGAATTTCTCTGGGGTCTTTCATTTTAAGTTCCTCCTTATGTATCTGAAGTTTCTTCTAAACCAAGTATATCATCGGCGTCCATGCCGTCGATTTCTTCAACCTTTTTGAGCTTCTTGCGGATGATTTCGTTTCGGTGGTCAGCTTCGTCAAGAGACCTGCCTGCCTCCTCGATTTTTTGCTTTGCCTTGTGAAGGACAACGCCGAATTTATCATACTGCACCTTTGCCGCAGCAAGGAGCAGACGTACCTCGTTTGCCTTTTCGTTGATGGCAACCGCTCTGAAGCCGAGTGAGAGTGAGTTGAGCAGGGCTGTTATCGTTGAAGGTCCTGCAATCATAATATTGAATTCGCTGCGGATTCTTTCGCTTATGCCGCTTTTTGATGAAACGATTTCGGCATAAAGACCTTCCGTTGCGAGGTAAAGAATTGCGAAGGGAGTTGTTGTGGGAACGTTGATATATTTTGCAACCGTTTTTGCCTCGGCATAAACTCTTGCCTCAAGTGCTTTTCTTGCGGCGGCGAGAGCTTCTGCATTGGCTGAATCGGCGGCATCGCAAAGGCGGATGTAATCCTCCATCGGGAATTTGGAGTCGATGGGCAGATAGGTCATTCTGCCGCTGTCATCGCCCGAGGGAATGCGCACCGCAAATTCAACTCTGTCCTTCGATGCGGGGTCGGTTGCGAAATTGGTTTCGTACATACCAGGAATCGTCTGGTCAAGAATCGCTCCGAGCTGGACCTCTGCCCACGTACCTCTTGCCTTGACGTTGGTAAGCACTCTGTTGAGCGAAGCAACGTTTGCCGTAACGCCGTTTGAAAGCTCCTTCATTTCGCCGAGGGATTTATAAACGCTTTCAAGTCTTTCCGAAACCGTTCTGAAAGAGGAATCGAGGCTCTTGGAGAGAGTTTCGGTCAGCTTTTCGTCAACGGTCAGACGCATCTGCTCAAGCTTCTTTTCGTTGCTTTCACGAAGGCGGTCAACCGCTTCGGAAAGAGCCTTGCTCATACGCTCGTTCTGCTCAATATTGTTGAGCCTGATTGCGTTGAGTGATTCGCTGATCGACCTTAGGAGGTCTGCATTCTGTTTTGTGGTATCAAGGCGGAGAGCTTCGATTTTTGTGCGCAGTTCCTCAAGAGTTCTTGCAGTTTCGATGCGCTGATCGTGCTGGCTTGCCTGAATTTCACGGCGGATTCTCTCAAACTCCGTGCCGAGGGAAGCGGAAAGCGTTCCGAGACCTTCCGCAAGGGAATCTATCTTTTTTTCCGTTGTGCCGTCACCCTGTTTTGACTGCTTTGCAAGCAGAACAACAAGCAGAATTATAATCGCAACGAGCAACGCAATAATGATATAGGTTTCCATTATACACTACTCCATTTTAATAATATACTTTATAATATCATAACGGGCGGAAATTATCAACAAAAAATATTACATAATTTTTAACGGCTTCTTAAAAATTTCTTATGAATCTTAAGAAAAGAATAAGATTCGCTTAAGAAAGATTAAGATTGTTTCATTACTGTTGACCGTTGCAAATTTTTGGGCTTTAATTTGGTTGAGAAGTAAAACGTCGTAATAAAAAGGAGGACAAAATATGAAAAACATCAGAAAAATTCTTGCGGTGATTCTGTGTTTTGCAATGCTTATGACGGTCTGCATACCGTTTGCATCGGCGGAGGAGCCTGCTGAAGATACAACGGAAATCACGCAGGAAACACCCGAAAACGAAGTGCCCGAAACGGAAAAAAGCTACCTTGAAAAGACGGAAGAATCTTTTGCGAACGGTCTGAAATATCTTGAAAGAGGCGGATTGACTTTGGCAAGCTTTTTCGTCAGCCCCCTCGTTATTCTTTTTCCGATGACGAGTGCGGTAGGTATGATTCTGCTTGTCACGGGTCTGCCGATGGGAATCGGCTGTCTCGGTGCAGGCATCGGTCAGATCGTCGGTGCGCCGATAATTGCGCTTTTTAAATAAAAGGAGGGTAAATGAATGAAAAACATCAGAAAAATCCTTGCTGTGTTTCTATGCTTTGCAACGCTTATGACGGTCTGCATACCTTTTGCATCAGCGGAGGAGCTTACCGAAGGCACAACGGATATCACGCAGGAAACTCCCGAAGAGGATACCGTAATTCCCGAGGAGCCCGAAGAAGATGACACGTATCCGGAATGCCTCGTTCATTGTCTGAAAGGCGGTCTGCAAAACGTTTCAAACGCAGGACTTTTTGCTGTCGGCACAGTATTGAGCCCGATTATGTTTTTTGTGTTTCCTCCCGGAGCGGTGACGGTCGGTATTGTCGGTCTGCCTGCAAGCGCAGTGAGTCTTTTCGTCGGAATCGGTGAAATCATCGCATCACCCATCCTTGCGTTTTTCTTTGATACAAACGATTATATGGGTGTATTTAACAGAAAGGAGAATAGCCATGGGTCTGCTTTTACCTGCTTTTCTGCTGATGTACCTGCTTGCTCCGATTGATTTGCTCATCGACCTGATTAAAAGCGTATTCTGAAAATCAAACCTCCGTGTTGCTATTTGCCGAAAGATATGATAAAATATCACGGTAAACTTCACGGAGGTATTTTTTATGACAGGAATTATCGGCGCAATGAAAATTGAGGTTGAAACCATAAAGTCTCTGATGGAAAACAGGCAGAGCGAGGTTATCAGCGGAGTTGAATATATCAGAGGTACTCTTCACGGCAAGGAAATCGTTATTGCCGTTTGCGGAATCGGCAAGGTTGCCGCCGCTATGTGTGCCCAGACGATGATACTTAAATATGCTCCCGAAAGAATAATCAATACGGGTGTCGGCGGCAGTCTTAGCGAAAAGCTAGCAATCGGAGATATCGCAGTTGCCGAAAGCCTTGTGCAGCACGATATGGATACGTCACCCCTCGGTGACCCTATCGGCTTCATTTCGGGCATCAACGTTGTCAATATGCCCTGCGACGAAAAGGTGGTTGAAGCCCTTATCGGCGGAATCGAATCGCTTGACGGAATCAAGGCTGTCAGGGGTGTTATCGCTTCGGGCGACCAGTTTATCGCCGACCCTGCAAAGAAGGATTTCATCAAGAGCAATTTCAATGCGATTGTCTGCGAAATGGAAGGTGCAAGCATTGCGCAGGTTTGCTTTACAAACGGCGTACCCTTCGGAGTGGTCAGAGCGGTTTCGGACTGTGCCGACGGCAGCTCGCATATGGATTACGGCGAATTCCTGCCCCTCGCTGCGGCGAATGCGGCAAAGCTGATAGAGAATTTTGTTATGAATATCTGATGAAATGTGAAAGGACTGTCTCGCTTGGGAGACAGTCCTTGTTTCTTACTTTGAATTTATTCTGTACCAATGGAAAAGATATTGCTGTGCAATTCCTCTTACTCCGTTTGTGCATTCGGGCAGACCGTCGGGATAAAGCTCTGCCATAATCCTCTTTACCCACACGTCAACGGGAAACGCATCGATTTTTCCGAAGCCGTAAAGAAGTGCACACTGAGCAACCTTTTCGCCGACACCCTTGATTTTAATCAGCTCGTCCCTGCCTTCGTCAAGCGGAGAAGCGGCGATTTTCTGCAAATCAACCTCACCCGAGGCGACCTTTTCGGCGGCATCAATTATATATTTCGCCCTGAAGCCTGCACGAAGCGGTGCAAGCGCCTCGATTCCTGCCGAAGCGATTTTTTCAGCGTCGGGAAATGAGAATTCTCCGCCGTCAATCGGTTCGCCGAGAGTGGCACAAAGGCGGTCGATAATGCCCTTGATTCTCGGAATATTATTGTTTTGCGAAATAATAAAGGAACAAAGAGCCTCCCAGGAATCCTGACGGAGAATGCGAATTCCGGGATACTCGGTAACGGCTTTTCCGAGATAATAATCCGTTTTCAGGCGGCTGCAGATTGCGGAATAATCTCTGTCAAGGTCAAAATAGGGGACCCATATTTTCAGAAAGTCCTCCTCGGAAACGCCCTGGAAGGAGACCTTTTCGTCATCCTGAGCGAAGCGGAGAATTCTGCCGAAGGCAACTCCCTGCATCTCGTTTTCCGAAACGGGTTTCCAGCGGAATGACTGTCCGCAGTCAACGGAAAGGGCGGCGTCGAAGCACTCCCTTGAAACGCTGAAGTTATCGGTTTTTTTTATGTAATCAATCATAGTGAAAAATTCTCCGTTTTGTAATATTATTCAAACTTTATGAGCGAATTGACAAAAAATTTATGACATTTTTCAGCAAAATGTAAAGTTTGTACAACCAAAAGTATATGCGAAAAAAGAAAAATAAAAGTTATCCACACGTGGAAATGTTGATAAAACAAGCTTTTACCGCTTGGTTATCCACCTTTTCCACACGGTTTTCCACTTTCGAGGGGGAAATGTGGATTATACAACAAGTATAAAAATGCTTACAGGGCAAAAGAAAGAAAAAGTCGAAAAAAAGAGGGCTGAGACCTTGGAAAAAAAGAATAATTTCACCTGCATACGTCAAAAATAACAGGGTGAAAGCAACCGCTTTCCGAGGCGGCTGCTTTGAATGAAATTCGAGGGGAGATTTCGTAGCATTGATTAAGGGAATCAACAGACAGGTTGTGGAAATAACCGAAACCCAATGCGAATATTTCGAGAGGGTGCTTTTTTTCGTGAAGCCCGAATATTCCGCCGTCAGCGAGGGCGACCTCAAGGAGAGGGCAAGCGTTATTGCGCAGAGCGTGGGAATGCCTCCCGCAACCAGACTGCGCAAAAACAGAATACGTCTGGCTTTGAATATGGGTGCCGCCGCATTTGCGGGTGCGGCAATCAGCGGAGGAATATTCCTTATTTCAACCTTTATTTAGCCGACGGACAGAAATCCTTCATAACGCATTCGGCGCATTTTGGTCTGCCCGAGATGCAGGTTTCTCTGCCGTGAAGCACGCATCGGTGGCAGAAATCGTTGCTTTCTTCGGGCGGAAGGATTTCCCGAAGCTTCATCTCTACCTTGTACGGGTCCTTCGTTGAAACGAGACCCAGCAGGTTTGATATTCTTATCAGATGCGTATCCGCAACAACAGCAGGCTTGCCGTACACATCGCCAACAATAAGGTTCGCGGTTTTTCTGCCTACTCCGGGCAGACTTGTCAAATCTTCGATGTTATCGGGTACCCTGCCCTCAAAATCCGCA
>JAZNUD010000046.1:0-5558 GCA_045592085.1 Acutalibacteraceae bacterium | reverse complement strand
GAAGGCAGGAACACATAATAAATTATTTAATCTTCTCTATAACCTCGCCTGAGGTGGGCTTGGTTTTATCAATGAATTCCTTAACAGCCTGTGCTGAGGGCATTGCCGCCGAGCAGCTGTGAGCCGAAACAAGCATTGATGCAGATGCGGTTGCAAACTCAAGCGCATCGGGAACACTCTTGCCGTTGAGGAGCGAATAAATGAATGCGGATGCATAGCCGTCGCCGCCGCCGAAGCCTTTGAGCATCTTCACGGGGAAGGGCTTAACCTTATAAGCCGAACCGTCGTTAAGATATGCAACCGAGCCTTCCTTGCCGTGCTTGATAATAACAATCTTATTGCCGTAGCCGAACCATCTCTTTGCGGATTCCTCGTCATTTGCGCAAACGCCTTCAACGGCTTCTGTGAGGTCGAACTCCTCTCTTGAGCCGAGGATGATATCGCTGTTCTTTGCGGCGATTGAATAATAAATCGAAATTTCGTCCTTATTCTTCCAAGTGTAGCTTCTGTAGTCGATATCAAAGATAACGACTACGCCGTTTTTCTTTGCAAGAAAAAGAGTCTTGAGAGCAGCTTCTCTTGAGGGGCTTGTGCAAAGCGCAGTGCCCGAAATAACAACCGCCTTTGCACTCTTGATATATTCCTCGTCAACGTCATCAACGCAAACCTGAAGGTCCGCAACACCCTCGCGGTACATAAGAATGCTGCTCTGTGTGGGAGAAAGAATTTCGGTGAAGGTAAGACCGAGCTTTTCGCCGTTTTCGCATCTGAAAACGTGGGAAACGTCAATACCGTCTGCCTTGAAATAATTTTCAACGTAGTCGCCGAACTGGTCGTCGGATACCCTTGCGATGAAGCCGCACTTTGCGCCGAGTCTTGCAAGACCGACGGCGATATTTGCAGGTGAGCCGCCGACGTACTTATTGAAATTGCTGCTCTCGGAGAGCGGCTTGTTCATATCCGTGGGGTTAAAGTCGATTGCAATTCGTCCGATGGGGATAACGTCGAGCGCTTTTGAATTATCAAATTTAACGTAACTCATTTTTATCTGTCCTTTCATATAATCGGTTAAGGGCGATACCCTTCCGAAACTATACACTGTTAACTATTCGCTTAAGCCCTTGCCTGCACAGCCGAAAATTTCAATATGCTCAAGTGCGTTTCTGTAAGCACCCTCAACCTCGGCACTCTGCAGGTCATAATAGCCTTTTATCTTTCCGCTTTCATAAGCGTTTCTTGCGCTGAGCTCTACTCTGTCAAACGTTGCGGTTGCAATGTTGATTTTGTGGATGCCGAGCGAAATGCATTTTCTGAAATCATCGGGCAGAATACCCGTACCTCCGTGAAGCACAAGCGGAGCCACAACCGCCGATGCGGTCTGCTCAAGAATATCAAAGCGGAGCTTGGGCGCCTGCTTATAGTTTCCGTGAGCATTGCCGATTGCAACGGCAAGGGCATCAACGCCCGTCAGCCTGTGGAATTCTGCCGCCTGCACGGGAGAAGTGCAGTTGATTGCAATATCCTCGCTTCCGTCCTCACTTCCGCCGACACAGCCGATTTCTCCTTCGCAGTCAGCACCGTATTCTGCGGCAAGGCGTTTGATTTTCGCCGTCTGTGACGCATTTTCTTCAAACGGAAGATGCGAGCCGTCAAACATAACGCTCGTAAATCCGATTTCAAGTGCCTGACGGATTTTTTCTTCTGTTTTACCGTGGTCAAAATGCACCTCAACGGGCATACTGCAGTTTTTTGCGGCGGCAACCATCAGCGGACCGATGAGCTCAAGCGGAGAATGGTTGAGCCTGACCTCGGCAATCTGAATTATTGCGGGGCTTTTCGTTTCTTCAACAGCCTTCAGCACGCCGAGCACCATTTCCATATTCGCAACGCTGAAGCTGCCGACGGCATAGCCCTCTTTTTTTGCCTTTGTGAGCAAATCGCACATTTTTACAAGCGGCATTTATTCTGCCCCCTTGATTGAATTCTTATAATAAATTGCGGCGCAGACCGCACTCGTCAGCGGAAGGGTGAGAAGCATTCCCATACTGCCTGCAAGAGCCTGCAGAATCTCCGCAATTATCATTTCTTTGTTGATAACCTGCTCGATATTTGCGTTATAGGAAACAAGCAGAAGCACGCTCGTCAGCGAGCTGCCGATATAGGCGAGCACAAGAGTGTTTGCCATCGTACCCATCATATCTCTGCCGATTGTGAAGCCCGATTTCATCAGCTCCGCAGGTTTGATATCGGGCGATTTGATTCTCAGCTCATAAAGCGAGGATGAAATGGACATTGAGACGTCCATTACCGCACCCACCGCACCGACGATTATCATTGCAAAAATAACCGCCTTGAGGTTAATCGGATTATCGGGATAAAGCTGATAAAGATAGATTGATTCTTCTTCAAGCAGACCCGTCATATTGAGAAATCTGTCCGTTATCAGCACAACAATACCCGAGCACATAACACCGCTGACACAGCCGATGCCTGCACACAAAGCCTTCACATTAAAGCCGCTTATTATGCACAGCGTCATCACCGTTATATAAACGCAGACGATAATTGACCAGAGATAGATATTATGTCCGTTGAGAATTGCGGGAATCAGTACGCAGAACACCGAAATGCAGGTGAATGCAAGCGAAATAATGGTTTTGACACCCTGCATCCTTGAAAACACCACCATAAGAATGCAGAAAATAACAAGCAGCCATATAAGCGGAGTTATGCGCACATAATCTCCGAAATAGAAGAGAGTCTCCCCTCCCTCGGTATAGCTTTCAACAAGAATTTTGTCATTCTGCTCTACCTGCCTCGGGCTGAAGGCATATGTTTTATCGATTTCCTGAATAACGTCGAGAGTTTTTCCCCGACGGTCGGTATTCAGAGCCTGCGCCTTGAAATAAACCGTAACGATTTCACTTTCGCCGTTAACGCTCTGCGTTTTGACGTCGGTTACTCTGATAACCCTTGCCCTGACGGTTTCGCCCTCCATTTTGCCCTTGAAAATGGTCGAGCCGCCTACAATATATGAATACGCCGCAAATATCAGCAATGCCGAAACAAGCACTGTGGCTATACGGCCGAAAATTTCTTTGTTTTTCATTTTATCACCAGGAAACGGTTACTTTGTATTTTGTAACGAAGCCCGTAAAGGTATCACCGAGAATGCTGATAAGAGTATCGCTCAGATGCGAATTCATACCGCTGAAATCGCCGTCCGATGACGTTGTCTGGCCGAGGACGATGAGCCTGCCGTCAGAGGTAAATGAAACGCAGGTCGCCATATCCTTTCTTGCTCCGCCCCTGCCCTGCACCTGAGCAAGATTTCCTTCGGGAGTAATCAGAGCAACGAAGCTGTCCGTTGCGCCCCTGTTACCCATTGAAGCAAAATCACGGTTGGATGAGGAGGTGTAGCCGACAACGGCATATCCGTATTCCGTTGCGGCAATATCGGTTATAACGTCACCCGAAATACCGCCTATGCTTCTTATCCAGCGGATTGAGCCGTCTGAATTGAAACGGATTGCAACCGCATCGGTTTCACCGCAGTTATGAACACTGTCGAGTGTGCCGTCGGGCACGGTGGTGGTTATAAGCTCATAGTGGCCCGCAACAACGCATCCGCCCTTGCCATCGGCAACAACCGAGCCGAAGCATTCTCTGCCCGAGCCCGCAACAGCCTTTGCCCAGAGCTTTTCGCCCGATGACGAATATTTGATAACGGCGGTATCAAGATAGCCCTTGCCGATACCTTCAACCTGAGCATAATCATCCGTATACGCTCCCGTTACGCTTGTGATGAAAATATTGCCGTCGCCGTCGGTTGCGACACCGTCAACCGATGAAGCATAATTGCCTGAAAGATATTTTTTCCACAGAGGATTTCCGTCTGCATCGAAGCTGATAAGAACAGCCTTTGATACGGTTGTCTGTACGGAATCGGCAAAATCGCCGTCATATGATTCGGTTTTACCGCCGACAACAAAGCCGTTGCCGAGAGCTTCAACGCACATAAACAGGTCGGAGCCCGAGCCGCCGAAAAGCTTTTTCCAGATGAGAGTGCCGTCTGCCGAGTATTTGACTATAAAACTCTCAATCGTTCCGCTGAATTTATTATCTGATGCAAAATCCTGCGCCGCGGAATAACCGACGGCAACAATGCTTCCGTCCTTAAGCACTGCAACATCCTCGATTCTGACGCCGTCATATGCGCTGCCGACTGCATTTATCCATTCGGGAGTGAGGTTTGATTTGCCGTATTTTGCAACAAAGCCGTAGTTTTCGTCCCACGAATCATCAGGCACGTTGAGTAAATCGGAATCGGTTGAAACGGTAACACCGCAGGCAACAAAGCTGCCGTTCGTGCCCTTGGCAATCCCCGTGAATGTGTCTGTATTCGAGCCGCCGAAGGATGCCGCCGAAAGCTGGGTTGCGGAGCTCACCTTCTGACCGAATTCCTTGGTGGTCTGCGGAAGCGTTGTGCCGGGAGATGTCGGCTTGGTAGTATCTTCCGTTGAAGGCTCGATCGGTTCTTCCTCTGTTGTGGATTCCTCCGTCGAAGGCTCGGTGGAAGGTTCCGTTGTGATTTCTTCCGTGGTTGTTTCGGTATAAGTTTCAGAGATGCTTGTACCTTCGGTGGTTTTCGGCTGAGTCGGTATAATATCACCTATTCCGAAAAGATTGCCGAAGAAATTGAGAATAATCGCAATCACAAGAACGATTGCAGAATAAATCTTTATTAATGTGTTACACATATTCGTGTCCCCCTTTGTGTAAGCGCATATTAACACATTATGATTATACCATATTATATAACCAAAATCAAGACAAAAAGGACCGCCCCGCAACGGGACGGTCCGTAAAATTATGGATTGAATCAGATTTCGGGGATTTCGATTTCGATTTCTCTGCCAAGCTCTGCGGAACGGGAAATACCGTCGATGATAGCCTGATTGTAAAGAATCTGGCCGCAGGGAACGGGAGCTTCGCCGTCTTCCTTGACAGCATCGATGAAGGAGCGGATCTTGATATCGAAGCAATCAACGTCATTGTTCTTCATGGGAATGTGTGTTTCAATCTGCTCGCCTGCGATCTCGTGATAGATAACGAGAGGACCGCCGATTGAGCCGTTCCAGCACTCTGTTGAGGGAACTCTTACGGAGCCCTTTGTACCCATGATGATTGTATCACCGGGAGTGTCAAGGTTCATTGCCCATGCGATTCTGAAGTCGAGGATGATGTTGCCTTCAAGGCGGATGAATGCAGCTGCAAAGTCATCAACACCGAATACGTCGTGGTGCTCATAGCTGGGGCTCTTACCGAAGAAATCCGACTTATAGCCCGAAACCGTGAGGGGCTTGGGATAACCGATTGAGTTAAGAACCATATCAAGAGAATAGCAGCCGATGTCGCCGAGAGCACCGATGCCGGCTGTATCCTTCTGAATAAATGATGTGCCGAAGGGAGTGGGGATACCTCTTCTTCTTCCGCCGCCGGTCTGGATGTAATAAATCTGACCGAGTTCGCCTGACTGAACAACCTTCTTGAGCATC
>JAZNUD010000045.1:0-38046 GCA_045592085.1 Acutalibacteraceae bacterium | reverse complement strand
GGGTGGGCGTTGCCCACACCCGATTTTCTAATTCGGAGTTCCAACCCTTCTCCCCTGTACCTGAAAAATAAGCATTTTCGATTGTTTACAAAATGTTAACAATTTATTTTTCACAATCCGACCTTTTTCTGCGTTTTATATTTAGAAGAACTGTTGTTCTCTCATAAAGGAGTGTTACTATGAGTGCCGTAAAAAGTCAATACCTCGTTGAACGGCGCCATATTGAATACGCCGTTGAAAAATACAGTCAGATGCTTTTCCGCATCTGCTTCAGCATCGTCTGCAACAAAGAAGATGCCGAGGACGCTCTGCAGGAAACATTTCTGGCGTATATGACGAAAGCTCCCGTTTTCACCGACTCCGAACACGAAAAAGCCTGGCTGATAAAGGTTGCAACCAACAACAGCAAGAATATCTGCCGTTACCGTTTGCACCACGGCCACGAAAACCTTGACGACCTGAGGAATATCGGTGTCAGCGACGATGACAAGGATTTATTCATCGCCATTATGCACCTGCCGTCAAAATTCAAAATCGTGCTCGACCTTTTCTATCTCGAGGGATACAAGTGCAACGAGATTGCTCACATTCTCGGCATCTCCCCCGAAAACGTCAGAAAGCGTCTGCAGCAAGGCAGAAAGCTTCTCAAAAAAGAAATTGAAAGGAATGATACTGATGCGCCCCGCTAAAAAATTCGACAGATACAGAAATTTGATGAACTGCATTGACGTTTCGCCCGAGGTCAAGCATCAGATCATCGAAAACTGCGCTAAATATTCAACAATCAAAAAAATCAGGTCACGCAGATACGGTGTCACTGCCGTTATCAAGCGCAAAACAGATGACAGTGTTACAATCTGATTATTCAACCGAATATGAGCACAAGACGGTGCCGTTTTGACGGTGCCGTCTTTTTTATTTGGGTATATAAATATTTTATTTTAGTAAAAATTAACAGAATTACATAAAATCCGGAGGACAAAAGTAATGAAAGAACCCACGTTTTACAAAATCGTCAGAGGACCACTGAACGCATTTTTCAAGGGTGTTTACAAGCCTGAATACATCGGTCTTGAAAACATTCCCGAAAGCGGCAGAATCATCCTCGCAGGCAACCACACAAACTATTTCGACTGTCTGCTCGTCAGCGGCGCAACAAAAAGAGTTGTTCACTATCTCGCAAAGGACGAGCTTGTCAAAGGCGCACTCAAGCCCGTATTTATGGGGCTGGGCATCATTCCCGTCAACCGCAGGACAAAAGACCATAACGCACTTGTCAATGCGGAAAATTACCTCAATGACGAAAAGCTCATCGGCATTTTCCCCGAGGGCACCATCAACCGCACCGAGGATATCATTATGCCCTTCAAATTCGGTGCTGTAAAGATGGCAAGGGATACCGACACAAAAATCGTTCCCTTTGCAATCACGGGCGAATACAAGCCCTTCAAAAAGAGCGTGAAAATCAGATTCTTCGAGCCGATTACCGTCGGTGAAAACCTCGAAGAAGCAAACGGCAGGCTGATGGAAACCGTCAGCAATCAGTTAATTTCAGAAGGAGTCAAACAATGAGCAATAAAGAAAAAAAGGTAAGAAAGCCCGAGGATTCCGACGGCGGATTCCGTTTTGTCAGAGCGATTGTCAATCCGCTCTATAAATTCTGGTATAACCCCAAGGTCATCGGAGCCGAAAACATCCCCGATGACGGCGCAATCATCGTTGCAGGCAACCATATGCACATTATGGACCAGTGCAACGTTTTCCTCGCAACAAAAAGACCCATCCATTATATGGCGAAGAAGGAATATTTCGACGGCAAATTCGCTTTCTTCTTCAAGCTTGCAGGCTGCATCTCCGTTGACAGAGGCAGAAACGATATGAATTGCCTCAGGTCGGCACTGAAGGTGCTCAAAAGAGACGGCTCAATCGGTATTTTCCCCGAAGGCACGAGAAACAAAACCGAAAAATTCCTCCTCCCCTTCAAGACGGGCACTGCATTCCTTGCAAAGAAATCGGGAGCAAAGATTGTTCCCTTCGGCGTTGCGGGCGATTATAAATTCAGAAGCAGAAATCTTCGCATCGTTATCGGCAAGCCCTTCGACCCCAAGGAAATGGAGCTTGAAGAAATCACAAAGAAGCTCCGCGATGAAATCGGCAGACTTATGATTGAAGCGGCAGAAAACAACCATCCCAAGGCAAAAAGCCTCGGCGCATAAAAATAAAGGTGAGAAAGATGAAAAGAATCGGTCTTGACGTCGGCTCGACAACGCTCAAATGCGTTGCGCTTGACGAAAACAACAAAATAGTTTACAGAGCGTACGAAAGGCATTATTCCAAAATCGCCGAGAAGAGCGCAACAATGCTCAACGACATTATCTCGAAGCATCCCGAATTCTCAAATGCCGCCCTGAGCATTTCAGGCTCGGCAGGTATGGGCTTTGCCAACAAGCTCGGCATCAACTTCGTGCAGGAGGTTTATGCAACGAGAATCGCCGTTTCAAGAATGATTCCCGATACCGACGCAGTTATCGAACTCGGCGGTGAGGATGCAAAAATCCTCTTCTTCACAAACGGCGTTGAGGTGCGAATGAACGGCTCGTGCGCAGGCGGTACGGGTGCATTCATCGACCAGATGGCATCGCTCCTTGCCGTTGACCCCACGGAAATGAACGCTCTTTCCGAGAAAAAAGAAAGAATTTATTCAATTGCATCCCGTTGCGGCGTTTTCGCAAAATCGGATATCCAGCCGCTTCTCAATCAGGGTGCAAAGAAAGAGGACGTTGCGGCAAGCATCTTCCTCGCAGTTGTCAACCAGACGGTTTCGGGTCTTGCCCAGGGCAGAAAAATCGAAGGCAACGTCGTTTATCTCGGCGGTCCTCTCTATTTCCTTTCCGAGCTTCGCAAGGCTTTTGACGAAACCCTCGGCGTAAAGGGCTTCTGCCCCGATGAGGCACTCTATTTCGTGGCTCTGGGTGCGGCTCTTTCGCAGGATGCGGTTGAATCGGATATCGTTGCAATCAAAAATAAAATCGCCGAAGCAAGAGAAAGCGGCGAATACCTCTATGCCCCCCGTCTTTTTGAGTCAAAGGAGCAGTATAAAGAATTCAGCGACAGACACGCACAGGACAGAATCGACACCAACGCAGCCCCCTGCTCCGATAAGAAGGTTTATATCGGCATCGACGCAGGCTCAACAACCGTCAAGGCTGTTGCGATAAACTCCGACGGTGGCATCGTATTCAGCAGATATATGCCCAATAACGGCGACCCCGTTGTGCTTATCAGAGAATTCCTGACCAATTTCTACGAGGAATTCCCCGACGTTACCGTTGCATCGAGTGCAGTTACGGGTTACGGCGAGGAAATCGTCAAAAACGCATTTTCCGTTGATTTCGGCATCGTTGAAACCGTTGCCCATTTCACGGCGGCAAAGAAATTCAAGCCCGACGTTGATTTCATCATCGATATCGGCGGTCAGGATATCAAATGCTTCAAAATCAGAAACAACGCAATAGATAACATATTCCTCAACGAAGCCTGCTCATCGGGCTGCGGCTCATTCCTGCAGACCTTTGCGGCGGCGTGGAGCTACGATATCGAAACCTTCTCAAAGCTCGGTCTTTATGCGGACAAGCCCGTTGACCTCGGCTCAAGATGCACCGTCTTTATGAATTCCTCCGTAAAGCAGGCTCAGAAGGACGGCGCTTCAATCGAGAATATCTCGGCAGGTCTTACAATCAGCGTTGTAAAGAATGCACTTTATAAGGTTATCAGAGCCGCAAACGCTGACGAGCTCGGCAAGAGCATCGTTGTGCAGGGCGGTACCTTCCTCAACGACGCCGTGCTCCGTGCCTTCGAGCAGGAAATCGGCAGAAACGTTATCAGACCCAACATCTCAGGTCTTATGGGTGCTTACGGTGCGGCTCTCTACTCAAAAGAAAAGGCAAAATCAGACAGCACTATTCTCTCTCTCAGTCAGCTTGAAAATTTTGAGCATACCGTCAAGAGCGTAAACTGCGGCAGATGCAGTAACAACTGCCGTCTGACAATCAACACCTTCAGCGGCGGCAGAAAATTCATCGGCGGAAATAAGTGCAGCGCACCGCTTCTCAAGACGGGCAACGAATGCTCGCTCAACCTTTTCACCTATAAAAAAGAGCTTCTTGCACAGTATGAATCCGTTGAAGGCAAGAGAGAAACAATCGGTCTGCCAATGGGACTGAATATGTTTGAGCTTCTCCCCTTCTGGCACACCTTCTTCACCGCTCTCGGCTTCGGCGTTGAGATTTCGCCCAAGAATTCCTCAAGACAGCTTTACGTTGAGGGTCAGCACACCATTCCCTCGGATACCGTCTGCTACCCTGCAAAGCTTCTCCACGGTCATATCGAATATCTCATCAAAAAGGGAATCACAAATATTTTCTATCCCTGCATGACCTACAATATCAACGAAAACCTCGGCGACAACCATTATAACTGCCCCGTTGTTGCCTATTATCCCGAGGTTATCCGCTCAAACGTCAGCGACCTCAAGCCGCTCAACTTTATGAGCTTCTATCTCGGTCTTCACAGACCCAAGGATTTCAAAAAGAAAATTCACGCTCATCTGAGCACGAAATTCAGCGGACTTTCAAAGAAGGACGTTGCCGATGCAGCCGACAAGGCTTTTGCCGAATACAGCTCTTATATGAAGAAAATCCGCGACAAGGGTATGGAATATTACAAGCAGGCAAAGGAAGAAAAACGCCCCGTAATCATTCTCTGCGGCAGACCCTACCACCTTGACGAGGAAATCAACCACGGTATCGACAAGCTTATCTGCGACAGCGGTGCGGCGGTTATCACAGAGGATTCCGTAAGCGTGCTCGTTGAGAAATTCCCCACCGACGTGCTTGACCAGTGGACATACCACTCAAGACTTTATGCGGCGGCAAAGCACGTTGCGGACCTGCCCGAAAACAACGTGAATATCGTTCAGCTCGTTTCATTCGGCTGCGGCGTTGACGCAATCACAACCGACGAAATGCGCTCCATTCTCGAAAGCAAGGGCAAGATTTACACACAGATTAAAATTGACGAAATTTCAAACCCCGGTGCCGTTAAAATCAGACTGAGAAGCCTGTTTGCGGCAACGGAATGATAAAGGAGGAAGAAGAATGAATCCGGATAACAGAGTTGAATTTACCAAAGATATGCGAGATTACACTATTCTTGCTCCCAATATGCTGGATATCCATTTTTCAATGCTGATGCACGTATTTTCGCAGTACGGCTATAAGGTTGAGCTTCTTAAAAACGAAGGCAGAGCAGTTGTTGACGAGGGTCTCAAATACGTCCACAACGATACCTGCTACCCTGCTCTGCTCGTTATCGGTCAGCTCATCGACGCACTCAATTCAGGCAAATACGACGTCAACAAAACAGCGCTTTTCATCACCCAGTCGGGCGGCGGCTGCAGAGCATCAAACTATATTCATCTGCTGCGCAAGGCTCTCCGCAAGGCAGGCTACGGACACGTGCCCGTAATTTCGCTCAACCTTTCGGGACTTGAGAAAAACAGCGGCTTCAAAATCCGCATTTCTATGGCTCTCAAGATGCTTTCCGCCGTTGTTTACGGTGATTTGCTTATGCTCCTGAAGAATCAGATTGAGCCCTACGAAACTGAAAAGGGAGCCGCAAAAGCACTGACAGACGAATGGGTTGAGAAAATCAGCAAGCTTTTCCTCAAGGGCAAGGGCTATTCCTTCAGCGATTACAGAAGAATCCTGCCCGAAATCACAAAATCTTTTTCGCTTATTCCCGTTAATAAGATTGACAAAATCAAGGTCGGTGTCGTAGGCGAAATTTACGTTAAATATTCCCCTCTCGCAAACAACCACCTTGAGGAATTCCTTCTTTCTCAGGGCTGTGAGGTTAACGTGCCGGGACTTATGGGCTTCCTGCTTTTCAAGGTCGATAACAGACTTGAGGATATCAAGCTCTACGGCGGCAACCCCTTCAAAAAGGCGGCTATGCGTTTCGCAATGTGGTATCTGCAGAGAATCGAGGGAATCATTCTCTCCGCAGCAAAGGCACACGGCAATTTTACCGTCCCTGCACCCTATGCTCATATCAAGGAAATCTGCACCAAAATCATCGGCTCAGGCTGCAAGATGGGCGAAGGCTGGCTCCTGACGGCGGAAATGATGGAGCTTGCCGAAAGCGGCTACGGCAACATCGTCTGCACCCAGCCCTTCGGATGCCTTCCCAACCACATCGTCGGCAAGGGTATGATAAGAAAGCTCAAGGAGCTCTATCCGCAGTCCAACATCGTGCCCGTTGACTATGACCCCGGTGCAACGAGAGTTAACCAGGAAAACCGCATCAAGCTTATGCTCGCAATCGCACGCGAAAACGTCGGTGAAACCGAACTTTGCACAAGCTGTGAGGGCTGCAAAGGCTGCTCTGGCTGCGAGGAATAATTAAACAGATTCAGATTTACGGCGGAGGTTATCCTTCGCCGTATTTTTATTTTCCGTTATTGTTCGGATTTGTCGGACGATTCGTGAATCGCCCCTGCGAAATGCAATATATAAATAATTCCGAATTCGCAACCGAATGCTCCGCATTCACAACCCTCAGCCCTTCGGGCAGCTCCCTTCAAAGGGAGCCTGAAAACCTTAAAACTGTAGGGGACGGCGACCCGACGTCCCGATTTGCAATTCTGCTGAATTTACGGGCGGATGATATCCGCCCCTACACCGACAGTGCATTTAAACTGCTTTCTACGGACGATTCGTTAACCGCCCCTGCGAAATGCAATATATAAATAATTCCGAATTCCTCATTCCTGATTCCGAATTCCCATTGACATACCGCTTTAATATGTTACAATAATTCCGTAAACAAAATAACGGAGGTAAAAATATGAAGCTCGTTCTTATGAAAATCGGCTCGTTCTTTGCATCGATAATTATGTTCATCACCTTCCACCTCGATATCCCCTGCTATCCGATGGGTCAGAAGGTTGATATGGAAAAATTCAGAATCACCTTTGAGGAAAACTTCGACGGCGAGCTTGACCGAAGCGTATGGTCGGGTCACTATCAGTACGGCAACGTCACCGAGCCGAGAAAAGGCAGCTATTGGAATCAGTATCTTGCCGAAACGAAAGACGGTAATCTGATTATCCCCGTTGTCTATCTTGAAAACGGTATGGGCGGCAAGGGTGCAGGCTGGTATTCCGCAGGCATCGACACCGATTCCGATGCGCCAAAGGGTTTTTCGCAGAAATTCGGCTATTTTGAATGCCGATGCATTCTGCCCAAGGGTGCGGATATCTGGAGCGCATTCTGGCTGATGAACAGCGGCGTTTTCGATGAGGACGGCTCGGGCAGAGACGGTACGGAAATCGATATTTTCGAAAGCGACTGCTACGGCGATTTTATGGAAAACAGCGTAACCTCAAATCTGCATTTCGACGGCTACGGAGACGCTCACCAAAAGCACGGCGCAAAGAAATTCCTGACGGGCAACAACCCTTACGAGGAATTCAACACCTACGGTCTCGAATGGAACGAAAGCGAATATATCTTCTATATCAACGGCGTTGAAACCTTCCGCACCTCCTTCGGCGGCGTGAGTCAGAATGAGGAATATCTCATTCTTTCCGTTGAAATGAAGGGAGAAAACGGAGTGCCCGAATACAGAGACGCTTCGGGCGAAGAAGCCGAATTCATCGTCGATTACGTCAAGGCTTATCAATATAAATAAGGAGAATTTGTTATGTATAAAATCGAACTCGGAAAAAGCGGTCTGCTTGTGCCGACGGTTGCCGTCGGCTGTATGAGAATATCCGATATGAATGAAAAAGAGGCTTCCGCATTCGTTGAAACCGCACTTTCAAACGGTGCTAATTTCTTCGACCACGCCGATATTTACGGCGGCGGAAAAAGCGAAACAGTTTTCGGCAAGGCGATTTCACCCTCAATGCGTGATGACGTTATCATTCAGACGAAATGCGGCATCCGTCAGGGCAGATTCGATTTTTCCTATGAGCATATCACCGAATCCGTCAACGGAAGCCTTAAAAGGCTCGGCACGGATTATATCGACGTGCTTTTGCTCCACCGCCCCGACGCACTGTGCGAGCCCGAGGAGGTTGCAAGAGCCTTTGACGAGCTCAAAGCATCGGGCAAGGTGCGATATTTCGGCGTTTCCAACCAGAATCCGTATCAGATTCAGCTTCTGCAGTCCTGCCTTGATATGCCTCTTTGCGTAAATCAGCTTCAGTTTTCGGTTATGCACGCACCGATGATTCAATCGGGCATAAACGTCAATATGTATAACGATTCCGCAACAAACCGTGACGGCGGTGTGCTCGATTTCTGCAGGCTCAGCAAAATCACGATTCAGCCGTGGTCACCGATGCAATACGGCTTCTTTGAAGGCTGCTTCGTCGATAATGAAAAATTCCCCGAGCTGAATAAAAAGCTCGGAGAAATCGGTGAGAAATACGGCGTATCCAAAACGGCGGTTTCGTTTGCGTGGATTCTTCGCCATCCCGCAAAAATGCAGCCGATAACGGGCACAACGAATCTCATAAGGCTCACCGACTGCATCAGGGCAAGCGAAATAACCCTCACCCGTGAAGAATGGTACGAAATTTACAGAGCCGCAGGCAACGTCCTGCCGTAAAATCATTTTAATAAAAAACTACACCCGAAGAAGAACGAACAATTCTTTTTCGGGTGTTTTACATTGTCTTATCATAACTGCGAATTATTCTCCATCTGCTGCTCTGCGTAGAGCTTCCTTGCCTCGAAGAATGCGAAGGCAACGCAGATAAGCGAATAAACCGAATAAATCAAATAAGTTGCGGTGTCGGGTGCGCCCTCAAGCATCGTGATATAGAGCACCACCGTCAGCGCACAGTTGATGAGCATCAGGATTGTGTATTCGACGTAAGCAAACATCGTCAGGAAATAAATCGCAATTCCCAGCAATGTCGTTATGCTGTCAAGCACAACGTATTCCGAGCCGAGAAGAGGCAGAACAACCGCCATTCCGACTGTCAGCGCCGCAATGCCTGCAAGCATCAGCACTCTGTTTTTGTTAGTCATTCTGCGAAGTTCCGTTGAATTTCCGCGCTTGTTTTTATTCCAGCGGATGAAGGTCAGAAGCTGAATCGGGCACGAAAACAGCAAAGCCGAAAAAGCCGCACCGTAAAGCTTATAATAGATATAAACCACGCCGTAGAGAACGGAATTCACGCCGCCGAGCAGGGATGCAAAGCGGTTGACCTTCGTCTGCAGCATTGAAATAACGAGCGAAACGTAAAGCGGCAGAATCCGCAGCAGACTCTGCTCATAAACAACGCCTGCAACGGTTATCAGCACAGCGGTTATCGCCATCATAACGTAAACCGCAATATCCTTTTTTGAAATATTTTCTTTAATCATTTTTATCTCTCCGATTTTAATTCCGAGATATTATAACTCTTTGTCCCGCCGATTACAACCCCTGAACAAAATCATATTATTCGATGTCAGGCAGATATTATCCGAGCGAATGTTTTGCATTCACAACCCTCAGCCCTTCGGGCAGCTCGCTTAAAAGGGAGCCTGAAAACCTTAAAACTGTAGGGGACGGCGACCCGACGTCCCGTTTTAATTAATTGCGCTGAATTTTCGGGCGGATAATATCCGCCCCTACACTTTAATTCAGTTTGAACATCTGTTTTCGGGCGATTCGTGAATCTCCCCTACGGAAAAAACAATTCCGCATTCCGCATTCCCAATTCCGAATTAACAAACCGCCACACCGAAACAGTGAAGCGGTTTTGATTTTAATATTCTATCGTGTAATCCTTAACGAAATTCAGACCGACGTTGATATTATGCGTGCCGAAAAGGTTGACCTTGACGGCAAGAATAAGGGGCGCAGAATAATTCGAATGCACTACCCTGCCCGTTGCCTTATCAACGGTTGCGATAACCACGCAATCCCTGTAGTTTGTTGAGAATTCCTCAAGGAAGGAAAGATTCTTTTCGGTGACCTCGTGAGCCTCGATAACGTCGCACACTGCGCCGACTCCCTTGCCCGAAACGGGATTCTTTTCAGGCTTGAGCTTTATCGTGATGACGAATTGCGCACCCTTATCCTCACAGGTTGCGCTGAGCACCGCATCGGGTGTGAGCTTGCTGACGTAATCCTTATCGGGCACGATATATTCCGAAACGATTTCCTCTCTTGTGTCGTATATAATCGGGTCGGTGTCATCCTTGAGAAACGTTGATATCAAAGACTTTGCGGTGCCTTCAAGAGCCTTCGGGAGAACGAGATTTTCCTCATCAACGATTCTCTTTTCCCAGTTCTTCGTAACCTTCGTCGCTTCGGTCTTGATTCTGTTTGCCGATGCGTTGAAAATGGCAACGATTTCTTCAACCGTTTCGGGAACTGCCGCCTGAGTTTCCGTCTGCGTTTCGGTTTCGGTAACGTTTTCGGTCATCAATTCTGCGGTGGGCTTCTCCGCGTTTTCCGTAACCTGCGCCGTCGTTTCGGCAGGTGCAGTTGTGGTTGCGTCAGTTTCGTTTCCTGCGCATCCGAAGGTCAAAAGAAGCGAAGCGGTGAGAATAACGCAAAGAATTGCGGAAACTATACGTCTTTTGGTTTTCATAGGCTTTTCCTTTCAGAAACAGAATTATTTTTTCGGCTTTTTAACCTTGTTGAGCATAGCGTTGATTTCAAGAATCTGCTCCTTGGTGAACTTGCCGCCGAGCATCGAGAATACTCTCTTGACGGTGAAGCCCTTTGCCATACCGTAAACGTTCTTGATCATACTCATATTCAGCTCAAAGCCTGCAACGTCAAAGCCGCCTGCAGTTTTACCGCCCTTACCCTGCGACATAGCCTTCTTGATTCTGAGAAGAATCTTAACCATTGTCACCTTACCGCCGAAGGTGGACATAATATCGCCGATTGTATCGTTGATTGAATATCTGCCGTCGGGCATGGTGATATCAAACCAGTTGATAACCGCGCCTTCCTCTTTCATAATATATGCTTC
Source organism: Acutalibacteraceae bacterium (assembly GCA_045592085.1). Classification (GTDB taxonomy): domain Bacteria; phylum Bacillota; class Clostridia; order Oscillospirales; family Acutalibacteraceae; genus CAG-177. The sequence continues at coordinate 26,999 of JAZNUD010000045.1, read as the reverse complement.
GTTGGGCTTGTCAACCTTGCGGATTGTTGCGGTATCCTCAAGCTCACCCGCCTTTGCAACAAGGGTTGTTTCGCCTTCGTTCTTGACCTCAAAATAGAAGAACGGGAATTCACCCTTCTTCTGCTTGCCGACGCTGACACCGTTTGCGAAAAGTTCAACCTCGGGGCAGTTTGAATAAACGGTAACCTTTGTAACGTCCTCAACTCTGTCAACGTATCTCTTGCTGCAGAGATGAATCATCGGCTCGGGATTGAGCCATGCTTTGTAAGCGTAGAACGAATCCTTCTTATACTGTCTGTCAAAGGTGACGAGACCCTTGTGATTCATTCCGTTTTCGCCGCCCTCTGCTCTTGCGTCAGCGGCAAAGTCAAACATATTCCAAACGTGCGTTGCCCAGAGATAGGGTCTCACGGCAATCTGCTTGATGAGCTCCTCGTGGTAATAGGACTGATATTCCTCGGTGTAGTCACCCTGAATCGGTGTTGAGGTATGCCAATCGAGAGCCTCACAGCCGTATTCGCTGATGCCGATGGGCTTGTTGGGATATTTCTTATGGAATTCGTCAAACCACGGGCCGTTCATATCGGTTGTGCCGCCGTACCAGCCGAAATAATGGTTATATGAAAGAATATCGCTGATGTGCACGTATTCCGAATCGATTGAGCACATTGTAACCGATGCGATGGTAGTCAAGCGGGTTTTGTCCATTTCGTGGCAGAGCTCGTTAAGCTTTTTGTGGTTTCGGATAAGGTCGGGGTCGTTTGCGCCTGCGATTGTGATTTCGTTTGAAAGACCCCACACAACGATTGAGGGATGGTTATAATTCTGAACGACAAGCTCCTTCATCTGCGAAACGGTGTTATCGTAGCCGCCGTGCATATGCTTTGAAATATAAGGAATCTCTGCCCAGAGAATGAGACCTGCTTCGTCGCAAAGGTCATAGAAAACCTGCGAATGCTGATAGTGAGCAAGGCGGATTGTCGTTGCGCCGACTTCAAGAATCAGGTCGAGGTCCTCCTTATGATGCTCGGGAAGAAGAGCGTTGCCGATTCCGGGTCTGTCCTGATGTCTCGAAACGCCTCTGAGGGGATATTCCCTGCCGTTGAGGATAAAGCCCTTTTCGGGGTCAACGCTGAAGGTACGGCAGCCGAAACGGGTTGATATTTGGTCGATTTCTTCGTCTTTATAAATAAGAGTTGCTCTCGCAGTGTAGAGATACGGGTCGTTGCGTCCGTCCCAGAGGTGAACGTTTTTGATTTCGATTTCAACCTCGTCATCCTCATCACCGACTGTGCTTGCAATTACCTCGCCGTCATCAAGAATTTCATATTTAACCTTGCAATCGTCATCGTCCTCGATGTAGGTCTTGATTTTGACAACGGCATCCTTGCCCTTGATTTCGGGGGTTACCATAATCGAGGGTGAGCCGTAATAATCGAGGTCAAAGTGATTCTCGGGCACACCGATGAGAGTAACGTCACGGTAGATACCGCCGTAGAAGGTGAAGTCGGCATTCTGGGGATAAACCTTATCGTTGGGTGAATTATCAACCGCCACGGCAAGGATATTTTCGCTTTCGATATCCTCGATTTCAGCTCTGAAGGTTGAATAGCCGCCGTGATGCTCGGCAATCTTTTTGCCGTTCCAGAAAACCTCGCAGGATGAGTTTACGCCGTCAAACTGAACGTAGATTTCCTCGCCTGCAGGAAGGTCCTCTGCCTTGAGCTGCTTTGCAAACCAGCAGGTGCCTCTGTAATAATCGTTACCGCCGTCCTGACCGTCGGAGCCGTTCCATGTATAGGGAAGATTGACCGCAGTCCAACCCGAGGGGACGGAATCGGGAGCTTTTTTGGCATCCTTTGAAAAGAGCCATTCAGCATTGATATTTTTTAAATTTCTCATAGTTTACCTCCCAAAGTATTGATACGAAATTATTTTATATTATAATTGCGAAAATTGCAAGCAAAAAGAAAAAGGCAGAAGAATCTGCCTTTAACTCATCAATACCAGAGGAAACCGAGCAGCAGAATGCGTATTATCATCTGCCACCACGCATATCCTACGGTGATTTCAAATTCATCTGTGAAACCACCGTATGAAACGGTGATGCTTTGATTGCCTGCTTTGTCTGCCGAGAAGCCGCTTACAGAAATATCACGGATATCCTCAACGGGCTTCGTGCTTGAATCGGAATAAACAACGTTAACCCGAATTCCGCTTAAATCAAGGGAATCCTTGCTTTTATAGATATATTTTACTTTGTCGGGAGCTTTTTCAATTTTGATTCCGACGGGCTTCGGCTCGGGCTTTTCGGGATTGACGGCTTTGATTGTAAATGAATCTGTATAGCCGCCGTCAACGGTCTTGGCTGCAATCGGTGCAATACCCTCGGAAATACAGTTAATAACACCGTTTTCATCAACAAATGCCACTTTCTCATTGAGTGACCTCCAGATCAACGATTTATCGGTTGCATCCGAGGGAGAAAATACGGGATTGACCGTAAGTTTTTCACCGACATATGCATTGATTTCTTTATTTTCAAACGAAATATTTTCAACGTAAACCGTGGTGTCATCAATAAATCTGTCGAATTTCGGGAAGCCGTTACCGTAATAATCGTCGAATCCCTCTGCTCCGAGATCATCACATACTCTGACGATTGCATCTGATACCTGAGCGACATTGCACTGAGGATTATCAAGCCTGAAAAGACCTGCACCTGCCGAAACAAAAGCTGCAGACATTGAAGTGCCGTAAAGGGTTTTGAGCTGACCGTCGGCACCGTAGCCGACTATTCCCCCGCCCGCCGCACAAACGTCGACCGACTTGCCGAAATCCGAATACGCAGACTCAAAATTCAGATTTTCGTCAACCGAAGAAACTGTTATCACACTTTCAATATGTGCGGGACAAATACCGCTTGTATTCTGTTTGAAATTACCCGCACACACAACAACGGTAACGTTATTTTTCCGAGCATATTCCATTGCATCGTCGAGCGCCCTGCAATTGACCGTTGAACCGCTCAGACTGAAATTGATGACGTCTGCACCGTTATCAACCGCATAATAAATACCGTTGATCGCAACAGACATATAGCCTTCTTCCGACTCGATTACTCTGACGGGCATAATGCTGACGGCTGCATTTTTTGTGCTGTCGGCAACAATACCCGCAAGGAAAGTTCCGTGACTGTCGATACTTGTATCCTCGAAAGAATCGTCATCGCCTCCGACAAAATCATAACCCTTCACAAGTTTATCTTTAATAAAACCGATATTCTCTGCGCCCGTGTCGACAATCGCCACAACCGTGCCGTCGGAAGAGTCTGTACTGTCGGCAAGATGCTCTGCATATTTATCCAGTCCGTGAGATGATACGCCCCAGGAAACATTACCTGACGCTTCGGATTCTGCGGAAGAAACACAGACCTCTGAATCGGGATGAGCATAGACAATGCCGTCATCAGCCGCAAGTACCTTCAGAGCATTTCTGAAATTTCTGTAATCGTTGAACTGCAACAGAAATCTGCCGTCGGAAGAAATAACTCCTTTTGTTGCTCCGAGTGACGGAAAATTATAATTCCCGTTCGTTGCTCTGCCGATTATACGAAGATTATCCGTAACTGACTGTTCGGAATTCCCGTCGGTTATATTCTTGTATGAATATACAATATTCGTGGATATTCTTGCAAAGTCAAAATTATTTTCAACCCGTCTGATTTTTGAATTCCCGTATGCTGATGCGGTCAGAAATACAGTTGAAAAAGCGATGATAACGATACTCATAACCGCCGAAACCGTTTTTTTAAACATCATAAACCACCTTCGGATTTTTATCTCTTTTGGTCATTATATAACTATTGATAAAAAAATTCAATCAAATTCAAAAAATTAAGTCAATGATTTTAACACAACTAAAATATTATTAAACAATTTGCGTGGTAAAAGAATATGAAATCTGCGGAAACTGAGTTTCAATCAGCGCCCCTTATTTTCCTGAAGGGAATTCCGATTGGGTAGCATTCAAAAAAGCAATGTTACCGATCACGTCAGAACTGAATGAAGAATTGCCGACACCCTGCCTGACACAAAATTTATGTTTAGATAAATTTCTTATAAATAAGATAAAAAATACTATAAAATATATTTTGTATATTGACATTTAATATAAACTGTTCTATAATGTTCCACGATTATAATGGAGTGATATAGGTGTATATTTCTTTTTCAGATTGTCACCAAAGTTTTAATTATGAAAAAGCACTATTGTATTTGCAAAAAAACATTTTGCATTGAGGCAAACAGTTTTCCGGGAGACAATCCGCTATGGAAACAGTTTGAAGCTGTTCAGGTCTCTTCCGATGCAGACATAAACATTCATTGCAAGGTTTGCGAGCCGTTTCCCGATATGCCGAAGGAAGGCAAGCACAGAGCCGGCGAGTTTATCGTTTCGGTTGACGGCGATATTGTTTACCGTGCGCTTCCTATGGGAAAAGCTCACGGTGCATTAACTAAATACACCCATTACAATACTTCCCGAAGCGAAACCTTTTTTACCCCGGGAAGCTTTCCGATAATGATGGACAGCAGGTATATGTGGAGCTCAATTTCATTGGCTCAGCTTCTGCTTCCTTTCAACGCATTTTTCATCCATTCATCGTTCATTTCAGTAAATGGCAAGGCAATCCTTTTTTCTGCCCCTTGCGGCACAGGCAAAAGCACTCAGGCTGCTCTGTGGGAGAAATATCGGGATGCCGAAGTTATCAATGGCGATAAAGCCGGCGTTCTTGTCGAAGACGGAGTTTATGCCTGCGGCGTTCCGTTCTGCGGAACGAGCGGTATATGCAAAAACAAAACCTTTCCTCTCGGCGCAATTGTTTTGCTCAGTCAGGCTCCCGAAAACATCGTAAGACGGCTTACAGGAATTGAAGCGATTCAAGGAGTGCTGCAAAACATATATCTCGACTTGATCGCCCCTAATGAGCAGGCTGCCATTATTGATTTGCTGATTGAACTGCTGGAAACCGTTCCTGTTTACTCATTCGGATGTACGGCAGATAAAAATGCGGTTATCGCCCTCGAAAACGAACTGCGAAACGGAGGTGTTCTCTGATTGGAATTGGAGTATGATATGTTTATATCGAAGCTTCTCTCGGAAGCCGATAAAAAATCCATTCCGCTTTCAGGTGCATTTGAATTAACATCACGATGTCCTCTCGATTGCAAAATGTGTTATGTGCATCGAAAAGAAAACGACTGCGAAGCCATAAAGCAAGAAAAAGATACCCAATGGTGGGTACAGCTTACGGAAGAAGCAAAAAACGCAGGTATGTTTATGCTTCTGCTTACCGGAGGCGAGCCTCTGCTCCGAAAGGACTTCGAAGAAATTTATCTTAATGCAAAAAAATCCGGCCTGTTGGTTTCCGTAAATACCAACGGTTTGCTGATAGACGACAGCAAGGTCAGATTTTTCGCAGACAATCCGCCTCAGAAGCTTAACATCACGCTTTACGGTGCTTCAAAAGATACTTACCGTGAGCTTTGCGGCAACGGTGAAGCCTATGAGAAAGTAACCGATGCGATAATCAAACTCAAAAAATCGGGCGTAAATGTGAAAATCAACTATACGGTAACGCAATATAACCGTCATGATGCCGAGAAGATATATGAATTTGCAAGGGAACTGAAAATACCGGTTCAGACAGTAACATATATGTTCCCACCCGTCAGGGCAGGCGGCGAGGCAGACAGACTCTCCCCCGAAGAAGCAGCGAAAGCTCTGTTCGACTGCCATATGGTTGACTGGGGTAAAGAAAAATTCACAAAACACCTTAACGCAAAAGCAAACATCGTCAGAAAACTCGGAGAAATCGAATCCGACGGCGAAATCATTCCTTGCAGAGCAGGACTGAGCACCTTCTGGGTAACCTGGGACGGCAAAATGTCGCCTTGCGGAATGATGACAACCCCGATGTTTGATGCGGATAATTTCAACGAAGCGTGGGAATGCACAAAAAAATCGAGGAAGAGTATTTTTCTTCCTTCGGAATGTCTGAACTGCGAATTGCGAAATTACTGCGATATGTGTGCGGCGGTTTCGCTGGCAGAAACAGGCGAATTCAGCAAAGTTCCCGAGTACGCTTGCAAAAAAGCGGCTCATTACAAAAAACTATGTGAAAATTTCGTAAGAAGATGTTAAAAATCATTGTCCAAAAAAATTTGGATTTTATATATAACACAAAATTTTGGAGGTAATCTCATGAAAAAGCACGCAAAAAAATTAGTTGTTTTGCTGCTCGCAGTTGCAATGATTATTCCTACCATTGCAACGCTTTATTCTTCAGCAGCAGACGCCACCTATCCCGTTGAGCTCGGCTTCAACAACCTCTTCATTTTTGAAGAGTGGGCAAGCAACGAAAACTCAACCTCAGTTGTATTCGGCGGCACAAAAGACGTCGGTACATTAACAACAGATATTCCCAACGGCAGCTTCAGACTCACAAAAACCAGCACGGATGTGCCTCAGGTTTATAACGGCCACGGTGAGGATAAAACAAACTCAATCAATAACACGGATTACTATTCAATTGCCGTTGAACCTAACGCCACCTACACTTTCTCTTACAATGCCTCAGGTAATGTGTTCAGCACTACGGACTCAGGCGTCACTCCTTACTTGTTTATGTTTGACAGCGACTTCCTGTGTAAGGTAATCTATGAGGCTCCGGGAGCTGCCAGCGGCGCTAACAGCTTTACGTTCATCACTCCCTCTGACGTTGCTCATATCCAGTTCCGTTTCACCCTCACATCAGGTGCAACACCCTATGCCGATATCAGCAACATTTCGGTTACCGAGTGTGACGTTACCCTCGATTCAACAACCAATCTTTTCAATCTCTCCTCTTGGAAAAACAGCTCAAACTACGCCGTATCCGCTTTCTACGGCGCAGGTACAGTCAACGCAACCGACGAAGTTATTACCTTGACTACCGACCCCACCAAAGGAGATTCCCTTTTCACCGCCTTCGATCTTGAGAGTAACGCAGGCTATTACAACATTCCCGTTGAGGCTAACACCTCCTACGTGCTCAAGTATAACCTCATTAACAGCACCAACTCCGCCTTTTTGGATTTTTCTCCTTACATAGTCAGAAGCACAAGCAGCGGCGCTGTTAATTATGACTACGTCAGCGGTGTCGGCGCTTCGGGTTACGGAGCAAACTCCGCTATGTTTACCACAAAAGGCGATACTGCCTATATTTCGGTTGTTTTCACCATCAATCACGGTATAACTGCATGGGGTTGCCAAATCAAAAACATTGAACTCTGGAAGGTAACGGAGCTTGACGACAATAAAATATCACCCAACCGTCTTGTTAAAACCTACGGCACGGATGCAACTTACGGAACGCTTCCCACACCCACAGCTCCCGCCAACCACATTTTTGCCGGCTGGAACACAAAGGAAGACGGCACGGGTATGCGCATTACCGCCGACACTCCCGTTCAGCCCTTGAGCTATACCGTTTATCCCAAGTTTGAGCCTGCGGTTGATACCCTTACGGTTAAAACTCAGCCCTCAAAAACCGTTTACACCAAGGGCGAAAAATTGGACACAACAGGTCTTGTTCTTCAGGCAACCATAACCTCTGACGGAATAACAAACACCTTTGATATTCCGTCAGGATATTACTGCACTCCCGAAGTTCTTAACACAACAGGAACACAGACCATTACCGCCCATTACGGCGGAAAAACCGCAACCTTCACCGTTACGGTTAAGGATAGCGACCCCGGTATAGTCGTTATCAACGGTGTTTCAACAGACGTTGCAATAGCAAACGGCGAATACACCTTTAATTACAGCACATCGGCATTCAACCGCTATGAGGTGACATATAAGTCCGATTCATATGTCAGTGGCGTTGCCACCTTCAACGACGGCAAAACGGAAGAATTCTTCCTTGAGCCTTCAGATAACGGAAGCTTCGGCTCATTTGTTAATGATTTGTTTAAAAACAACACCTACAATCAGGTTGTTAAAATCAAATTCACCACTCTTAATAAAGAAAACGGCAAATTTGAGCTGGTTTCACTGAAAACAGTCAACGTTCCCGTTCCTGACGCAACCATCTATTTTGATAACGCAAAATATCAGATGGGTGTTTCACTTGAATACGGCGGCGTTGTTTCAGAGCTTTATGACCTTTCCGATGATGTTTACGCCCGTACTTACGCCAACGGAAGCAATGACATAACTTTGGTTGACTACAAGAATAAGCTTGACGGCGGCTATATAGCAGAAAGCCAGAAGGTTAACCTTATCAACACGCTTGACCGAGGCAGATATCTGCAGCAGTCTTATTACGGCACGGACGAAAAGCCCTATATTCAGAGTGAATATAACAACGCCGCCTGGCCCTATAACCCCGTTCAGGGCGGTAACGTTATCGGCGAAGCAAGTAAGATTATTGACTACAAGGTAACCAACGACTACGTTTACGTTAAGGCTCGTCCTCTTGACTGGGCAAAGTGGTCTGATGAATATGCCGCAACCGACAGCAGATATGAAGCAATCTGGGGCGATGATTACGTTACCGACACCTACGTTGAATCTTGGTATTATTTCCAGGACGGAACAATCAAGGTAACCAACAGAAAGGTTGACTATTCGGGTCTTCCCGATGCATCTCACTCTCAGGAATTCCCCGCACTTTACCTCATTGAGCCTCTTAACCACTTTGTTTATAACAACGTTTCCGCACAGGATGCCTGGAAATCAGAAGCCAATGAGCTCTACAACAATTATCAGTTTATAGATTATACTGATGCCACCAGAGGAACTCACTGGAGCAAAACGCACAATAGCGGCTACCTCATCAACTACGAAGAGCCTGAATATTGGGGCTTGACTCAGATGTATAAAGACAAGTTCGGTATGCAGGACTTCCAGCCCTGGGTTACCGTTAACGAAAACTGGGCTGCATTCACCGCCAGTGAAGATCAGGACAGCTTCGGCGTTGGTCTTTACACAGACACAACAACCAAATTCTACTACGGCGTTCAGCCCACTATGTATCAACAGAAAGCAGGCGACACCGAAGGCTCTGTAGGCGAAGTTTTAGATACTCCGGAATACAGACACGCCCAGACAGTTAACCCCTCACCCGAGCTTCCCACCTCATACATCGCACCCACAGACACAGCTATCTTCAGAAGCTATGAGCCGACAGAATTCACATATTATCTCACAACCGGTACCGCATCCGAAATCAGAGAAGAATTCAGAAATATCAGCAAAGCTGAAGATGAAAGAGCAAAACCCAAAATCGCTGTTCCCGAAACAGTTTACGTTAATCCCGCAAACAACAAAGACGGTCAGTACTACGCAAACAACGTGCTGAATCCCAACAACTACTACAGCATTGAAACCAAAACCGAATATACGGATATGTATCTTGGCGTATATGCCGACAACGGTCACACACACATCAGCGTAAACGTTGACAACGTTACCAATCCCGACGAAAACGTTGACGTTCGCGCTTCAGACGGTTCCGCATCCTATGACGGCATTGTTTTCCAATTCACCGAGGACACCGATCCGAATCCGGGTACGTTTATTTTCCCTGCCGGTCTGGATATGGACTTTGTATCAGGAGGGTTGGAGCCCGGTGAAAAAGCCACCGTCAAGTGGACAATAACCACTTACGCTGCAGATCCTGCTATTAATCCCAATTGCGAAAAAGAAACCTTCGTGGCTTACACCGTTATGTATGCTCCCCACCGCACAGTCGGTGCCGTTGCGGAAGCAAGACAGGTAGCCGCTTCCATGCACGAAGTTTCATCATGGATTACGGGTGCCAACGGAATTGACCACAGCACAAGAACTCCCCTCGGTACCTTCCACGGCGACTACCGCAACTCCGGTTACTTCAGAGAAGACCCTCTTGTTCATACCAATCCGCCCACAGGCGGCTCAGGTCAGACCGCATACGATTACATCTTGGGCTACGGCACACAAAACGGCAGCAATGACGACTACCAGGATGATTGCTACGTTATGCAGACCGCAACCAACGACCACGACTCTTCAAGATCGCAGAGCTACCTCGGCTTGCTGGCTATCGATAAGTCACGTTACACAAACACAGACCAGATTCCCAACCTCAGCATCGGTTACGACGCTCTGAGAGTAAGCGACTACAAGAAAGACTCTCTCGGTAAATATAACACTTACTACACCGTAGGCGATGAGCTGGCATACACCGCCTCAAGCCTTTCCGCTGCTCCCAGCGGCTGGACTTCATACAGCAGCCATACCGATATTGCCGATAAGCTCGGTGTTCCCTACAGAGAACGTTTTGTTCCTTCATACAAGATTGCAGACCTTGACGGCAAATATATCCACGCTATTGCACAGGGTACAGCCAACCAGACTATCAACCCAAACCAGTATTCAACCGCAGGTACTTCGGTTCTTATTGATATCACCGATAAGAGCGCACTGCGTGATGCTGTTACGGACGGCTACAGCGTTAAGGACCCCAGCGAAGAATTCCTTGAAAATCTTAAAGAAGCGGCAACAATTCTCGGCGACCCCGGTGCTTCTCAGGAAGATATTGACAGAGTTACGGATACCATCAAAGAATACGTTAACATTTTCTACGCATTGAAATATGATAACCTTTTCAGTGCTTATGAAATGTCACAGCACCCCGAAAGCATGAAGGTTGTTTCCAACAAAGGCACAGCCACATACGAAGACGGAACAATCACTGTTGTTAACGACACAATCACCGGCGGCGAGGCTTACACGGTGTACGGTTCGGCAGACCATTTCTATAAGGTTGCTCTTAAACCCAACACAGAGTATGTGTTTGAATATGACGTTACAACAGACGTAAAAGCTCAGGCATTTATGTTCTTCTACAACAGCAGCGGCTCCAATTCAGAAGCTCCGAGCAATATGTCTATCAAGACAAATAACGGTGCATGGGCATCAAAAACTGAGTCTAACTCATGGTTCGGCAACTATAACAATGCAGGCACATACCACTTTGCAATCAAATTCACAACAGGTGCCACAACCACTCAGGCAAGCTTCCGTTTTGGTAACACAAGTAATGACCCTGTAACTTCAACCTTCTCCAATATCAGACTGATTGATTCAGCAAGATATTATGAAGATGCTGTATACGAAACGTTTGAAGATGTTTATGAAGAATACGCTTACTACGGCACTCTTCAGACTCCCGTCAGAAACGGCTACACCTTCAAAGGTTGGTTTGATGCCGAAGGAAACGAAGTAACAGCCATCGACAACGCAACAGAGCACAAGTCAATCTTCTCAGAATGGACTATCAACGACTACACAATCACTTATAACGCAAACGGCGGCAGCGTAAGCCCCACATCGGAGCTCTACAATGTAGAAGATACTCTTAATATTCCCACACCCACACGCGCCGGCTATGTCTTCCAGGGCTGGCTGGTTACCGTATCTGATGGCAACTGGGAACTTAACGGAATCTGTTCGCCGGGTGAAGTTCCTGCAAAAATGTACGGTAACGTAACGCTTACCGCACAGTGGGCACTCAGCGAATTAAAAGTATACTTCGACACCATCCTTGATTTCAGCAAGTGGAACACCACATCCGCAGGTAATGCAACCATCAGCAATGTTACCGATAACGGCTTCACACTTACATCATATGCCGGTGCAGGCGAAGGTACATCTGAATCTCCCGAATTCCCTGTAACTGCAGGCAAGCAGTATTACATTGATATTGATTTCACCGGCGACAATTGGGATGTTTACATCTTCTTCAGAAACGAAACAACCGGCGGAACAGGTATCGATTTCAATGACAGCACAAACCGCTTCTCATCAAGCGGTGCAGGCGTTCAGTCGAGAACATTCACAGCTCCTGCAGGTGCAACAAAGGCTGTTATCCGTGTTGATGCCAACGGCTCAAGCAACTCAGTAACCTTCAGCGACATCAGAGTTTACGAAGCAACCACCTGCGCTCCGAATGTTAATGTTCCCGAGTCAAGCAAGGAAGTACAGTACGGTTCAACATTCGGTGCTCTCCCCGTTCCCACAAGAGAAGGCTACACCTTCGCAGGTTGGTATGACGGCAATACTCTCATCACCGATTCAACAACCGTTACTCAGACCTCAACAGTTTACCTCAAGTCAAAATGGACCGAAAACAGCTACACAATCATTTATAATTCAAACGGCGGTTCAGGTACAATCGAAAACCAGACTGTTAAGTACAGCCAAAACGTAACACTTGCATCAGGCGGTTTCACAAAAACAGGCAGCACTCTTCTCGGTTGGTCAACCAATTCCGCTGCAACAACTGCACAGTATTCACTCGGTCAGAGCGTAAGTCAGCTTTCTGCCACTGCAAACGGCACAGTTACGCTTTATGCAATCTGGTCAGAAAACACCTACACAATTGTTTATAATGCAAACGGCGGTTCAGGTACAATTGAAAACCAGACTGTTAAGTACAGCCAAAACGTAACACTTGCTTCAAGCGGAATCACAAGATCAGGTTATAATCTTCTCGGCTGGTCAACCAATTCCGCTGCAACAACCGCACAGTATTCACTCGGTCAGAGCGTAAGCAAACTTTCTGCCACTGCAAACGGCACAGTTACTCTTTATGCTGTTTGGGTAATAACAGATGATGCTCTTGTAAGCGATACCGTTGTTGTGGACTTTGCTTCCCCCATCGCAATCACACCTCTTGCAAATGACACAATCTTCAATTCCGCAAGCGGAACAAGGACATTCCTCGGCATCACGGCAGACGGCACATCAACTCCCGCATCATCTCTTACAGGCACTTATGGTGAATTCACCGTAAGCGACGGTACCGTTACTTACAAGCCCACAAAGGTTGTAAACGGTACAGAGAAGATTTACTATCACGCATCAGTTCTTGTCAACGGCGTAACAACAAACATAAAGAACGAAATCATTGTTGCTCCTGCTTCAAACGTTCTCTATGAGGAAAACATCTTCACATCAACTGAAACCTCAAGTCTTGATTGGACTAAAGGCACGGCAAGCACTGTAAATCAGGATGCATCACCCGAAAGAAACGAAGTTTACGGCTACGACACCAACAAAAACGGCTACAATAAAATTGCAAACTACTCAAACGGTTCGGCTCTTACAGTAACCGTTGACGAAACAAACAAGCGTTCAGAGAATATCAGCTTCAACTTCATGGGCGAGGGCTTCGACCTCATCGGTGCTTGTGGATCCAACACTGGTGTTCTGGTTGTGTCGCTCAAAAATAATGAATATGTCGAAGACGGAAAAGTAGTAAGCAAGGTGGTTAAGTCCTACATCGTTGATACCTACTACAGCGACCTTGACGAAAACATAGCAAACAGATACGCAGATACTCTTTATCAGGTTCCTCTCATCAGCGAAAACGGACTTGATTACAGTAACTACACAGTTCAGATCGTTGCTTCCTATCTTCCCTCAATGTCAGGTGCTCTCAGCACTCAGGCAGTCGGCGACGCAGATAACGAACTTCTCCGTGAAGCACTTGCTGAAGTCGGTCTTGAATATGCTCTCGATGCTGAATCAGTTGAAATTGTCTGGTTCGATGAAGATTCAATTCTCAACGGCGGCGAAGGCGTAAATACGGTTGAAGACGGTATGCTTGAAACTCAGGCAGTAACAAGCCTCCTCAACGTTGTTGACTCGGTAAGAGTTTATAAGCCCATTGAAGACGGCGATGCATACTACATTCCTTCCGAAAGAAACGCTAAATATTACAATGTTATTGATAACCTTGTAAACGTGAAGGATGGCAACATAATCTCAGGTACAGATGCAGACATCTTTGCTTACATTTCAGGTAAAGATAAAGAATCAATTGCTATTGAAAACTATGCAAAAATCGGTCCTAAGGATGAGCTTTATCTCACCAGCGGTACAGGAGCTGTTGCATTCTCAATCAAAGATTTTGATAAATCAACATCAAGAGTTATGATCAGCCTCAGAGCTGCATCCGGCACTCCTACAGTTAAGATTGGTGAATATGAATTTGATGTCATTAGCAATACCGAAATGTATTATGACATTACAGATTATATCAAAGAAGGTATTGTAACAATAGAGAATCAGGATTCAGGTACTCTTCTTTCCATCGGCTCTGTTAAGGTTACAAGCCAGCTCAATGAGACCGTTCTTCTCTCATCAGACTTTGACCTTGTTACCGCAAGCTTTATGATGATGGCTCCCGCAAAAGCGGTTGAACCCAACACTCCCATAGTGCCCGAGGACACAACCGATCCCTCGGAACCCGATGATACAACTGATCCCGATGATTCTGATGAACCCGCAAATCCCGATGATTCCGCAGAATGCTGGCTTGTAAGATTGATCAATTGGATAATTGCAAAGTTCAAGAAGATACTTTCTGCTTTGAACAGTATTATTGGTTTTTAAGAAAGGAGTAAGATAATGAGCAAATATACAAAACCTACAATCTCGCTTATTACTATGAATGCAACTTCTGCAGTGGCTTCCAGTTGCTCCTCAAGCACAACCGATGCCGAGATGGTAAAAGATATTCTCATATCAATGGGATATGATCCGAACAATGCTTTCAGTTCGTATGAACCTTGCTCAGAACCCATTGATCTCGAAGGTTACTGCAAGTTCTCATCAAGCATTCAGGTTTTCTTCTCCTGATGTAACTTAATTAACGCTTGTACGGTTTGACGGGTGCTCATAAAACAGTAATTTAAAAAATGTTCAGAGCATCTGTCTAACAGGGTTGGCAAAAACAAAAATCATTTTAAAAGTCATCTGATTGAAAGTCAGATGACTTTTTATTTTATCAACTATGAAATAAAAATTACAGCAGGCAACATCCGTTTTAATGATATAATCCCCTTAAGGTAAACACTTAAAAAAACAAAATTTCAAGACTACGTTAAGGGGATTATATCAGTTTCGGCTGTGCAGGTGCTTTTTTCTGTTTTCGACTCAAAAAAACTTGTCAATTTAATTGGAAAATAATAAAAATATTTGTATTATTGTTGACTTTATATTGCTATATATAGTATTATTATATTAATTATAATTTATAATAGCGGAGGTGCGCCATGATTGACATTCACTGCCATATTCTTTACGGTCTCGATGACGGCTCGGATAACCTTGAAGAATCCGTCAGAATGGCTGAAATTGCAGTGCGTTCAGGTGTGAAAGCAATCGTTGCCACCCCACACAGCAACGTCCCCGATTCATACACAAACTTCTGGAGCAAGGATATTTCGCAGCGCCTCAACCTCCTCAATCAGAGGCTCGTGCAGGACGGCATTCCTCTTAAGATTTTTCCCGGCAGCGAAATCTTCGCAAGCGGCAATATCACGGAGCTGATAAAGAGCAAAAAGCTCCTCACGCTTAATAACTCAATGTATCCGCTTGTTGAGTTTGATTTCTTCGAGCGTTCCGATACTGTTTACAGACAGCTTGAAGCGCTCGTTGCCGAGGGTTACGTTCCGATTGTCGCCCACCCTGAAAGATACGCCTTCGTTCAGGAGGACGAAAGCTCGGTCTACAAAATGAAAAGCATCGGCTGCTTGCTTCAGGTCAATAAAGGCAGTCTCAACGGCGGCTTCGGCAGAAACGCATTCTACGCTTCGCACGCCATTATCTCGGACGAGCTTGCCGATTTCGTTGCAAGCGATGCCCACAGCCCGTATATGCGCACTCCGTTCCTTGAAGAAGCCCATGAAGAAGTGAGCATAATGACCTCCTTCGATTATGCCGAGCTTATTTTCAGCAAAAACCCCGCAAAGGTTGTTCTTAATAAAAAAATCTAATCCGCAGCAAGGTGAAAATATGAGAATTCTAAGATTTATTGTCAGTGCACTCGCTGTTGTTGTGAGTGCGGTTTTCCTGATATTCTTTATCGGAGAAACAATCAAAACAGACAGAACGATACCCGTTATCAATATTGAATCCGACGTTCTTGAGGTTGAACTCAACGCCAAGGAAGAGGATATGCTCAAAGGAGTTACCGCCAACGATAAAAAAGACGGCGACCTGACCTCCTCGGTTTTCGTTGAATCGATATCAAGATTCACTAAAAAGGGTGAATGCAAAGTCACTTACGTTGTCTGCGACAGTGACAACCACATCACGAAGGCAACGAGAAAAATCCGCTTCAAGGGATATACCTCCCCCACCTTTACGGTCAATAAATCCCTGTGCTTCTCTGCATACGAAACCATCGACCTTGCCGAAGCGATTACCGCGACGGACTGCATCGAGGGCAATATCACAAGCAGAGTCCTCATCACAAGCGATAACCTCACGAATCTTACCGAAGGCATTTATAATTTCAGCGTTACGGTTGCCAACAAATACGGTGACACCTCAACGATGCGTCTGCCGGTTATCATTGATGAGGATATGAGCCTCATCGGTCCGAAAATCGAGCTGACCCAATATCTCATCACGGCAAAAACGGGAACGCAGATTGACCCGGAAAGCTACTTTGTTTCTGCAACGGACGTCAACGAAAACGACGTTTCGTCCTCAATCCGCATTGAATCAAACATTAATTCTGACCGAGAAGGCACCTATTATATCCACTACTACGCAACCGATGCGCAGGGCAATATGGGACATTCGGTGATTCCGGTTATTATCGGGAACGGTTGATTATGAAAAAGAACAAACTCACCATTGATTTATACAGCATAATAAAAGATATCGTCAGAAACATCTGGGTTGTCATCCTCTCGGGTCTCATCGGCGCAATGGGAATGTATATCGTGAGCCACAGTATGTACGAGCCCGAATATACGGCGAAGGCTACCCTTGCCGTCAACGCCTCGGCAACATCCTACTCCCAGCTTGCAACGTCAAACGAAATCGCCAACGTGCTTTCAAACGTTTTCTCCGAGCCGACGGTATTGAGCCGCGCCGCAGAGGAAGCAGGTCTCGACGGATTCAGAGGCCGTGTCGGTGCGAAGGTGCTTTCACCCACAAACTTCATCGAGCTGAGCGTAACCTGCAACAATCCGAAAACTGCGTACGACGAGCTTGCGGCAATCATCAAGGTACACCCCGAGGTTACGCGCAAAATATTTGCAAACGCAGGCGTTACGGTTATCCGTCAGCCTTCTCTTATGAGCGGACCCACAAACGCCTCAGGTGCCGAAAACACAAACCTTGTCATCCTCGGCTGTATGACTCTTGCTCTGACAGCGATAATCGTACTCTCGATAACAAGAGACACTGTCAAAACGGAATCCGATTTTGAATCAAAAATCGAAGCAAAGCTCATCGGCAGCATTATGCACGAGGATAAGAATCTCAGCATTCAGGAGATTCTTAAGAAAAAGAAAAAGGGTCTGCTGATTCATAACAATGCATTTATAAGTCTCAGGTTTATTGAGGATTTCAGAAAAACGGCGGCAAAGCTTGAATATATGAAACACAAAACAGGCTGCTCGGTCTTTGCCGTTACAAGCGTTGCGGAAAACGAAGGTAAATCCACCTGCGCCGCAAACCTTGCTGTTTCACTTGCCGACAGAGGCAACAGAGTTATCCTCATCGACCTTGACGCAAAGAAGCCTGCCATCCATAAAATTTTCAGCGACGAGCAGGATGAAATCTGCGAGCTTTCGGGTCTGCTTGACGGCACTGTTTCACAGAGTAACTACCGCTTCAAAAAATATAAGAAGCTCCCCCTTTATATCGCTCTCAACACCAAGCCCTGCCCCGAAATGCACAAATGGATTGAAAACGGCGACATCGAAAAGCTTCTGAAGGTATTCAAGGCAAAGGCGGACTTCATTATCATCGATACCGCTCCCCTCTCCGTTGACTCCTCGGTTACGGATATCATCAAAATCGTTGATAAAACCGTCCTCGTTGTCCGCACCGATGCGGTAAAGGTTTCCGCAATCAACGATTCAATCACAACAATCGACAAAATCAGCAAAAATCTTGCAGGCTGTATTCTCAACGACGTTCACGCCCGTGCAATCCCCTTCGTTTTTTCGGGCGATGACAGAGCCGGTATTTACGGCGGCAAGGGACATAAATACGGCAAGTACGGCAGATATTCTCATTACGGTCACTACTATCACCGCCGTACGGATGATAAATAATCCTGAAACTAACTGAAAGAAAGAGTCTTTTGAAATGAACCATTCAGAAAATAAATCAAATAACGGCTCCGCAAAAGAAAATTCTCAGGTAAAAATATATCTGAGCGATGCCGTCAAGGGAATCAAAAAATTCTGGTGGCTGTGCGTGGCGCTTGCGGTTTTACTCGGCGGAATCAATGCAATAAGAGCAAGGATTTCATATTCTCCCGTCTACACCTCGCAGGCAACTCTCACCGTCAACACGAGGATGGCAACCTCCGTTGCAGGTGTTTCACATTATTCCTTCGTCTATGACGTGAACTCCGCCTCGCAGCTTTCAACGGTTTTCCCGTTCATCGTTTCCAACAACCTGCTTCAGGACGCAATCTGCGCAGACCTCGATATTCCTGCAGTGCCTGCATCGTTGAGCGTTTCAACCGTTTCGGGAACGAATATGATAAAGCTCTCCGCAACGGGCACAGACCCTCAAAAAACCTACGACGTTCTTTTATCGGCGGTCAAATGCATCCCCACAGTTGCAAATTACTGCATCGGAAGCATTTCTCTTGAAACAATAAACGCCCCGTCAGTTCCGACTTCACCCTCAAACAGTGTTGATTATAAAGACAGCTTCATCAGCGGTGCGGTTATCGGTGCGGCGGCAGGAATACTGATTATCCTGATTTACGTGCTTCAGAGAAAAACAATTAAATCCAAAAATGATATCAAAAACGAGCTGAACCTCGAAACGATTTCAACCATTCCGATGGTTAAGCTGAAAAAAGGCTCGGGCATCTCGTCAATGGTATTCACAAGCCCCGATGCAAGCAGCGGTTTCCTCGAATCCTTCAGGGTTATGAGAAACGTTCTCGTCTCCTCGCTCAATGAAAACGAAAAAATCATTATGGCAACGAGCTCCGTACCCGGCGAAGGCAAAACAACGGTTATCACAAACCTCGCCCTTTCACTCGGTGACTACAACAAAAAAATTCTTCTCGTTGATGCCGATACAAGGCACCCCAGCGTTCTTCCTATGCTCGGCATAGACCCCGAGGGCATCGAGTACGAAACCGAAACGGAGTTTTATAAAATCGCAAATCTCACGGATTTCAGAATCAGCGTTCTGATTCCGACGGCGAATGAAGAAAACGCAGATGAAGGTCACGGCACAAGCAACACCCGCGAGCTTTTCGCTTCACTTCGTGACAGTTATGATTATATCCTCGTTGATACTCCCCCCTGCGGACTTATCTCCGATGCAATGTTTATCGCCCAGGCATCCGACGCCGCAATCTACGTCATCCATCAGGATGCGGTAAGAATTCCGAGAATCAGAAGCGGACTTGACAGCCTTATGTCAACAGATATAAGAATTGTCGGCTGCGTTCTCAACGGCACCGTCAGCAGTATTTCGGGTTACGGTTACGGCTACGGTTATGGATACGGTTACGGCAAATACGGCTACGGTTATGGCTACGGCGACAGCAGCAAACATAAAAAGAAAAAGCATCACGCGCACAGTCACTCCGAATCTTGAATGAAAAGGATTGGATAAAATGAAATTATCAAAAGCCTCCCCCGGTAAAAAGAAATTTCATATTGCGTCCTGGCATATCAAAGCCGCTTTTCTTATGGCGTACGACGTTATGGCAATCAGCGCTTCTTATTTCGTTGCGCTTTGGATAAGATTTGACGGCGTATTTTCCGAAATCCCCGAAAAATATATAGATCCCTATTCAAAATTTCTGCCCGTTTATATTGTAATCAGCCTCGTCCTTTTCTTTGCGGTCAGGATGTATCACAGTATATGGGAATACGTGAGCATCAAGGAGCTTCTCAGGGCGGCAGTCGGTTCGCTTGCCGCATCGGCACTTCACATTCTGCTTATAACGGTCCTCTTTCAGCGAATGCCGCTTTCATATTATTTCGTCGGCACCTGCTTGCAGCTTCTGCTTCTGCTTGCGGCAAGATTTTCTTACAGAATCTTCTCTGCTATGCCCGAATTATTCGGCACGAAGGTAGAAACCCAGTCGTTCCACAGAGTTATGATTATCGGTGCAGGCGACGCAGGCAGAATGCTTCTTGAAAACATCCAGAAAACCAGAGCAAACCACGATAAGGTTATCTGTATGATTGACGATAACCCCAACAAGCAGTTCAGATATTTTGACGGCGTGCAGATTGTCGGCGGCAGAGACGATATTCTCTACTGCGTCGAGAAATACAATATCGACAGAATCTATATCGCCATTCCGAGTGCTTCCAAAGAAGATATCCGTGATATCGTCAACATCTGCAAGGAAACGGGATGCGAAACAAAGACCCTGCCCGATTTCTATCAGTACGTTAACAGCGGCATCACCGCAGGAGCTCTCAAAGACGTTTCCGTTGAGGACTTGCTCGGCAGAGACCCCATCGATACCGATATGCAGGAAATCTATGACCTCATCAAAGGTAAAACGATTCTTGTCACGGGCGGCGGCGGCTCAATCGGAAGCGAACTTTGCAGACAGGTTGCGGCTCACGAGCCCGAAACACTCATCATCTTCGATATCTATGAAAACAGTGCTTATGCCATCCAGCAGGAGCTCAAGGATAAATACCCCGAGCTTCATCTTGAAGTGCTCATCGGCTCGGTCCGTGATTCAAGAAGGCTCGACTACGTTTTCAAAAAATTCAAGCCCGATATCGTTTACCATGCGGCGGCGCACAAGCACGTGCCTCTGATGGAGGACAGTCCCTGCGAAGCAATCAAGAATAACGTTATCGGCACTTATAAAACCGCTTACGCAGCAATGGTCAACAACTGCGGCAGATTCGTGCTCATCAGCACCGACAAGGCGGTCAATCCCACAAACATTATGGGTGCAAGCAAACGCCTTTGCGAGATGGTCATTCAGGCGTTTGACAGCAAAATCAAAGAAAACCGTCAGAGAGATATTCCCAGAATGTTCACCCATCTTGAGGAAGAAGGCTCTCTCTATTCCGAAGGCGTGCCCGAAAACGTACGCACCGAATTCGTTGCGGTGCGTTTCGGCAACGTGCTCGGCTCCAACGGCTCGGTTGTTCCCCTTTTCAAGCGTCAGATTGAAAACGGCGGTCCCGTTACCGTTACCCACCCCGACATCATACGCTACTTTATGACTATCCCCGAAGCGGTTTCGCTCGTGCTTCTTGCAGGAGCAGACGCAAAGGGCGGCGAGATTTTCGTCCTCGATATGGGCTCACCCGTCAAGATTGATACCCTTGCCCGAAACCTCATCAAGCTCTCGGGTCTCAAGCCCGACATCGATATCAGAATCGAATATACGGGTCTGCGTCCGGGCGAAAAGCTCTTTGAAGAAAAGCTGATGGAGGAGGAAGGTCTGCAGAGGACCGCAAACAAGCTCATTCATATCGGCTCCCCCATCCGCTTTGATACCGATCTGTTCCAGACACAGCTTCAGGAGCTGATGGCTGCAGCGTATGACAACAACGAAAATATCGTTGACATAGTCAAAGGCATAGTAACGACCTATACACCAAAAAACTAAACCGAAAAGAGGTCACCCAATGGCAAACATTCCATTCAGCCCGCCCGATATTACCGAGGCAGAGATAAACGAGGTCTGCGAAGCACTCCGCTCAGGCTGGATTACAACGGGCCCGAGGACAAAGGAATTTGAACGCAGAATTGCAGAATACTGCGGCACTGAAAAGGCGGTATGCCTCAACTCCGCAACAGCCGCACTTGAGCTGAATCTGCGTGTGCTCGGCATCGGCGAGGGCGATGAGGTTATCGTGCCTGCTTACACCTACACAGCCTCCGCATCTGCGGCAATTCACGTCGGCGCAAAGGTGATTTTCATTGACAGCAAGCCCGATTCCTTTGAAATGGATTATGACCTTATGGAATCGGCAATCAACGAGAAAACGAAGGCAATTATTCCCGTTGACCTTGCAGGCATTGTCTGTGACTATGACAGAATATTTGCCGCAGCCGAAAACAAAAAGCACCTCTTCACGCCTGCAAACGGTATTCAGCGTGCAATGGGCAGAGTGGCGGTCTGTGCGGACTGTGCTCACGCTCTGGGTGCAACCCGAAACGGACTCAAAGCAGGTCAGATTGCGGATTTCACCTCGTTCTCCTTCCACGCAGTAAAAAATCTGACAACTGCGGAGGGCGGTGCGGCAACCTGGAAATCCATCGAAGGCGTTGACAGTGAAGAGCTTTATAAAAAATATATGCTTTTCAGCCTTCACGGTCAGTCAAAGGATGCTCTTGCCAAAACCAGAGCAGGTGCGTGGGAATACGATATCGTCGGCCCGTGGTATAAATGCAATATGACGGATATCACCGCCGCAATCGGTCTTGTTCAGCTTGAAAGATATCCTTCGCTTCTTGAAAGAAGAAAGGAAATCATCGCAAAATACGACGAAGCCTGCGACTCTCTCGGCATTCTTCACCTTGAACACTGCGGCAACGCTCATTCCTCATCGGGTCACCTTTACATAACAAGAATCCCCGATGCATCCGAAGAAACGAGAAACGCAATCATCACCGAAATGGCAGAAAAGGGCATCGCCTGCAACGTGCATTATAAGCCCCTGCCGATGATGACGGCATATAAAAACCTCGGCTGGGATATAGCCGATTTCCCCAACGCATTCAATTATTATAAAAACGAAATCACCCTTCCCCTGCACACGAAGCTTTCCGATGACGACGTGAAAACCGTTTGCGAAGGCTTTACCGAAACCGTGAAAAAATACATTTGAGGAAGATGTTTTATGATACTGCGAAAATGGGAAGAGCTTCCGAGCGAAATGCAGACTCCCGAGGTCAGAAAATACTACGATATCCTGAAAAAGAAAAAATTCAGCCTTTTCTTGAAGAGACTTTTTGACGTGACGGTTTCATTCATCCTGCTTGTGCTTTTCTCCCCCGTTTTTCTGATTCTTGCAATCGCAATCAAGCTCGATTCCAAAGGCCCCGTATTCTACAGACAAACGAGAGTCACGCAATACGGCAAGGAGTTCCGCATTTTCAAATTCCGCTCAATGGTCACCGATGCCGACAAAGGCTCACTGCTGACCGTCGGCGGCGATTCGAGAGTAACGAAAACGGGCAGATTCATCCGCAAATACAAGCTTGATGAATTGAGCCAGCTTATCGACGTTTTCAGAGGAACGATGACCTTCGTCGGCACACGCCCCGAGGTCCCGAAATACGTCGAAAAATATACCCCCGAAATGATGGCAACCCTTCTCCTGCCTGCAGGCATCACCTCGGAAGCGAGTATTTATTATAAAGACGAAAACGAGCTTCTCGACGCCGCAGAGGACGTTGAAAAAACCTACGTTGAGGTTGTCCTCCCCGATAAAATGAAATATAACCTTGCCGCAATCAACAGCTTCGGCTTCTTTGATGACATAAAGGTTATGATTTTAACAGTACTCGCTGTATTCCGTAAGTGAGGGAAAACAATGAAGAATAAAAATGAAAAAAAGCTCGTTGCCCTGCTCACCAACAACGATGACGATATCTATTGCTTCCGCAAGGAGCTGATTGAGGATATCATAGGCGCAGGCTACGAAATGCTCATCTCCTGCCCCGACGGCGAAAAGTTTGAGCTGATGAGGCATATCGAATACCGCTACGATGACCCCGTTATCGACCGCAGAGGTACAAACATAATTGCGGACTTAAAGCTGTTTATTCACTATTTCACGCTTTTTGTGAAGAATAAACCTTCGGTTGTGCTGACCTATACCGCAAAACCCAACGTTTACGCAGGTCTTGCGGCATGGCTTCTGCGAATCCCCGTTATCAGCAACGTTACGGGCTTCGGCAGCGTCCTTAACGAGGGCGGCCTCAAGCAAAAGCTGATAATGTCGCTCTTTAAATTCTCATTCAGACGCTCCGCCTGCGTTATGTTTCAGAATTCAACCAATATGAAGCTTGCCGAGGAATCGGGTATGGTCAAGGGTGAGCACATACTCATCCCCGGCTCGGGTGTCAACACCGAGAGATATCCTCTCCAACCCTACCCCGACGGCGGCGACGGCAAAAACGGCAGGGCGGTTGTTTTCAACTATATCGGCAGAATCCTGCACGATAAGGGCGTTGACGATTATATCGAAGCCGCCAGAAGAATCAAGGCGGATTTCCCCAACACCGAATTCAATATGCTCGGCTTCATCGAGCCGACCGAAATGCACTATGAAAAGCTGCTTTCGGAGCTTGAAGAAAAGGGCATTGTCAAATACAGAGGCAGCCTCAAGGATATAAAACCCTTCGTTGCCGCCTCCCACGCAACTATCCACCCCTCAACCTACGGCGAGGGAATGAGCAACGTGCTTCTTGAAACCGCATCAAGCGGCAGACCGATTATTTCAACGGATAACCCCGGCTGTCAGGAAACCTTCATCGACGGTGAAACAGGATTCATCTACCACGGCGGCGACGTTGACGCATTGGTTTCGCAAATCAGAAAATTCCTTGCCCTGCCCAATAAAGAGAGAAAAACAATGGGCGAAAAAGGCAGAGAGTATATAAAAGCAAACTTCTCACGCAAAATCGTTATTAAGGCATACCTTGAAAAAATCAATGAACTTTGCAAATAAAGGAAGGTCGTTTTATGTTTACAAATCTTTATGAAAAAATCCTCGCAAAGGAAGAAAAAATTTCTCTCGTCGGTCTCGGCTACGTCGGTATGCCCATCGCCGTTGCTTTCGCAAAGAAGGCTGACGTTATCGGCTATGACCTCAACGAAAAGAAAATCGAGCTTTATAAAAGCGGAATTGACCCCACCCTTGAGGTCGGTGACGAAGCAATAAAGAATACGAGCGTTGAATTCACTGCCGACGAAGCAAAGCTTAAAGAAGCAAAATTCCACATCGTTGCAGTGCCCACACCCGTTAACGATGACCACACCCCCGACCTTTCCCCCGTTGAGGGTGCAAGCCGCATTCTCGGCAGAAACCTCACCAAGGGTTCAATCGTTGTTTATGAATCAACCGTTTACCCCGGCGTAACCGAGGACGTCTGCATTCCGATTCTTGAAAAGGAATCGGGTCTCAAGTGCGGCGTTGATTTCAAAATCGGCTATTCTCCCGAAAGAATCAATCCCGGTGACAAGGTGCACAGACTTGAAACCATCGTCAAAATCGTTTCGGGTATGGACGAAGAAACTCTTGACATTGTTGCAAAGGTTTACGAGCTTGTTGTTGAAGCAGGTGTTCACAGAGCCGAAAGCATCAAGGTTGCCGAAGCTGCAAAGGTTATCGAAAACAGCCAGAGAGATATCAATATTGCTTTTATGAACGAGCTTTCAATCATCTTCAACAAGATGGGCATTGATACCAAGGCTGTCCTTGAAGCCGCAGGCACAAAGTGGAATTTCCTCAAATTCTTCCCCGGTCTTGTCGGCGGTCACTGCAACGGCGTTGACCCCTATTATCTGACTTATAAATCAGAACAAATCGGCTATCACAGCCAGGTTATCCTTGCAGGCAGAAGAATCAACGACGATATGGGCAAATACGTTGCCGAAAACGTTGTCAAGAAGCTCATTGCCGCAGGCAAAAACGTAAAGGATGCAAAGGTTGCGATTCTCGGCTTCACCTTCAAGGAGAATTGCCCCGACACAAGAAACACAAGAGTTATCGATATTATGAACGAGCTTGCCGAATACGGAATCACTCCCGTTGTTGCCGACCCCGTTGCAGACGCAGACGAAGGCAAGCAGCATTACGGCATTGAATTCGTTGATATCTCAACCATCAGGGATATGGATGCGGTTATCATCGCCGTCGGTCACACAGAGTTTATGGGCTTTGAGATGAACGATATCGACGCAATGTTTGCAAACGGAGATAACTGCACCAAGGTACTCATCGACGTCAAGGGCGTGCTTGACAGAAAAACTTACACCGAAGCAGGCTATCAGTACTGGAGGCTTTGATAATGGGTTACAGACACCTCGTTTTTCCCGAAAATTCTCTTTTCCTTGTAACGGGCGGTGCAGGCTTCATCGGCTCAAACCTCTGCGAAGCTATTCTTGAAATGGGCTACAGAGTACGCTGCCTTGACGATTTGTCAACGGGCAAGCAGAAAAACGTTGACCTCTTCCTCGGCAACCCCAACTATGAATTCATCAAAGGCGATATCAAAGACCTTGAAACCTGTATGAAAGCGTGCGAGGGCGTTGACTACGTGCTCAATCAGGCGGCTTGGGGCAGCGTGCCCAGAAGCATCGAGATGCCTCTTTTCTATTGCGCCAACAACATCAGCGGTACTCTAAATATGCTTGAAGCAGCAAGACAGAATAAGGTCAAAAAATTCGTTTATGCCTCATCCTCATCCGTTTACGGTGACGAGCCGAATCTTCCCAAAACCGAAGGCAGAGAAGGCAATCTCCTCTCCCCCTACGCCCTGACGAAGAGATGCGATGAGGAATGGGCGAAGCAATATACAAAGCATTACGGTCTCGACACCTACGGAATGCGTTATTTCAACGTTTTCGGCAGAAGGCAGGACCCCGACGGAGCTTATGCGGCGGTTATTCCGAAATTCATCAAGCTCCTTCTGGGCGGCGAAACACCCACAATCAACGGCGACGGCAGACAGAGCCGCGATTTCACCTATATTGAAAACGTTATCGAAGCGAACCTCAAGGCTTGCCTTGCTCCCCACGAGGCGGCAGGCGAGGCATTCAATATCGCTTACGGCGGCAGAGAATACCTGATTGATATTTACTACGGTCTGACAAAGGCTCTCGGCGTTGAAACCGAACCGAATTTCGGTCCCGACAGAGCAGGCGATATCAAGCACAGCAACGCCGATATTTCAAAGGCAAGAAG
>JAZNUD010000044.1:0-4906 GCA_045592085.1 Acutalibacteraceae bacterium | reverse complement strand
ACCGGCAAAATCGAAAAGCCCAACGCAGGCAACATTGAAGAATAAACTGAAATATTACGGCACGCTTCAGATGAAGCGTGCCGCTTTTTTATTGCCCGTCAAAAAGTATTGCCTTTATTTTTTCTGCTTTTTCAAGATACTCAGGGTTGTTTTCGGTTTCATAAAGTGCCGTCAGATGGTGAGTAATTCCCCATACAAGAGGCTCCAGTGCCTCCCTCGACACTTTGTTTTTTTCATCTCCCGTCAAAAAATATGCCAAAGCATTCTCCCGTGATTTATAGAGATTGGGCAATTTCTTTGCCTGCTCGATTGCTTTTTCACGCTCACCGATTTTCCAATAAGCAAAACAGATGTTATAGAGAGTTGCACCTCTCACCTCGCAATCGCCGCAATAATTGATTATCTGCTCCTGAATCGCTATTGATTCACGAAGATTATTTTCTTTTTCACGGTCTGTTCCGTCAATTTTTTCAAGAGATGTTGAAAGCTGAACCAGCAAAAGCGCATCATTGGGGAATTGCCTGAGTGCACATCTCATAAGCTCAACATTTTCTGCATTTAATCCGTTTTTGTTGTTGCACTGCCACTCGGCATTGATTTTATCATATTTGTTTTTCTTTTCGTATTCGCTCGCACCCAGAAGCTCGTCAACGGTTATTCCCAGATAGTTTGCCAAAGGCGGAAGCATTTCAATATCGGGATATCCGTCGCATCTCTCCCATTTACTGATTGCCTGAAAGGATATTCCCAGATGGGCGGCAACTTCTTCCTGTGTCAGATTTTTTTCAATGCGGATTCTTCTGATATTAGCTCCTATTGAAAGATTCATATAAAAACCTCCGTTCTTCACTTAAACTATACATAATTCTTCCGTTTTTTTCAATAAACGCATAAAAGACCGGTTTCTACAGAACGTTGAGCACCTTTTATTTTTTTCTTGCACATTCCAGAATCAATCCACCTTTCGCAAGCAAAAGCAAAAAAGCCAACGAAACCGCATAGCTTTCCCGCGTCAAAGCAAGAACCAGAACCGCCGCTGTACTTACTGCAACAGAAAAAGACGTAACAAATCCTGCAGGCTTTTCCGCTTCTTTTTCAGTCAGTATAATTTTCGCAATGCCTGCCGCAATAATCAGCCCGAAAAGCACAAGATATATCAGCTTGAAAAACGGATCGATTTCTTCATAGCCGAACAGTGTTACGGCATAGACATAACCGCCTGTGTTTTCGGGATAAAGCGGCAAAAGGACAAGCAGCAGATGAAATAAATCCGCCACACCCAGCAACAGACCGCATATTTTTCTTATGTTGAATTTATTCTCCTTTTCAGCAATGGAAATCAGCTTTTCTCCCGACAGCAGATCGTCAATGCTTACCGAAAAGAATTTTGATATTTCCTTCAGGGAGTCTATGCTTGGATACCCTCTGCCCGATTCCCATTTTGAAACAGCCGCCCTCGATACATATAGAATTTCAGCCAGCTCCTCCTGAGTAAGCCCCTTGCTTTTTCTTAATTCCTGCAGTTTTTCGCTAAAATCCATATTCATCTCTCCCGTATGCAAGCATAACAGCCCCTTTGTAAATCAGATATAATCCGGTGCTTAAAAGGAATGAACCAACAATATCCGTCAGCCAGTGAACACCCGAAACCAGCCTTCCCCATACCATAAACACGGAAAACAATATGCTTGCCGTGTTTATTATTCCTTTTATGCTTTTACTTTTAAATTTCCGTTTCGCATAAAAACCAAGGGTAGGCATAACGCACATAACCAGCAGGGTTGTTGATGAAGGGTAGGATGCTTCCATATTATTGTTTATTAAAATCGGTCTGTAATTTACGGGGAAAGCCTCAAAAATCAAATAACACAGTATTACCGCAGCATAGTATATCCCCGAAATCAGAATATCCGCGTCAACTTTAAAAAGGCTTTTTCTTTTTACAAGCTGACAAAACCCCGTAAACCCGAAAGCCATACAGATAATAACAGGCACAAGCCCCAGCCAATCCGTAACGCAGTAAAGCGTCATATTTACACCCGTCAGCCGATGAAACCCGGTATTCACCGCCGCAAACCCTATATCGGTGTTATTGACCCCTGCCGGCTGCACATCCACGGTCTTAATCAATACCGTCCACACCGCAAATGCAAGAATAAAAATGCAGCCCGCAACCGGATTTTTCTTTGTGTTTGTTTTCATAATAATCAAATCCTTTCCGTTTTTCAACGTTATATCACAAAAAAGCAAAAAAATGAAGCGATATACCGTAACAGGCCCGATACTTTTAGTTCCATAACAAAAACGGCAAACATATATAAGCAAATCGGGCACAGCAAAAGCTGCACCCGATTATAAAAGGACAAAATCAAGAAGTTTTCAATATTAACCTAAAAGTGACATAATCCATTCTATTGCGGTTGAAACATATCCGAGAATAGCGGAAAAATCAATATCTCCTGCCAATTCCGTTACAGTTTCAATAACTGCGGAAATATCAACATCACCGAACAGACCTGTAATGGTTTCAAGAATTGCTGTGAAATCCATTTTGGAATCTCCTTTCATTTGAATTTCTTCGCAGCCGATTCCGGATATTGTGTGCCATACCCGGAGCCGACCGTCGAAAGAGAAAATATGAAATTGTATAAAGTAAGAATCGGGGGACTCTCACAGAATACACCGACGGAATACGGGCAGGCGGTTACTGCTCAGCTATTTCACCGTCCACAATTTTTATGATTCTCTGTGCGTGGCTTGCAACCTTAAGGTCGTGAGTAATCATAACAATCGTATGACCCATATCATTAAGAGTTCTGAAAAGCTTCAGAACCTCTTCTCCTGTTTTCGAATCCAGCGCACCCGTAGGCTCATCGGCAAGCAGAAGCTTGGGTTCGCCGATAAGTGCTCTGGCAATTGCTGCTCTTTGCTGCTGGCCGCCCGAAAGTTCGTTAGGTTTATGATGAATTCTTTCACTCATCTCAAGCATTGCCAGCTTTTCTTTTGCCTTTGCTTCTGCTTCCTTATAGCTTTCACCTCGCGCAAGAAGCGGCATCATAACATTTTGCAGTACCGTGTAGGTGCTGACAAGATGATATTTCTGAAATATAAAACCAATAAGCCTGTTACGGATGATTGTAAGCTGTTTATCGTTAAGCTTATCAATGGGAATCGACATCAGCTTATATTCACCCTCGTCGTAGGTATCCATACAACCGATTATATTCATAAGCGTACTTTTACCGCTGCCCGAAGGCCCGAGGATGCCGACATACTCTCCCTGCTCAACCTTCATTGAAACGTCTTTAAGTGCGTGAACAACATTGTCACCCATAACAAAGCGTTTATGGACGTTATTTATTTCAATTACGGGGCAGTTGAGTTCATCTGCCATATTATCACCTTCTTATTTCTGGCTGATTATCATAACAGAGGTAACGGTTCCCGATTCGTCAAGCTGAATACCTATTACCATACCCTTGGAAAGAGATGTGTAATCACCCGAACCGACCTTAACACTTTTGGAAATAGTATATTTTTCTTTTGTGCCTGTATATTTAAGTTCTATATCTCCCATATCAAACTGCGGATTCTGACCGCGATCGGGAAATTCACCGTTTGCAAAATCGGGCATCGACATACCTTCGGGCATTTTTCCGCCACCGAACATTCCACCGAACATTCCGCCGTTAAAATCAGGCATTTCGCCGTCAAAATCTGCGGGAGGTTCCATACCCTCGGGCATTGTCATACCTTCGGGCATACTGAAATCTTCAAAATTCATTTCAGGCATTTCAAAGTCCCCGTCAATCTCGGCAACGTCAATCGTTACCTGATTGCCTGCAACAGCAACTATTTTGCCGATTACCATATTGCCTTTTACGCCTGCATCGGGTTTTGAAAAATCAGGCATTTTTTCAGTTGAAGGAACGCTCTGATTTTCTGAAACAGCTTCTGTTTCATTCAGTCCGGAGGTTTCCGCATTGTTTGCCGTTACCGAAGTTGTTTCTGCCGTACCTTCATTATTTTCGGACGTACAGCCGAAGAAGGCAAATGCACACAACGAAAGAATAACTATAACTGCTGTTAATTTTTTCATAATTTACACCCCATATTAATCTAAATTCAATGCTTCAATGGGAACAAGCCTTGAAGCCTTCCAAGCAGGATATATACCGAATAATGTTCCCGTGACAACCGCAAATGCCAACGCAAGAATATATCCCCACCAGCTCGGCTCCATTCGGGTTCCCGTCAATTCCATAAGCGGTACAAGGGCAAAGCTAAGCCCAATTCCAACCAAGCCGCCGATAACGCTTATGATATTTGCCTCAAGCAAAAATTCAAGCAAAATTGTTGACCTGTGGCAGCCTATTGCTTTAAGAATTCCGATTTCCGACGTTCTTTCTTTAACAGAAACGAAAAGAACGTTCATAATTCCGATACCGCCAACGATAAATACGATTGATGCAACCGCAAGAAGCAGAGTTGAAAGAGTATCAGCCGAGCTTGTTGCCGCCTCCATTGCACTGCCCGAATCGGTTATATCAAAGCTGACGTTCGGATGATTTTCCGTAAGAACGGTTTCAATATCAGCCATTACCGTTTCTATTGTGCTCACATCGGATGCTATAGCGGTTATCTGAGTTGTTCCCGACGTTCTGAAAACATATTTTCCCGCCGTATCATAGGGAATGTAAACCGCTGTATCGGGGCTGATACCCGATGAAACAGAGCCCATTTCCTCAAGAACACCGACAATTTCATAGTTCTTGCCGTTAACCTCAATATAGTCGCCGTAAGCATAAACAGCATAGGTAAACAGTTCTTCCGCAACGGAATATCCGATTACTGCAACATATTCCATATTTTCATTATCGGAGTTTTCAATAAATCTGCCGTAAAG
>JAZNUD010000043.1:0-9467 GCA_045592085.1 Acutalibacteraceae bacterium | reverse complement strand
GGTGTGGGCAACGCCCACCCATAACTCTTCACCATTCACTCTTCATTTTTCATTAAATATTATACCATATTATTTGCTTGCTTTGCAACCGATTAACCGCCTTTGAAAATATTATATAAATTTCTCTTGCATAATTTTGAAAAATAATGTATAATGACTACAAATAAGTTCCGCGGAATGCATTTTTTCTGCATAAGGAACAAAATTACGGAGGTATATTATGAAGAAAAAACTTGCTATTGCTCTCTCGCTTATCCTCGTTTTCGCAATGCTTCTGTGCACAGCTTGCGACGGTACGAAGACTCCCGAGAATCCCGATGCTCCCGCTACCGGTATGATTTCAAAGGTTAAGGTCGGCACCGGCGGTAACACAGGAACATATTACGGCTTCACAACTGCAGCTTGTCAGATTCTCAACACTGCAGATTACACCTTTGAGGTTCTCTCAACGGGCGGCTCACAGGCTAATATCGAAGGCATCGAAGACGGTGACTATCAGATGGCTATCGTTCAGAACGACGTTATGAACTATGCATATGCCGGAACAAACGGCTTTGCTGCTCCCATCAAGTCATTCTCAGCTATCGGCTGCGTATATCCCGAGGTTTGCCAGATTGTTGCAACAAAGGCATCGGGCATCAAGTCGGTTGCTGACCTCAAGGGCAAGAACGTTGCTGTCGGTGACGCAGGCTCAGGCGTTTACTATAACGCAACTCAGATTCTTGCAGCAGCAGGTCTTGATATTGATAAGGATATCAACAAGACTGCCGCTTCCTTCGGCGATGCTGCAGCTCAGCTCAAGGACGGCTCAATCGACGCAGCTTTCCTTACCGCAGGTACTCCCACTCCCGCCATCACAGAGCTTGCAACCTCAACAGAGGTAGTAGTTGTTGACCTTGGCGAGGCAGTTATCTCAAAGCTTATGAACGACTATACTTTCTATGCAAAGTATGAAATGACGGCTGCTGACTATGATTTCATTTCTGCTCCCGTTAACACAGTTGCTATTATGGCAACATACGTTGTTTCAAACGATATGAGCGAGGACCAGGCATATCAGATCACAAAGGACCTTTGGGAAAAGCAGGCTGACATCGCTGCCGCTCACGCAAAGGGCAAGGAAATGAAAACCGATATCGCCGCTTCCGCAATCGGTGAAGTTCCTCTTCATGCAGGTGCTGCCAAATATTACAAGGAAGCAGGCATAATCGAATAATTTCTTAATCCGCTTCAATATTACTGATGCCGCGATTTTTATAATTGCGGCATTTTTGTTATAGTTAAACCATTTTATGAAAGGGGCGAAAAAATATGAGCGAAGCTGTTAGAGATGAGATTGAGTTTGAGCAGGTTGATTCCGAAAAAATAATGCAGGAATTTGACCGCGAAAGCAACATCAGAGTTTTTACCGGTTGGAGAAAAACGGTTATTACAGCTATTATGGCTGCATTCAGCCTTTATATGATTTCAATGGCTCTGCTTTTTCCCACGGCAACTAAATATACAAAGCTGACAACATTTATGGCTTTTATGATGTTCATCGGCTTCCTGATTTTTCCTGCCTATAAAAAACAGACTCAAAAAATTAACTACGTTCCCGTTTATGATATCATTCTTGCGATTGTCAGCTCGGGATGCTTCCTTTATTATACCGTTTTCCAAGATAAGATAATCATGATGAGCAAAAGAATCGGTACTCTTGAGATTATTGTTGCTCTGATTGCCATTATACTTCTGATAGAGCTTGTACGGCGTGCCGTCGGTTTGCCGATTATTTTTGTCGCGGGTGCATTTGTGCTTTACGCAACGATAAAGGCGTTCACGGATAACCCAAATACCGCCGTCAGAAACCTTATGTACGGTCTGTTCTATGACGTTTCAAACGGTATGTTTTCAACTCCCGTTTACGTTTGCACAACATTTATCGTTCTGTTTATCATTCTCGGTGCTCTTCTTGAAAGAACGGGTATCGGCACGTTTTTTGTTAACCTTGCAAACTCTGTTGCGGGCGCTTCTATCGGCGGACCTGCAAAGGTTGCGGTTATTTCAAGCGCACTCGAAGGTATGTATTCGGGCTCGTCGGTAGCCAATACCGTCGGCAGCGGCTCCATCACGATTCCGCTGATGAAAAAAACCGGTTATAAACCTGAATTTGCTGCTGCTGTTGAAGCGGCTGCATCAACGGGCGGTCAGATTATGCCTCCCATTATGGGTGCGGCTGCATTCCTTATGGCTGAAATGACAGAGGTGCCTTATTCGAAGATTGCGATTGCCGCAATTCTTCCCGCAGTTCTTTACTTTATGGGAATCTTCCTTATGATTCATTTTGAAGCAAAGAAGCTCGGTCTGAAGGGTCTCCCCAAGGATGCAATCCCCAATTTCTTCAAGCTTATTCTCAGAAACGGATATCTTCTTCTTCCGATTGTTGTTCTTGTTATCTGCATGAACTATTTCAGCGCAGGTGTTTCGGCTTGCTTTGCAATTCTCACCTCGCTTGTTGTAAGCCTTGTGCCTCATAAGATCAACAAAGAAACAGCGTGGAGACTTATTCTTCCCGTTATTCCCGTTGCGGTTACACTCGGCATCTGGCTTCCTTTCGGAACAAAGAATATGCAGATTGCCGTTTTTGCAGGTATGGTTGTTTGCTTCCTGCTTTCTTTCTTAACCAAAGAGAGCTCTGCGCTTAATCCTCATACGATTATTGAATCGCTTGAAAACGGCGCCAAAAACACCGTCGGCGTTGCTGTTGCCTGCGATATGGCAGGTCTTATCTCGGGTGTTGTTACGATGACGGCTCTTGGTCAGCTTCTTATCAATACTCTTGTTCCCATTGCAGAAAACAGCACGTTCCTTGCGCTTGTTCTTACTATGCTTTGCTGCATTGTTCTCGGAATGGGTGTTCCGACAACCGCAAACTACGTTATTATGGCAACCATCACCGCACCCATTCTTATCAAGATGGGTATTCCTATGCTTGCGGCTCATATGTTTGTTTTCTATTTCGGCATCGTGGCAGATATCACACCGCCCGTTGCTCTTGCGGCATATGCAGGCTCGGCTATTGCCAATTCGAATCCGCTGAAAACGGGCGTTACCGCAACCCGACTTGCCATAACGGCATTCATCGTTCCGTATATCTTCGCCTACAGCCCCGAAATGCTCATCATAGGCTCTGATAATCCCTGGTATGAAATTGTTCTTCTGGTTATCACCGCACTTATCGGTATCTTCGTTATTTCCGCGGGTATGGAAGGCTATATGTTCAAGAAGATGCCCATCTGGGAGAGACTTATGGCTCTTGCAGGCGGACTTTGCATGGTTATTCCCGGTCTTGTAACGGATGCCGTCGGTCTCGGACTGATTATCCTTGTAGTTCTTCTCCAGAAAATCGGACAGAAGAAACAGGGCGGCACACCGGCGAAGGCTGAAGAAAAGGCGGCGTAATTACATATGTTTTATTAAACCGCAGGTGGTATTCACTTGCGGTTTTTTAATTGCCGCCGTTTTTATGGTAATAACCGAAATCGGCACTGACGGAGGAAGCCATACAGGTCGGAGCGTTATAAAGCAGGGAAGTGAGATACGAGCGCACGTTGCGTATTTTTGTTTCGCTGTTATTGAGATTGCCGATAATAAATTCGATATGCTCGCTGTTGAGCATTGCAAACCGCTTGCGGATCAGCGACATATCAACAGAAGCTCCGCCGATTCTCATATGAGCTCTGCCCGAGGTGAGGATATCAGCCATAAGGTAAACGATTTCTCTGACAATATCTGCATTGTCAACAAAACAGTCGGCTTCAATCTGCTCCTCAAGCTCTTCAACCACTCTGTCATAATCCTCTGAACTGAAAGAATGATTGGAGTTATTCTGATTAATATTTATCTGTATATTATTATTCTGATTAGGGTCAGTTTCGAGGACTTCTTGAATTCCTGTTTCAGGACTTCTTGAAGTATCGTTTCGGGAAATCAAGAATTCCTCATTAAAGAATTCTTCAAAACTGTCGGATAAAAATATTCTGTTCGGTTTACCCTGACCGCATCTGATTTTTTCAATAAAACCGTTTTCAATCAGTTCGTTAACGATTGAAACAGCCCTTGTTTTACCGCATCCGAAGCATTCGCGGATTTCTTCAACGGTGAATATGACGTAAATCCTGCCGTCGGAGTGCGTGAAGTGCTCGGCATTACGTATGGAGGAGCGCATTCTGTCCATTATCATACAGAGCAGAATTTTTGCCATACTTGAAATGTTTTTGTATTTACTGTTTCGCATCAGCTCCGCAGGAAATCGGAAAAAAGAAAAGGATGCGTTGTTACGGTTACTGTTCATTTATTTCTCCTTTATGATAAAAAAATAAGGCTCGGCAGAGCATTATCTGCTCCGTCGAAACCTTCACACAGAACAAATGTTCTGTAATAATATTGTAGAACGGATTTTCGGGTTTGTCAAGCATAAATTATAATTTAAATTTCTGTTCATAAATCAGCGATTCCGATTGAAAACTTTGTTTTATTATGGTAATATATTTATATATGGAATTATTTCATCCGAAAGGAATATGCTTATGAAATCAAAGGTTTATTTTTCTCGTGAAATCTCTCCCGAAAAGGTGCTTGAGCTTTATGAAATGCTCGGTAAGGAGCTTTCGGGCAGGGTAGCGGTCAAGGTGCATTCGGGCGAGAAGGGCAATCAGAATTTCCTTCGCCCCGATTTCTGGAAGCCGATTGTCGATAAGGTCGGCGGTACGGTTGTTGAGTGCAACACCGCTTATAACGGTCAGCGCAACACCACCGAAAAGCATCTGAAGCTTTTTGAGGAGCACGGCTGGACGGAGCATTTCAATGTTGATTTGCTCGATGCCGAGGGTGACGATATGGTGCTCGATATTCCCGACGGCAAAAAAATCAAGAAGAATTTCGTCGGCAAAAATATGGCGGATTACGATTCCGTGCTTGTGCTTTCTCATTTCAAGGGTCACCCGATGGGCGGCTTCGGCGGCGCATTGAAGCAGCTTTCAATCGGATTTGCCTCGTCATACGGCAAGGGCTATATCCACGGTGTCGGCAATCCCGATGATTTCTGGAATTCCGACCACGATTCCTTCCTTGAATCAATGGCTGATGCCGCACTTTCGGTTATCCGTTATTTCGGAGATAATGCCGTTTACGTCAACGTTATGAAGAATATGAGCGTTGACTGCGACTGCTGTGCCGTTGCGGAGGACCCCTGCATAGCGGATATCGGCATTCTCGTTTCCGATGACCCTGTTGCAATCGATAAGGCGTGCGTTGACCTTGTTTACGCCTGCTCCGATGAGGGTAAGCCCCATCTTATCGAGCGCATCGAAAGCCGCAACGGTATCCACACCGTTGACGCCGCTTATGAGCTCGGCTGCGGCAATATTGAATATGAACTTATTGAAGTAAAATAAAGGAGAAGCTGAAATGAAAAAGATACTTGCGGTTATTTCCGTCTTTCTTGTATTCTCGATTCTGCTTGTCAGCAATTCGATGCTTTCGTTTGCTGCTGACGTGAATACCTGTTACTACATCGACTCCATTGACGGCGACGATGCCAACAGCGGCACGTCGCCCGAAACCGCCGTTAAGACGATTGCGGGTCTCAAGGACCTGAATATCGGCGCAGGCACGCATTTTCTTTTCCGTAACGGCGGCGAATACGAATGCGAGGTTACTCTCACCTGCGAGGGCACAAAGGACAATCCCGTTGTGATTTCGTCCTACGGCGAGGGTGAAAAGGCTCTTCTTTACACTAACAACAAAACCGACGTTTTCAGGCTTTTCGATTGCTCCTACGTTACCGTTTCCGACCTTCATATCAAGGCGGTCAACGGCGGCGGAATCTGGGTTGATACTCTCACGAAAACCTCATACGGCATTGTGATTGAGGATATCCTTTTCACCGATATGCAGAATTATAAGGTCACAAGCCGTGACGATTTCCAGAACGGTGCGGCAGGCGCAAGAGCCGCTGTTATGGTCAAGGGTCTGCCTGCACGCTCAAGATATGCCGTCAATGATTTCACGGTAAGGGGCTGCGAGGTTTATAACTGCGCAAACGGTGTTATCATCTGGGGCTCGTGGAATGAGGAGCAGGCTCCCTGGTGCGAAAACGAGGAGGATATCGACCCCATTTATAATACGGGCGTGCTCGTTGAGCACTGCTATTTCCACGAAATGGATGCCGAGGCAGTTGTTGTCGGTATGTGCGACGGCGCAATCGTTCAGTATTGCAGGTCAATCAACTGCTGCCAGGGTGTCGGTCTCGATGAAAACGGCGAGATTCAGTATTTCACAGCCGCAATGTGGTTCTGGGGAAGTGAAAACAGTGTGTTCCAGTATTGCGAAATCGCAGGTCAGAAGAATTTCGGCGACGGTATGTCCGTTGACTTTGATTCGCATTCCAACAACTGCACCTATCAGTATATCTATTCCCACGATAATATGCGCTTTATGTGCAACAACCCCAACTACAGCGGTCACCACAACAACACCGTCAGATACTGTCTTTCCGTCAACGATAACGGCGGCAGGTCAAGAATTTCCGCAAACCCGGGCGAGCATAACATCAGCTTCTATAACAACACAATCGTCAACTGCGGCGATTTCCACCTGATTGATATGTACGATTCCCTTGTTGTCAACAACATAATTATGCCGATGGAGGGCTGCTTCGTTGCCTATGATATCTGGGATTTGCCCCGTGACGGCAACATCATCGGCAACAACTGCTATTATAACTGCGAGCCTCCGCTGATTGATATGGGCTCGATGAATACCGTTCCCGGCTTTGTCGGCACGGATTATTCCGACCCCGAAAGCTTCCGTCTTTCGGCAGATTCTCCGCTTATCGGTGCAGGCTATGAGATTGAGGGTCAGGAGAATGACCTCGACTTCTTCGGCAACAAATTCGTAAGCCGCAATATCGGCTGCTTCGGCGGCGAAGGTGTTGACGTGCCTTATGAAGGCGAAAATATCTTTGCAAAAATCATCCGCATCGTAAAGCATATCATTGCCCGAATCATTTACGAAATCAAGGTTGCGCTTGATAATGATTGATTTTGAACATTTCTCAAAAAAATTGATTAGTATTTCCTTTTTGATAATATAATTGTTCCGTGCTGTACTATAATTAATTAACAAATTATATACGGAGGAATAATTATGGTTGCACCCCTCAGCTTCTGGCTGCTTTTTGCCGCCGCAATGCTTATCAGCTCAATCGGATTTTATAAATACGTTTATTTTATTTCGCTCGGTTACGGATTCTCAATCGCAGGTCTCGGCGTACTTATGCTTGTGCTTTTCCGCAACGGACTGAGCATCGGCACAATTATCGCCTGCGCACTTTTCTTCATTTACGGTGTCCGTCTCGGCGGATATCTGCTCATCCGTGAACTCAAGAGCGCATCCTACCGCAACACGATGAAAACCGAAATCAAAGACGGCAAAACGATGAAATTCGGTGTCAAATGCGCTATCTGGGTCACCTGCGGCGCACTCTACGTCACCCAGGTTCTTCCCGTTTTCTACAGACTGCTCAACGGCAAAAAGACGGACGGCTTCTGCATTGCAGGTCTTGTGATTATGGCTCTGGGTATCATCATCGAATCCGTTGCCGATATTCAGAAGAACAATTCAAAGAAAAAGAATCCCAAGCGTTTCTGCGATACGGGTCTTTATATGCTTGTCCGCTGCCCCAACTATCTCGGCGAAATGATTTTCTGGACGGGCGTTCTTGTTTCGGGTGTGAATATTCTCACGGGTGTCGGTCAGTGGATTCTTGCTCTTGTCGGCTATATCGGCATCATCTTCGTTATGTTCAGCGGTGCACGCCGTCTTGAGCTGCGTCAGAATAAGAACTACGGCAATGACCCCGAATATCAGAAATACGTCAAAACAGTGCCGATTATGGTGCCGTTCATTCCGCTTTACAGCGTGGCAAAATATAAGTTCCTTGTAGCGTAAAATCAAGCTCTCCTTTGGGCGGCACTCCATAAGGAAGTTAAGGTTTTTATCGGCTCTTTTCCGTTAATACATTACGAAAAAATCCCGTAATACACAAAGTATCACGGGATTTTTGTCATTTCGTCTGAACGAAAAATAACCTGATAAAAACTGCTTCGCACCTTAAAATGGGATAGTTTGGATACAGAACAAGGCAAAAAGCGCAGAAATCCTTTGTGGATTTCAAGCATTTTTAACGCAGTTATGTGCCAAAATATTCTGTTTTAAGGCTTAAATCCCTTATGTAGTGACGCCCTTTTGGAGAGCTTTTTTGTTGAAACGAAGCCGGTTATGTGTTAAAATTAATTATCAAATGCGAAAAGGTGAGAATATGAGAGAAAAAACCGAAATTTTCATCAGGGACAGAGCCGACCCGTTTGTGAAAAAGGGCAGCGACGGCTATTATTATTTCACCGCATCCTATCCGATGTACGGCAAGGATGACCCCGAGGGTTATGACAGAATCATTCTCCGCAGGTCTGAAACGGTTTCGGGTCTTGCCTCGGCAGAGGAAAAGGTCATCTGGGACGAGAAGAATTCCGAGCTTTCGCATCGCTTTATCTGGGCACCTGAAATCCACGAAATCGGCGGCAGATGGTACGTGCTTTTTGCCGCAAGCGCAAGTGCCGATAACGTCTGGGATATCGACTGCCACATCATTATGTGCGAGGGCAACGACCCCTATAACGATGCGTGGACAGATAAAGGCAAATTCACCGCACCCGATGAGTTTTCGTTCCGCGGCTTTTCGCTTGATATGACTTATTTTGAATGCAACGGAAAACATTACGTTGCCTGGGCGCAGAACGGCGGCAACTCCAACGTTTATCTCTCAACCGTTAACCCCGATGAGCCGTGGAAAACCACCGCCCCTGCAATGCTTCTTACAAAGCCCGAATTTGATTGGGAGCGTGTCAGGATTCCCGTCAACGAGGGTGCGGCGGCGATGCTTCACGGCGGCAGGGTGTATCTTGCATTTTCCGCTTCGGCAACGGGTCCCGAATACTGCATCGGTCTGATGTATGCCGATGAAAACGCCGACCTTATGAAGCCTGAAAGCTGGACAAAACTCGATAAACCGCTTCTCACCTCCGATGACCTTGACGGCGAATACGGTCCGGGTCACAATTCATTCGTTAAGGATGAAAACGGCGAATGGCTTATCGTTTACCATTCAAGGGACGAGGTCTGCTTTGAAGGCAGATGCGGATATTCCGACGGCGATTCGCTCTATGACCCCTGCAGAAGCGCAAGAATCCGCAAGGTTTCGTTTGCAGACGGCATTCCCTTTATTTTATAAATAAGGTTGTAATAAATATTATTTTCTGATATAATAAAATTTGTAATTAATTTCCGAAGGGAGAATATTCAATGAAAAAGACACAGTGGTATAAAGACGCGGTTTGCTATCAGATCTGGCCCCGTTCATTCTG
>JAZNUD010000042.1:0-6420 GCA_045592085.1 Acutalibacteraceae bacterium | reverse complement strand
TATCGCCTCGGGTATCTGCTATCAGTATGCAAAAGAAGCTCTCGGCGAAAATGCATCTTATCTCAAGCTCGGCTGCGTTTATCCGCTTCCCGTTCAGATGATAAAGGATTTTGCCGCTGAATGCGAAAAGGTTTATGTTCTTGAAGAGCTTGATGATTATATTGAAACCCATTGCCGCAAGAACGGCATTGATGTTATCGGCAAGGATGCTTTTACTCTTCAGGGTGAGTATTCACAGAGCCTTATTGCTAAGGTCATCCTCGGTAAAGAGGTTGAGAGTATGAAGGCTGATGTCAATATCGTTCCCAGACCTCCCGTGCTTTGCGCAGGCTGTCCCCACAGAGGACTTTTCTATGCTCTCAAGCAGCTTAAGGTTACCGTCAGCGGCGATATCGGCTGCTACACTCTCGGCGCATCCCAGCCTCTGGGTATGATTGATACCGTACTCTGCATGGGCGCATCCGTTTCGGGTCTCCACGGCAGAAACCTTGCCGATCCTGCAAACGCAAAGAAGAGCGTTGCCGTTATCGGTGACTCAACCTTCATCCACTCGGGCGTAACGGGTCTTATCAATATCGCTTATAATGCAACCGATTCGGTTGTTATCATTCTCGATAACTCTATCACGGGTATGACGGGTCACCAGCAGAATCCCACAACGGGCTTCAACATCAAGGGTGAGCCTGCAGCGGCGGTAAGCCTTGAAAAGCTTGCAGAGGCTGTCGGTATCCATACCGTTATCGTTGTTGACCCCTATAATCTTGAGGAAACAAAGAACGGCATCCAGAAGGCTCTTGAGGCTGACGGCCCTGCCGTAGTTATTTCAAGAAGACCCTGCGCACTTCTCAAGACCGTCAAGCACAATCCTCCTCTCAAGGTAAATAAGGATAAGTGCAAGTCCTGCAAAATGTGTATGAAGATAGGCTGTCCCGCAATCAGTATGAAGGACGGCAAGGCACAGATCGACTTTACGCAGTGCCTCGGCTGCAACGTCTGCAGCCAGCTCTGCAAGTTCGGCGCAATCGAATAAGGAGGGGAACGGATATGAATAAATCAATTATGATAGTCGGTGTCGGCGGTCAGGGTACACTTCTTGCCAGCCCTATTCTCGGTTCTGCTCTTCTTGACTGCGGCTTCGACGTAAAGGTTTCCGAGGTTCACGGTATGAGCCAGCGCGGCGGCTCCGTCGTTACTTACGTCAGATGGGGCGAAAAGGTTGCTTCTCCCATCATTGAAAAGGGTGAAGCGGATATCATCCTTGCTTTTGAGCAGCTTGAGGCTGCAAGATGGCTTGAGTATCTCAAGCCCGACGGTAAGATTATCGTCAACACCCAGCAGATTGACCCTATGCCCGTTGTTATGGGTGCTGCTGAATATCCCGAGGGAGTTATCGATGCTCTCAGGGCATCGGGTGCGGCAGTGCAGGCTATTGATGCTCTGCCCCTTGCCGTTGAAGCGGGTACTGCAAAGGCAGTCAACGTTATTCTCATCGGCGCAATGGCAAAGAGTATGGAGCTTGACAAGGAAATTTGGATTAAGGCACTCAAGGAGAGTGTTCCGCCCAAATTCCTTGAACTCAACCTCAAAGCATTCGAAATGGGTTATAATTCATAATTCAAACAACAAAAATCCCGTATCAACCGATTGGCTGATACGGGATATTTTTTTATATATTGTTTATTTATGATATAATTTCTTGGTCTGATATCTCGGCTCGCAGGTGAGATTCATACCGATTTTTCTGTAAACGTCGGCATCGACCTGGGAGAGGATGACCGTTGAATGAGCCTCACAGCCCTTGAGAAGCTCTATGGAATCAAGAGCCTTTTTGGCGACGGGATTGGTGTTTGCACTCATTGAAAGAGCAATAAGGGTTTCGTCGGAGTGGAGTCTCGGGTTGTGACCCTTAAGGATACCCGTCTTGAGCTCCTGAATCGGCTCGATGATTGAAGGCGCAATCATAAGAAGGTCATCGGGCAGACCAGCGATTGCCTTTGCCGCATTGAGAAGTGCCGCAGAGGATGCACCGAGAAGGTTTGACGTTTTGCCAGTAACGATTCTTCCGTCGGGGAGCTCGATGGCAACTGCGGGCTGACCCTCGGTTTCGTTGCTTCTGTCAACAGCCGCTTTGATAACGGCTCTGTCGCTGATGCTGACACCTGCCTGATTCATCAGGCTGACGATTTTGTCAACAGCCTCCTGCTTGCCTCTGCCCATACGCAAATCGCACATTGCGTTGAAATAACGGCGTACAATTTCAGCCTTTGAAGCTTCTCTGACCGCTTCGTCGTCGCTTATGCAGTAGCCGACCATATTAACACCCATATCGGTGGGGGATTTATAGGGGCTGATACCCTCGATTCTTTCGAAAATAGCGTTGAGCACGGGGAAAACCTCAACGTCTCTGTTATAGTTAACGGTTGTTACGCCGTATGCCTCAAGGTGATAGGGGTCAATCATATTGACGTCGTTGAGGTCGGCAGTAGCCGCTTCGTAAGCAAGGTTAACGGGGTGCTTGAGGGGGAGATTCCAGATGGGGAAGGTTTCAAACTTTGCGTAGCCTGCTTTGTTGCCTCTCTGATTTTCGTGATAAAGCTGAGAAAGGCAGACCGCCATTTTGCCGCTTCCGGGGCCGGGGGCGGTGACAACAACAAGGGGTCTTTCGGTTTCGATGAAATCGTTCTTGCCGAAGCCTGCGTCGCTGACGATATGGGCAACGTTATAGGGATAGCCCTCGATTGTGTAGTGGATAAACACCTTTACGCCAAGCTGCTCAAGCTTTGATTTGAAAGCAAGTGCTGAGGGCTGACCTTTATATTGAGCGAGAACAACGCTTCCGACAAAGAGACCTGCACCTCTGTAGGCATCGATAAGGCGCAAAACGTCTGCATCGTATGTAATGCCGAGGTCACGGCGGATTTTGTTGCTTTCGATGTCGCCCGAATTGATAACGATAACAACTTCAACGTCATCGGAAATATGCTTGAGCATCTGGAGCTTGCTGTCGGGAGCGAAGCCGGGGAGTACTCTCGATGCGTGATAGTCATCAAAGAGCTTGCCGCCGAATTCAAGATAAAGCTTACCGCCGAATTCGTTGATTCGCTTGCTGATTTGTTCGGACTGACGCTCGATATAAGCCGCATTGTCAAAACCGATTCTGCCCAATTTTAACACCCTTCCTGAAATTGTTTAACTAATTTTATATTATATATCACCCGAAAATTTTTATCAAGATATAAAATAAAATTTATTACAACAAATTAAGCCGCATCCGTTATAAGATGCGGCTTAAAGCTTTATATTCAGGTTTCGTCGGTGAAATCTTCGTCAGGGATTGATGCTTCTTCTGCGGTATCGGATTTTTCTTCGGATTTCTCCTCCGTCTCCGTTTCTTCGGAAGCTTCATCGGCAGGATTGTCAATTTCCTGCGGAGCATCTCCGTCGACCGTTTCATCGGGTGTTTCGGCTTCACCGTCAACGTCAAGCACGATTTCTTCGGGATTTTCCTGAGCCTCAAGCGTTTCTCTGACTCTCACCAGTTCAGCTTCGGCAAGAGCAAGCTTTTCTGCCTTCTT
The DNA here is from genome assembly GCA_045592085.1 of Acutalibacteraceae bacterium. Lineage (GTDB taxonomy): Bacteria > Bacillota > Clostridia > Oscillospirales > Acutalibacteraceae > CAG-177. The sequence goes on along the minus strand of JAZNUD010000042.1, from coordinate 2,845 downwards.
CTTTCTCAGCATCGAGAAGAGAACGGCAACGAGAATCATCAGGATGACCGTTGCAACCGAAACCGCAACGCCGATAACAAAGCCTCTCTGCTCGAATTCGAGCTCGATTTCGTGGCTGCCTGCAGGCATATTGAAGCAAAGATATGCTTCGTCGAGCGAAACGTAATCGGCTTTGGGAATTTCCTTGCCGTCGATTTTGACCTTCCAGCCTTCATCGTAGGGGATTGAGGTGAAGAATACGCCATCCTCTGCGGCGGTGGCGGTGCCTGTAATCTTTGTGTCATCAAATGACGTTACGTTGAGCTGACCCTTTTTGAGGACTTCGTAGCCCTTGTTAAGAGCCTCGTCGTCAACGTAATAGGGGAAGAAATCAATATAGCCGTAATCCTTATCCGTAACCTTGATGAGTACGGTTACGATCTCGTCGGGAGAAACAACTCCGAGGTCATAGATATAAGGTTCATCGGTATTCTGAACGAAGGTTTTGTCACCCTTGCTGATTGTGATTTCGTCGAATGCCGTGGAATCAACGAAAAGATAGCAGTGGCGTTTTTCGGGGACGGTAAGGAAGAACGTGGCTTCGCCTTCGCCCGTATCGGGTTTCGTGAAATAAATGTCGCCCGTTTCAAGACCCGAGGTGATTTCGTCAAATTGGAAGTAGCGCACCTCGCTGATTGTCATCATCTTGAATACGTCGCTCACGCCCGTTGCTTTTTCAAACCATTCGCCCTGAGCATCAAAGGGATTGGTTTTATCCGATGACCAGAGCTTGATTGCTCTGTCAACCGAGAAGCCGATGGGCAGATAATATTCGTTTTTATATGCCGTGAACTTGCCCGATGTCATAAGCTTTGAATAGTAATCGTCGGCAAGGTCAACGTCGGTTGAATTATCAACGATATATCTGAGCGAATGCATCATATTGTAAACGGGTGTCTGCAGATGATAGGTGTAGCTGTTGATATAGTTGCTGAACATACCGAGGTTGCTCTGCGCGTTGGAGAGCTTTTCGTATGCCATTGACGTGAAGGTTGAAACGCCGTTGAAGCCGTACCAGGCAGGGTCCATTCTTGCTCTGCTGTCAACAAGCTCCATACGGTAATCGTCACTGCCGTCGTATTTATCAAGATCGCTCTTAAGCACCACGAACTCATCATAGTCGCCTGCAAATGATGACTTGGGCTGATTCATACTGTAGCGGTCAGTATTTGCGCAGGCAATTTCACCGATAATGCAGCAAAGCAGAAGCACCGAAACGGCGGATTTCTGATATTTGCTGTCCTTCATAAGAGCAAAAACAAGGCAGTAGGTAACAACGAAAATAAGACTGATAAGGATTGTTACCTCTTCAACGTTTTTGGAGCCGTTTTCCTGAATGAGGATAATTGCCAGCATAACGCCCAGACCAGCGCCGAGGATTCCTCTGCCGCTGAATTCGTGAAGCCTTGTGAGTGTCTTATAGGCAATAACAAGAAGCACGAAGCAATACATAAACGAGAAGCGGTAGGGCAGGTCGTTGGGGTAGTGGAAGCCGTGCCAGATATAATTAAGGAAATTGACGTTGAAGCTGAAATAGAGAATTCCGAGCAACGCAACGGTTGCGGTTTTTTCTTTGATTGAAATTGATTTCGTGAAGAAATAAAGGGGAACGAGAATCAGCGTTGCCATACCGCAGTAAACGTTGGGTAAAACGTCCGTTCCGCTGCTTCTGATTGTCGGGTTAACCGATGCAAGATGGTTTGCAAGGAAGTCAAAAATCGAGAAATATGACTTGTATTCTTCGGGGAAGGTGCCCGATGTTGCCGAGCAGCTTTTGAGGATGAAATAAAGGGGAATCAGAGCAAACGCTGCAAGGCAGGCTGCGCCGATGCTTGAGAAAGCGAAGGTAAATCCGCTCTGCAGGAATACGTTGCCGCAGATTTTATCCTTAAGCTTATAAACCTTTTCACCCTTTTCGTTTACGGAAAAAGTGCAGTCGGAAACCCTTGAGGAGAATTCGTAGTTCGCAAAGAAATAAACAAGGAAATAGAGCACCGCAAAAATGCAGGTCATATATCCCATATAATAGCTTGAAAGAAGAGTAACGGTGAGCATAGGGATATAGAGCTTCGGGCTTCGCTTGTTGATGATATTCTCAATGCCGAGGATGACCAGCGGAAAATAAACCATTGCGTCAATCCACATAACGTTCCAATAATACGCAACGAAATATCCGCACATTGCATAGAGAACGCCGAATGCAGCTGTTGTGAAATCGTGTCTGTCCTGGGATTTTTTGAGATAGTAGGTAAAAGATGCGGCTGCGAGTGCGCCCTTTGCGGCAATCATCGCCGCAATTGCCTCGGGCATATTTTCATGGCCGAAAAGGAGCATAAAAATCATACCGGGGCTTGACAGATAGTTGAAAAAGTTGCCGAGGAACGGCGAACCGAGACCCGTACGCCACGAATAGAAGAAGCTTTCGAGATTGGTTATTCTGTCGTAAAGCTCAGCGAAAAGAGGGCCGTACTGATGATAAAGATCCATTCGCAGGATTGTTCTTTCACCGAAGGGGAAAAGATCGTAGCAAAAATAGACAAGAATCATTATGCCTATTGTGCACCCCATTGAAAGCCAGCAATATGCGTTATCTTTAAAGAGTCGGCTCAGGAATGATTTTTTGTTGAGAGTCGGCTGCTCTGTGTTTACCATAATGTACCTCCGTTTAAGGTGAATGGAATAATTCGAACCGTGATTTTCACGGGCATATTTCCGTTCACTCGTCGTTAAAATGCTCGCAAATCCACAAAGGATTTGCTCCGCTTTATGCCTTGATTGACCAAAAATCTGCTCCGTGAAAATTCTT